>VBEN01000126.1 GCA_005881175.1 Chloroflexota bacterium
GATTTTTAACCTGCGCCAGTTCAGAGCCGTCGAGGCCAGGCGATGAGCGTCGCCACCGCGGCACCGCCAGCCACCCCTCCAGCCCGGTCCAAGGCCGCGAGGACCCGATGGTCCCAGCGGCTGTCGGCGAATGTCTCGAGTGCCGGCCTGAACGTGGCCGTGCTGGCGTTGACCCTGGCCTGGATCGTGCCGACCCTCGGGCTCCTGATCAACTCCTTCCGGCCCGGGGGAGCGTTCAACACCAGCGGCTGGTGGACGGCCCTGGCGCCGCCCTTCAACTTCACGCTGGACAGCTACCGCGCCGTCCTGGGTGCGAGTGATCTGGCTCCCAGCTTTTTCAACAGCTTTATGATCACGATCCCCGCCACGATCATCCCCACGGCAGTGGCGGCGTTCGCCGCCTACGCGTTTTCCTGGATGCGATTCTGGGGCCGTGACTGGATCTTCCTGGCGCTGGTTGGATTGCTCGCCGTGCCGTTGCAGGTGACCTTCATCCCGCTCCTGACCCTGGCAGTCCACATGGGGCTCACCTCCGGAAACAATTTCTTCGGCCTCAACGCCGGATTCCTCGCAGTCTGGATAGCCCATACGGGCTACGGCCTGCCCTTCGCGATTTATCTGCTGGCCAATTTCTTTCGGGTCCTGCCGCAGGACCTTTTCGAATCGGCGGAGATCGATGGCGCCGGCCCCGTAACGGTCTTCTTCCGCCTGGTCCTGCCCCTTTCGGTGCCGGCGATCGCGTCACTGGTCATCTTCCAATTTCTCTGGGTGTGGAATGACCTGCTGGTGGCGCTGATCTATGTTGGCGGCACCCCCGAAGTCGCCCCCCTGACAGTCACACTTACTAACCTTGTCGGCGGCCTGGGGCAGCACATCGAGTACCTGACGGCGGCGGCGTTCGTCTCGATGGTTGTTCCGCTGATCGTGTTCTTTGCGCTGCAGCGGTATTTCGTGCGGGGCATTCTGGCCGGATCGGTCAAGGGCTAATCAGCCGCGCCGCGCACGGGCGGCGCCTCAGCTCAGCGGCGCGTCAGGACTGTGGCCAGCAGGGTCATGACTAGCAGTAACGGTAGGGCCATGAAGGCCAGGACCAGCAACAGGAAAAAATCCTGGGGAGCGGAGCTGGTCCCGGGATCGGCCGCTGCGGCCGCCTGCGGCGTCGGGGCGATCGCGATCGCCTGAGCTGACCCCTCCGTGAATGGGTCGCCTGCAAAGGGCAGGGTGCCGATGTTGTCCGCGCCGGCCGGCTGTGCGACCGGCGCCACGGTGGCGGGTTTGTTGGCCGCTGCGGGCGCAGCCGTGGACGCAGACACTGGAGGCGGCGGAGGCGCGGCGGTTGGCGGTGGGGTTGCAATGGGAGTCGGGGTCGGCGGCGGCGGCCGGGTTGGCGTCGGGGCGGGCGTCGGCGTTGGCGTCGGCGATGGCTTGGGTGGCGGACGCTTCGCCACCGCCACGTCGGAGGTCGTTGCAGCCCAGGCGCCGCCGGCCCCGATCACTCCGGTGATCCAGGCACAGGCTCCGACGACAAGCAACGCCGCCGCGAGCGCACGCGCACGCTGGCGCAGGTGCATGCCTTCCCCTTTGCCTCCTGCCGGGAAATCCTCCTTTTCAAAGGATACCGGCCGTCGCAGAAAAAGAACAGAGGGTGAAGTCCACGACCCGGCGGTGACCTGGTCCTACGATTAGGGTCATGACTGCCCCTGAGCGAGTCGCGGTGGTGACGGGTGCCAGCTCGGGCATCGGTGAGGCAACGGCGCGAGGCCTGGCCGGTGCCGGATTTCGCGTTGTGCTGGGTGCCCGTCGCCAGGATCGGCTGATGGCGGTCGCACGCACAGTCGGCGGCACGGGCCTGGCCCTGGACGTCCGGGACTTCAGCAGCATTCAGGCCTTCGCCGGTGCCATCGAGTCCCAATACGGGCAGATCGAGGTGCTCGTTAACAACGCCGGGCTGGCTGCGGGGCTACAGCCGCTGGCCGAGGGCAACGATGACGATTGGGTGCAAATGATGGAGACGAACGTTATCGGCCTGCTGCGGGTAACGAAGGCTCTCCTACCTCTCCTTCGGCGGGCGCCCCAGGCCCACATCGTCAACCTCGGCTCGGTGGCCGGGTTCGAAATCTACCCCGGCGGCGTCGGGTACACGGCGAGTAAGCATGCCGTCCGTGCCATCAGCAAGACGCTGCGGCTGGAGCTTATGGGCGAGCCGATTCGGGTCACCGAGATCGCACCCGGGATGGTCGAAACGGAATTCAGCCTTGTCCGGTTCAAAGGCGACCGCGAGCGCGCCGCAGCGGTCTACCGGGGTATGCAGCCATTGACCGCCGCCGATGTAGCCGATTGCATCGTCTGGGCCATTACCCGAGCGCCACACGTCAACATCGACGAGATGGTGATACGGCCGATCGCCCAGGCCACCACGCGAGACGTCGCCCGCAAGCCGTAGCCGGCCCGATGGCCTTATACACAGACCTTCCACATTTGCACACGGCAGGTTTTTTCCCTGAGTGACGAGGGACGCCATCTCCTGATAGCCGCCAGCAGGGGTCCGGATTCAGACAAACTCAGGAATTGACCCCGTCGCGAGTCGGCTGATATTATAGTCGCGGTATCAATTAAGTCATCAAGGTACCAGGGAGGTAAGTTCATGGCAGTCGTACACGAGCACGACGACGGCGACGGCTCAAGCGCGGCGGTAGTCGCGATCTTCCTGATCGCCTTGATCGTGATCTTGGCGATCCTCTTCTACGGTTTCGCGGTCGCGCACTGGTTTGGCGTTGGCGTCAACGTGACGCAGGTCGCCCCCTCGACATCGGCGGGAGCCTCGCTCCCAGCATCGGCGTCAGCGTCCGCCTCAACATCGCCATAACCGAAAAAGTCAGGAACAAAAAAGACCGGCGCGATGCCGGTCTTTTTTTGTGGAGGCCGATCCTGCCTGGTCGGGCGACGAACAATTCCGAGTCAATAGCCAGTCGCGCTAGGCTCTAGGCATGCCCAGTGGCTGCAGCCTCGTGATCCTGGCTGGCGGCCGCAGCCGGCGCATGGGTCGCGACAAGGCTGGATTGCCAGCGGGCGATCGGACGCTGATCGAGCATCTCGCTCACCGGCTGAGGCCGGTGGTCGACGAGACGATCGTCGCGGGTGGCTCCGCCAGCCTGGAGCTCGCCGGTGTGCGGCGGATCGACGATCGTCAGCCGGGGATGGGCCCCCTTGCCGGTATGCATGCCGGCTTCCTTGCCGCCAGGCACTCGCTGGTCTGGGTGGTGGCCTGTGACCTGCCCGATGTCGAGCCGGCGCTGGGAGCGCTGATGCGAAACGTGGCCCAGGATTGTGAGGCCGTCGTGCCCCTGCTCGACGATGAGCCCGAGGGCGTATGCGCCCTCTACCGCCGCGCGTTGGCGCCGCGGATCGAGACGATGCTGGGCACCGGCCAGCGGAGCGTCAGAAGCTTGCTGGCGCGCTGCACCGTCCGTTACTTGACCGCCCCTGAGCTGCGCGCGGTCGATCCGGGACTCCGGTCCTTTCGCAACATCAACACGCCGGCCGACTACGAGGCCTGGCTCAACACCCGGTCGAGCTGACGATCCAGCTCAGCGGGGTCGGTAGTGGGAGCCTGGCAGGCGAAGCCTTCACAGAGATAGGCGGTCGCCCCCGGGCCGATGGCCGGTCGGTCCGCCAATAAGGGCACCGAGCGCGCGCTCCCATTGGCCGTCCCCACCGCAACCAGGAGATTCGGGAAGAATCGCGAGCGCACAACATCGAGAAACCGCCGCGTCCCCGGCTCCGTCGGCGCGCCGATGACCGCGAGCTCGACGGGCCGGCCCAGATGAAAATCGAGTGCCGCGAGCAGGCGGCCGAACGCGAGCGGCGCCTTAGCCGCCGTCGGCGCCAGCCGCTCCAGGGTGCCGTGCGCCTTTTCTACCCAGGAGTCCTGGCCCAGCAACGTGCCGGCCCGCAGCAGAACGTCTACCGCCATCGAGGTGCCCGAGGGGGTGGCGTTGTCGGTGACGTCCTGGGGTCGAACCACCAGCCGCTCGTGGTCGGCGGCGGTATCGAAAAACGCCGCTCGCCCCTCGTCCCAGAACGCGATCAGCATTTCATCCAGCAGGCCGCGCACCTCGTCCAGCCACCGGATATCAAAGGTCGCCGTGTAGAGGCTCAGGAGGCCATCGGCCACCGCGACCTGGTCCTCGAGATATCCTGCCACGGTCGCGCGCCCATCCTTATAGCTCCGGCGCATCCGGGCTCGATCCCGCAGCCGGGAGAGCAGGAAGCGCGCGTTCGCTTCCGCCACCGACAGGAGGTCCGGCCGATCGAGCACCCTCCCGGCGTCGGCGAAGGCGCGCAACATCAAGCCATTCCAGCTGGCGATCACCTTCTCGTCGCGTCGCGGCCGGACGCGTTGGTCCCGAGACGCCATTAGCCGATGGCGGGCTCCCTCCATCACGGAGGTCGCATCCCCCGTGACCGGATGGAGGATGCTCCGGCCCTCAAAATTGCCGTTCTCGGTCACGTCGAAAGCGGTCGCGACCGCGCCGGCTTCGTCGCCATTCAGGGCGGCTTTCAGCTCCTGAGGTGTCCAGAGATAGAATCGGCCTTCCGCGCCCTCGCTGTCGGCATCGAGGCTGGAAAAGAAGCCACCTTCGGACGACGTCATTTCTCGGAGCACGAAGGCCAGCGTCTCCTCGGCCACCCGCCGAAACGACGGCTCGCGGGTCAATTGCCAGGCGTCCAGGTATGCCCGAGCGAGCAGGGCGTTGTCGTACAACATCTTTTCGAAGTGCGGAACCAGCCAGCGCTGATCCACGCTGTACCGGTGGAATCCGCCGGCCAGCTGGTCGTACAGTCCGCCGTCAGCCATCGCACGCAGCGTCTGTATCGCCATCTCCTGCGCCCTCGCCGCGCCGGTGCGGACGCTGGTGCGCAGTAAGAATTCGACGAGCATAGGCTGCGGAAATTTTGGCGCACCTCCGAAGCCGCCGTGGTTCGGGTCATGTTCCCGCTGCAGTCGGGCGTAGGCCTCATCAAGCAGTGCCGGCGTGAGCGTCCCGGCGGCGAGCGGGACGACAGGTCGCTCCAGAAAGTCGCGGACCTGCGCCGCCGTGGCCTCCACCTCGGCTGGCCGCTGCGAGAAGGCCTCGGCCACGGCGCTCAGCACACGCCGGAACGATGGCATGCCGAATCGATCGATCGATGGAAAGTACGTGCCGGCGAAGAACGGTGTGCCGTCGGGGAGGAGGAACACGGTCATCGGCCATCCACCCGAGCCAGTTAGACCCTGCACGGCTCGCATGTAGACCTGGTCGAGGTCCGGCCGCTCCTCCCGGTCCACCTTGATTGACACGAAGTCGCGGTTCATCAGCGTGGCGACCTCCCGGTCCTCGAAGGACTCGTGTGCCATCACGTGGCACCAATGGCAGGCGCTGTAGCCGATGCTCAGCAGGATCGGTTTGTTCTCATTGCGCGCTTTGGCCAGCGCTTCCGGTCCCCATGGATACCAGTCCACCGGATTATCCGCATGCTCCAGCAGGTACGGACTGGTCTCCTGGGCCAGGCGATTGCCCATCGCATCACTCTACTGGCCGTCCTCCAAATGGACGCGGCAATGGGCCAGATGGGCTAGCGAGCCGAAACGGAAGGTCCCTAGCATGCAAGCCATGTCCGCGGACATCGGTCTAGCCAGGGGCCAGGCGTTTTCCGTCGCCACGGTGCTGGTCCTCGGCTGTGGGCTGGCCCTCTACCAGATGACGTCGCTGATGCTGGGGACTGCCGGCAGCCGCCAGCTCAACCTTTCGCTCAGCATTCCAACCGTCGGGCCCCGCGACCTTGCCGAGCCGCTGGCAACGAGCGCTGGCGTGATCGGCAGCCTGGTCATACCGGTGTCGGCGACATCCGGTTCCAAGGCCCGTGCTCGAACCCCCCAGCGGGCACGGGCCCATTCCACAACCACGACGGTTGGGCCCGTGCCGGTGGTTGCCCCGCCATCCGTCGCCACCAAACCGCCGGCGCCCCTGTCCGGCCACTCTGCAGGACCTCCGCTGCCGGTGGTGACGGGTCCACAGCCGGAGCCCGGCGACCTCGAGGACGATGAAACCGACTAACTATCATGACGCCGATGAGCGGCGCCCTCGACTGGCTCGCGGTTGGCGACGTGGCCGAGGAACGCGGCACCGATAGCTCGGCCATTCTGGGCGGCGGCGCCGCGCGGCTGGCGGCCCATGCGGCGGCGCTTCGGGCGCGCGTTTCGTTGGTCGCCAAGATGGGGGAGGACGACGCCGGACGCCGTGTGCGCGATGCGCTCGAGCGATTGAAGGTCGATCTCCGCTGGCTACGCAGCGCACCGGCGATGCGGACCACCGTCTGGCATGAGCCCGATGGCCAGCCGCAGCGACGTCGAGTCGAGCGCGGTGCTGACCTCGCGTTGCGGCTCGATGAAATCCCCCCACTATCCGTCGCGGCCGCCCTCACGGTCGTTTCCGGCTATAGCCTTTCGGTTGAGCCCGCTCGCTCGGCTGCGCTCGGCGCATTGAGCAGCGCACGGATCCGTGGTGGACGCGCGGCGCTCCTGCTCGAAGCGGAGCTGCTCTGGTGGACCAACGCCCGTATGGTGCGGCGCGTCCTGGAGCCGGCGCTGGCCATTGTCGATAGTGTCGCGCTCCAAGCCGCCGACGCTCGCGTCCTCTTCGGCTCGGCGAATGCCCGGGAAGCGGTCCGGCTGGTGGCAGCGATGGGACCCCGCCTCGTCTACCTCGCGGAGACTGACGGGAGCGTTGTGCTCAGGGAAGGCGGCCGAATCCACGTGTGTCCCGCCGACCGCAGCGAAGGCGCGCCACGTGACCGGTACGCCGGCGCCGCGGCGTTCTGGGTAGGGCTCGCGCATCGGGCCCCCGCCCGCAAGTCAGCGAGCGACTCGGTGCGCTATGCGCAATCCGTACGTCGCGCCGGCCCTCGCCTGTAACGCCCCCATGGCGCATTTGGATCAGCCCGGCGACGCCCGGCCGGTGCTACGAACCGGGGCCGTTGCGCTTGTGTGGGGGGTTCGTGGCGGCGCTGGCTGGTCGCGGCGCTCCTGTGCGCCGTCCTGCTGCCGTCGACCGCCAGCCTTCCGGCCCGACCCCGGCCGGCCATGAGCGTGTCCTTTGTGGTGGAGCCGGTTGCGGTGGATGCATCGGCTAGCCCTTCGCCAGAGCCGACAGATGTGGCTGAATCCGCGACCAGGCAATAGGCTGGGTCTCGATCCCCGCCTGGCTCAAGTATCGGTCGCGCAATCCGCTCAGGTCCGGATACCCGTGCACATAAAAGATGGCGTGAATGCCGGCGCTGATCAGCAGTTTGACGCACTCGATGCAGGGAAAGTTCGTGCAAAAGATATCGGCGCCTAAGGTCGACGCGCCACGGTAGGCGCTTTGCGCCAGCGCGTTGGCCTCGGCGTGGGCGCAGTACTTTAGCGAGAGGTCGGCGCCGCTGACTCCGCCAACACACGGACACGGCTGGGGAAATTCTTCTGGATGCCAGGTCCCTTTGGGCGTCCCGTTGTAGCCGGTCGCGATGACCTGGCCATCGCGGACGATCACACAGCCAACTTTTCGTGAGAGGCAGGTGGAGCGGAGCGCCGCGGCGAAGGCCAGGATCATGGCATAGGAGGCCTTGTCGGGACGGCCTTGCTGGTTGCTGGGATGCGTCTCGACGGCGTCAGCGTTGGGTGCGGCACGGCGGGCGCGACGTGCCGCTGGCCGGGAGGGCCGGGATGTCACGCATGGATGTTACCGCTGCTAGCTCGCTTTCAGGATCCGGGTAATGGTCGTCCCACAGTGAGCACAGGTGCCGATCCGTGCCCAGTGTCCCGATCGAAGCGCCGTCGTGGTTGCGCCCAGGTCGACCGCGCAGTGGCACTGGTAGCAGAACGTCAGCTGGGCAGGAGTGCGAGACGCATGGGCGACGGCCGGAGTGGCGAAACGCAGCGAGAGGATATTTGCTGGCTCGTGCATCTCTCTAATTCTCGTAACGTTCAGTATTCCGCCGGCTGTTCGCGGTTGGTGGCCACGATTCGGTAACGCTTTCTCATCTGGGTTTCACGATTACGGGCCGCCTTTCAATCGCATGACTTGACGGCTTCGTCGGCCGCCGCGCCTAATTAGGACGGAGGTCGGGCGCGCTGGTGCGCGCCCTCAGGGAAGCATGAATCAGACGGGCTCTACCGCTGTGTCTCGCGGCTCCGGCCCGTCGCGCGCGCAATGGATCGTGATCAGTGCCGTGCTGCTCTGTCTCGCCCTCATCACGGGCGCGCTGCTCTACGCGATGCCGGTCCTGACGCTCCTGGGCAATCATGACGCTGCCCGCGGCCGGGGTGTTCCCGCGCCGGCGCATGCCCCGCCGCCGCTCAATTCCAAGGAGCGCATCAACATCCTTCTCCTGGGCAGCGACAACGACCAGAAGTTCCCGCAGGATGCCCTGCTGTCGCAAACCATGATTGTGCTCTCGGTCGATCCGGCGCACCACCAGGTAACCTTGCTCTCTCTCCCTCGCGATCTATGGGTCGAGATCCCCGGCTATGGGAATGCCAAAATCGACCTGGCGTATGCCCGGGGCGGCGCGCCACTCGCGCGCGCGGCGGTGGAGAAGGCCTTCAAGATTCCCATCCATTACTACGCGTGGATCGGCTTGAAGGGTCTGGTACGTGTCGTCGATCGGCTTGGCGGGATCGACGTTGACGTCCTGCACCCGGTGCTCGACGACAACTACCCAAACGATTTCAACGACAGCGGCTACGGGACCGAACGGGTTTATCTCGCGGCCGGCCCCCAGCATCTCGACGGCCGTCACGCCCTGCAGTACGTCCGTTCCCGACATGGTGATCTGCTCAGCGATTTCGGCCGCTCCATCCGGCAGCAGCAGGTGCTGCTGGCGCTGCAGCAGCGGGCTGAGGGAATCGACCTTGTGACTGCGCTTCCCAACTTCGCAAGAGACCTGAATGGTCATGTCAAAACCGACCTCGACCTCGTTCGAGTGACGCAGCTTGCTCTCTTCATACGCGGCTTGCGGCCGGGCGATGTCCGTCAGGCCTTCATTACCCCCTACGTCCGCGATGCCACCTCGCCCGACGGGCAGCAGATCCTGTTGGCCGACTGGCCCGCCGTCAACCGATACGTGCGCCAGCTCTTTGGCGACGACCTTCTACCGTGAGGAGACCCGGCCGCGCGCTCATCCTTGCCGCCATAGCGCTGCTCGCTGGTGCCTGCACCTCGAACGGAGCCGCGTCACACGATCCCGGAAAAGTCGTGCTCCCCGCCAAGCAGACGACGGTTGCGGGGAATCTGTATGCGACCAAGGGCCGCAGCCTCTACCGGTTCTCCGGGACCCATCTCACGCCCCTGCTGACCGGCGTGAAGGTAAAAGACCCTGCGGTGAGCGCGGATGGCACTCGCCTGGCCTTTGCCCAGTTGCAGGAACAGAGTTCGACCATCGTGCTGAGCGATGTGGATGGCAAGGCCCGGCAAACCATCACACCGTCGTCGGGGCCTGAGGGCGCCCTGTGGGCGTTTTCCCCGAGTTTTTCCGCCGATGCGCAGAAGCTCCTTTACCTCACCGATCGAGGTAAGCAACCATCGAGTCCGCGCGACTTGCAACCAAATGACCTGGCTGTTTGGCTGTACGATGCCGCGTCCGCCCGGTCACATCGGATCGCTGTTCCCGTCGCGTACACCGGCGGCGACAGCGATCCGGTGTTCCGTCCCGCTGCCAGCGATCAGGTCGTCTACACCACGTATCTCTATGGCGGAGTGCCGCTCCAGCCGGTGGCCCGGCTCACCTGGATGTCAAGCCAAACCGGAGCCAGCGTCTCTCTGTCACCGGAGCGGGCCCGCGATTTCCAGCCCGCTTTCTCACCGAACGGTAGGTTCCTGGCGTTCATCCGCGCGGATTCGGGCCGCGACGACCTCTATGTCATGGCGCTCGGCGCAAGCTTTGGTCGCGAACCCCGACCGTATCCCACCGAGGCGGCCATCCTGCTCCAGTCCGGCATGGTCTCGCAGCCAGTCTGGGCACCGGACGGGAGCGCGATCGCCTTTTTGATGCTGACCAGGGGAAGCTTCGACCTGTTCGTTCTGCCGGTCGCGACCAGCGGCACTCTGCGAGCCAGCGGCCCGGCCCAGGCCGTCACGCACGGCAGTTTTTTAGACGCCGATTCCCGGCTCGCCTGGTCCCCCTAGGATCGTCTATGCGCGGGTCGGTGCGGCGGCCGGCCGCGCAACGCGGGTTTCCTGGGGACCGCCCGCTTTCTGCCAGATCTGGTCGACCTGGTCGATCAGGTCCAGCCATTTTTGGGCTTCGGCCTTGTCCATGGAGGCTTTCACCTTAGAGCCTTGCGTGACCGCTTGCTTCAGGACGTCCTTGAGCTGCGGGAACTTGGCGTCATGTTTTTCCGGCTTGTACCAGTCACTCCACAGCACGTCGAGGTGGTGCTTGGCCAGCTCGGCGCGCTCTTCCTTGATGACGACCGCCCGCGCCCGGAAGGTCTCGTCCTTGGAGTCGGCGTACTTCTCATCGATTTTCAGGCACGACTCGGCCTCGATTCGAGCCTGCTCGGGGTCGTAGATCCCACAGGGAAGATCGCAGTGGGCCTCAACCGTTCGGCTGGGATGAATCCACTCCATCAAATTCATGGTGCCAATTCCTCCTATACGATGAACCACGGATCCTAAAATCAGTCTACCCGCTGCGGGTAAATGGCGACAGCATGGCGCCCCGATTACCGTCGGGAGCTTTGATCGTCGCCCGATCCGTCAACCGGGCCACGCCACTGCACATCGGCGACGTCGTCGTGGCCCGCCGCCCCGACCGGCCGGAGCTCCAGATCATCAAGCGGATCCAGGCAATCGATGCCGCCGGCGCCATTGTTCTTTCGGGCGACAACCCCGCCGCCAGCACCGACTCCCGACAGTTCGGGCCGGTGACGCGCGACCACATCGTGGCTCGCGTGCGCTGGCGCTACTGGCCGCTGCCCCCGACCCGCGTTTAGCGGGGCTAGGGATCGGCGAGGGCGGTTGCGGCGCGCTCCAAGCGTGCCAGGACGCGGTCTTTCCCCAACCGGCTCATCGATTCGATCAGCGGTGGGGTCACGGTGCGGCCGGTGATAGCCACCCGCAATACCATGAACAGGTCTCTGGATGACCAGCCGATGCGCTCGGCCAGCTCGCGAAGGGCGGGCTCCACGAACTCCGGCGTCCATTCGGACACCTCGTTTAGGGTGGAGGCCGCGGTTTTGAGCGCTGCAGCCGCGGCGTTGGCGTCATGACCCTTGGGAGTGAGCTGCTCAGGCCGGTAGGAGTCCGGTTCTTCGAAGAAGAAACGCAGCATGTCGGGCGCCTCATTCAGGGTACGGAGCCGTTCCCGTACCAACGGGACCAGCGGTGCCAACGCCTGGGGGCTTGCGCTGGGCATGCGTGAGGCGAGGCGCGCAGCGAGCTCATCCGTGGAGAGTCGACGGATAAACTGGCCATTCAGCCAGTCGAGCCGCTCCAGGTTGGCCATCGCCGGACTGGGCTGGATCTTGTCGATAGAAAACTTCGCGATCAATTCCTCAATAGTGAGAACGTCTTCCGTGGTCCCGGGTGACCAGCCGAGGAAAGCAATGAAATTGTCGACCGCCTCCGGCAGATAGCCGGCATCGCGGTACTCGAGCACGTCTTTCGCGCCGTGCCGCTTGGCCAGCGGCTTCTTGTCCGGTCCAAGCACCAGCGGCAGATGAGCAAACGCCGGCGGCAGCCAGTTGAACGCCTGAAACAAGAGCAGATGCTTCGGCGCCGAGGGTAGCCATCCATCGCCCCGGATGATGTGGCTGATAGCCATGGCATGGTCATCAACGGCGAAGGCAAGGTGATAGGTCGGGAACCCGTCGGACTTCAGCAACACGTGGTCATCCAGCGTGTCATTGCGAAACGTCACCGTCCCCAACACCAGGTCGTGAAAGGTCGTCGTCCCGTCGGTCGGGATTGCCTGGCGGATGACGAAGCGCTCGCCGCTCTCGGCGCGCCGATCGGACTCCGCCCGCGGAATCGATCGACAGCGACGGTCATAGCGTTCGGGCTCGTGGCGCGCCCGTTGGTCGGCGCGCATCTGCTCGAGGCGTTGCGGTGTGCAGAAGCAGCGATACGCGGCGCCCAGTTCCAGGAGGACGTCCGCCGCCTGCGTGTAAACCTGCTTGCGCTGGGACTGGATCATCGGCGGCTCGTCCCAATTCATGTCGAGCCAACGCAGGCCCTCCTCGATCGCTGCCTGGCTGTCTGGCTTGAAGCGAGCCCGGTCGGTGTCCTCGATCCGCAACAGGAACTGCCCGTGTTTCTGGCGGGCAAACAGGTAATTGAAGAGCGCAGTGCGGGCGCCGCCGAGATGCAACGCCCCGGTCGGGCTCGGCGCATAACGAACACGGACGGCCTCGTCGATTCCGGCCATCCGACCATCGTACTCAGCGGAAAATGCTGGCCCCTACGTCACATCAATGATGCCCAGATATGCCCTCGGCTGCATTAAGGACCCGTACGACCATCGGGACTACAGCATCGCGAGCTTCCTCAAGGCCGTGCCACTCGCCGAGCGTGTGGATCACGCGCAGGGGTTGCCACCGATCTTCGACCAGGGCCCAGCCGGCACCTGCGTTGCCTGCGCGACCGGCTACTACGACAAGAGCTTCCAGGAAGGCCTGGAGCGCCACTGGACGCTGACCGATACTCAGCACCAGTTCTCACCGCTGTACATCTATAGCCAGCGTCGCAAACAACCCGCCGATGAGGGAATGACAATTCGCGAGGCCATGAAGATCATCCAGGAGCAAGGCGTGTGCAGTCTCGCCTGCATGCCGTACGACGCACAGCGGATCAACCTGCGACCCACGGCCGAGCAGCGAACGGCCGCGGCACCCTATCGGGCGAAGAGTTACGCCCGACTCCACACGGTCGGCGACATGGAGGCCTACCTGATGTCGAATTGCTTCATCGCCGGCGTGATGGTCCATGAGCGCTTCATGGATGCACCGGGTGGCATCGTGCCGATGCCCGAGCCAGGTTGTGAATACCTGGGCGGGCACGCGATCTGCATCATCGGCTTCGACCGGCGCAACCATATGTTCAAGTTCGCGAATAGCTGGGGCACCCAGTGGGGCGACCGCGGATTCGGCCACATCGGGTACACGACGCTGCAGGCCCTTCTGATGGACGCCTGGGGCATGGTGGACGCGCCCGACCGTGCTTAGCGGCTAGGGATCGTGATAGACGGCGACGATGCCGGCACGGGCCACCATCACATACACCATGTCCGTGGTGGGATCGGTGGCAAGGGTGGCGGCTGCTGGGCCGGTTCCGGTTACCCCCAGCGGCTTCAAGCTGATTGTGTCGATGACGGAGACATGCTTGCTGCTCGCATCGGCCGTGTAGACATGATGGGTGTGTGAATTGAAAGCGATCTGGTCCGTGCCATGACCGATATCCACGACGCCCCGACACTGTTCAATCAGGACATCGATGACCGATAATGCGCCGCTGCTGGCCACGAAGAGAAGGTTTTGATCGGGGTCATACGCCACGCCGGTCGGCTTGCTGATGTCGCATCCCTTCAAGGTCTTAACGATCGATCGCGTAACCGGATCGATCACGACGACTTCGCTCAGATCATGGATGGCCAGGTAAACAACGCCAGCCTTTTCGTTGATGTCCATGAGCTCGGGTGCGCCTGGCAGAGCCATCGTGCCAACTACGACCTGCGTTGTTGGGTCGATGAAGGCCACCTTCTTGTCTGCCGCCAGCGCCACCAGGATGACGTCATGGGCCGGGTCGTACTCGATTGCATCCGGTGATCGGCCGACTGCCACCCGCTTTACCACCTTGAGTCCGGGAACATCGACGACGGCGACCGTGCCGTCGGAGTTCGAGGTGAAGACCACCTTTGGATCTTTGCTGAGCGCAATGGCCTTGATGCCGATCAGGCCTGTCACGCTGCCGACCAGCTTGCGGGCCTGGACGTCAACGACCTCCAGGGCGTCCACGCTGCTATGGGAGAGGTAGAGCCGGCCCACCCTGGGATCCAGCGTCACCAGGTCGAACGACGGCTGGCTAACCTCTTTGGGCAACTGGATATTGCCCCGGTCGGTCAAGGGCGGTCGGAGCGGGTCGGCGGTGGCCCCGGGAGAGCACCCAGCCAGGAGCAGGGCGCAGAGAGCCACGCTGAGTGGCCCCTTCAGGCCTGCCCTGCCTCGAGCGGCCAGCCGGAAGCGCTGCGGGCAGCCCACGCCCAAATTATGCGGCAACACTATCAGCTTTTCCCGCCGGTCTATTGACACACCTCTGCCAACCCGCATACAGTTTAGATGGGGTTACTGTTTGTATCGGTTAAGTAGCGGATAACTGATCGTTAACCGGGAGATCCAGCTTGGAGGGAGACACAGGTGATTGAGGCCAATACCTTAGGACGTCACGCCTATGGAGAAGACGACACCGAAGCACTCATATCTAAATCGACTTGGTCGCTAAAGCTCTCCGGGCTGATCTTCGCCGGCCTCCTGATCATTGGCCGATCGGCCAGCTACGGGAATATCCAGTGGACTCCCACCTTCCACCCGGCCGGCACGCCCCTGACGGTCATCGAAACGACCAGACCCTCGACGCCGAATCCCGCCCAGGTCCCGAAGACTCTTCCCTCCGTGGACTCAGCAGCCTTGACGAAGCGGGCCGCCGCCGCCGAAGTTATTAGCTTCAGTGTCGGCAAGATCGCTGATGACACTGAGGGTGACAGTCAGGCCTCCGGCCAGACAGGAGCCGGACATACAGGCGCCAACTCGCAGGGATCGCCCGGCAGCGCTCCCCAGACCGGGACCTCACCAGCGGCCACCAATGTCGAGACCAGCGGCTCGGCCGGCTCCGCCGCGTCGCACGCCGGCTCCGGCAACAGCGAGAACGGCGCCGCGACCGCGAACGAGACCTCCACCTCGGCGGGTGGACAGCAGACCGGCACGTCGGCGGCGGCCACCCAGGTGGAGACCAGTGGCTCGGCCGGCTCGGCAGCTTCGCATGCCGGCTCCGGCAACAGTGAGAACGGGGCGGGCACCGCCAACGAGACATCGACCTCGTTGGGCGGCCAGCAGACCGGCACGTCGGCGGCGGCCACTCAGGTGGAAACCAGCGGCTC
>VBEN01000001.1 GCA_005881175.1 Chloroflexota bacterium
GCCTGGATGACCTGCGGGCGAAGCGCAAGTGCCTCCCTGGTGGCGTTGGGCAACCGGGCAAGCCCGTCCTTCCATGGAGGCGAACCGAAGGCGACGGCCAACTGGGCCAACCGAACCATTGCCCCGGTATGGCTGGCCGTGTGAACCGGCGACGGCTCCTGCGCCACCGTGTTGATGACGCCCGGACCGTGCAGCGGCGAACCATCGCCCGTGATGGCTAACCAGTGCTCACGGTGGTCAAAGGCTTCGAGTGCCGCCTGGCTGAAGCGCTTGGTTCCTCGATGGCTCAGGAGTAGCAGGCCGTCGTCGGCCTTGATGCGCGGTGGATAGTTGACGAACTCGAAGGCCGGGATCGCCCACGCCTCGACACCCGCGCTCCGCATCAAATACTGACCGACCAGTGCGCCGTGGTAACTCGTCCCCGTGCCGACCAGAAAGATGCGGGAAAGTCCGGACAGCCTCGAGAGGACGGCCGCAGGCAGCGGGTCTCGCAACAGTCTCTCGACCACATCAGGTTGCGATTGAAGGGTCTCGTCCAGAAACGCGCCGAGAGCCTTCAGGCGGCTTCTTCCCAGGCCTTGAGAAACTGATAGACGATCCGACCCGTTGCGCCCCAGATGACGTCCTCGCCGACGGTGTAATAGTGGATGCGGTACTGCTGTTCGCCGACGGTGCGGGTCTCGGCGGCGTGCACCGATGGATCGAGCAGCCGGTCGACCGGTACCACAAGCAGGCTCTTGACTTCATCGGGGGCCGGCCGCAGGTCGTCAATGCCGCCCTCCACCAGACCGACGACGGGCGTGATCACGAAGCTGCTGACAGCGGTGAAAACGTCATCCAGCTCACCGAGCACCGTTACCCGAGACGGTTCGAGACCGATCTCCTCATAACTCTCACGCAGAGCAGTCTCGACCGTTTCGACATCGGATTCCTCTCGCTGGCCACCGGGGAACGATATCTGGCCCTTGTGGGTCAGCACCGTGTCCGTGCGGCGAGTGAACAGCATCTCGAGCCTGTTAGTCGGCATCACGAGCGGGATCAGCACGCCGGCCCGTACCAGTGGAGGCGCCGCGTCGATACTTCGCCGAACCCGCCGTTCGAGGACCTGCCGGAGGCGTTCAAGGCGTGTGGTGGCGGCAGTCGTCAGGTCCATGCCTCGAAGGAGACGGGTACCTGGTGACCGCAATGGGTGCATACCCAGACCTGTCCGCGCCTGACCACCTGCCGCCCGTCTTCGAGCCGCACCGATTGGTCCGGACCGTGGACCCGTTCCCAGTGCGGCATGTGCTTGCACTGGTCGCACATGGTCGGGGGCGGATTGGCTTTCACTGAGCTCGATTATCCCCGGTCATCCCCGAATCAAGCGAGCGAAGCACGCGGGCCGGATTCCCGCCGGCGATCACCCCCGGCGGAATATCGTCGAAGACCACCGCGTGGATCCCCACGACGGAATCCCGACCAATACGCACGCCGGGCAGGATCGAGACCTGGCCGCCGATCCAGACGTTCGGCCCAATCACGACCGGCCGCGGCTCGCCAGGCCGCCGCCGCTCGTCCGGTGACTCCGAGTAGGGGAGATGGTCGCGGACCTCGCATGACCCGAGGACGCAGTCGGCGCCCACCTCCACCCGGTCGGCCGCGACGATGGTGCAGCCGTTCAGCCGGGCGTGGCGCCCGATGTGGATGACCGCCTCGGGGCGGGTGGTGATGAGGCGGTTGACCTCGGCGTGGGACCAGGCGTTGACATCAGCACCGAATTCCACTCGACCGGGACCAGAAATCCGCAGCCGGCCATTCCCCAGGAGGCGCGGTCCGAGGTGGACGTTGCGGCTCCACCGATAGCGAACGGTGGTCACCCATCCCAGGGCGCGCGCGGCGGCGTGCTTCCACTGCACTGGGTTGTGCGCTTACCCGGCGAAGGATGGCGATAGGATGACGGTCATCAGCCAATCATCGGGGAAAGGGGAGGGTCACGATGGCGAAGGCGCTTGACGATTCGAAGCTGCGGCGCCGGTTTCGGAACGCCTACATCGCTCTCTACGTCATCGGCGGTTTGACGATGCTGCTCGGTCTCGTCACTGCATTGGGCCGGGTCGAGGTCCTGCCAGAGGTGTTCGCAGTCGAGGGTGCGATCCTGATCGTCTTCGGATATTTCACGATGCGCGGGTCGTTGCTGGCCCTTGGGATCGCCACCGGACTGTACGCCCTCGATGGAGTCCTGACCGTCGCCGCTGGCAGCTACCAGGGAATTGTCATTCGGGTGCTGATCCTCTACTTCTTGATCCAGGGCTTGATCGCATTGCGCGAGCTGAAGCGCCGGCAGGTGAGCGGTGCGAGTCCGGGCACGGCGGCGCCAAGAGCGACCCCGGTCGAGTCGTCGATTCCGCCACAGGAGCCACCGACCTACTAGCTGACACCGATACACAAACTGGTGTAATATCGTCCCTGGTGCTGGCCAGGGCCCTCTCCGGAACGGTCTTCGGCCTCGATGGTGTCCGGGTTGAAGTGGAGGCGGATATCGCCGATGGTCTGCCGGGATTTCATATCGTCGGCCTGGGTGACCGCGCTCTCCAGGAAGCACGCGAACGGGTCAAGATCGCGATCAACAACAGCGGCTTTGAGTTCCCCGGCCGGCGGGTAACCGTCAACCTCGCACCGGCGCACCTCCCGAAGGAGGGCACCGGCTTTGACCTGGCAATCGCGGCGGCGGTGGTCAATGCTGCCGGCGACCGCCCGCTCCCGAGTGATGCGGCGTGGCTCGGAGAGCTCGCCCTCGACGGCGCCGTGCGTCCAATCCGTGGCACGCTCGCCATCACGGCGCACCTCGACCGGCTGGGGGTGCGCCGTTTCTACGTACCAACCGCGAACGTTGCGGAAGCCAGGATCGCCACCACCGCGCCGGTGCTCGGAGTCGACCATCTGCGCGACCTCAAGGCGCACTGGGAGGACGGGGCGGCCCTCGCGGAGGCGCCGAGCGCTCGCCCCGATGTCACCAAAGGCGCCCCGCTGCCGGTCGACCTGGCCGATATTCGCGGCCAACCGCACGCGAAACGCGCGCTCGAGGTGGCGGCCGCCGGCGCGCATCATCTTTTATTGGTGGGTCCGCCGGGCGCCGGCAAGACTCTGCTGGCCCGGGCGCTGCCCGGCATCCTGCCGGCCCTGACCCACCAGGAAGCCGTCGAGGTCACCTCGATCGCCTCCTGCGTCGGGATGCTGCCTCCGGGGGCCGGCCTCCTCGACGTCCCACCGTTCCGCGCTCCCCATCACACCATCTCGCCGGCTGCCCTGGTCGGTGGAGGCGGCGCGGCGCCGCGACCCGGCGAAGTCACCCGCGCGCATCGCGGGGTGCTGTTCATGGACGAGATCACCGAGTTCCGGCGGGATGCGCTCGAGGCGCTGCGCCAGCCGCTGGAAGACGGTCGGCTGGCGGTGACGCGGACGCGCGGCCATGCGGTGTTGCCGGGCCGCCTGATCCTGGTGGCGGCGGCCAATCCCTGCCCCTGCGGTTTCGCTGGAGATCCGAAGCGGCTCTGCGAGTGCACGCCGCTCGAGCGCCAGCGCTATCGCGCCCGGCTCTCGGGTCCGATTCGCGATCGCATCGACCTCCAGGTGACGGTTCCCCGGCAGCCCGCCGTCGAGTTGCTCCGGATCGACGCGGTCTGCGAATCGAGCGCCTCCGTCGGCGAGCGCGTGATACGGGCGCGCCGCCGGCAGCGTGAACGGCGACCGCAGGGTCCGCTCAACGGAGCGCTCAGCGGATCACAATTGCGGCGCGATGCCTTGCTCGACGGGACTGGCCGCGCCTTGCTGGAGGCCGCCGCCGAGCGGCTCCAGCTGAGCGGCCGTGCGGTACATCGGGTGTTACGTGTGGCGCGCACCATCGCCGACCTGGACGAGCGACCGGATATCGAGCCGGCGCACATCGCTGAGGCCCTGCAGTACCGCGAGAGCGGATGAGCACCGTCGCGCTTGGCGACGCGGCATATCCGGCATTGCTGCGGGAGATTCACGATCCTCCGGGCCGCCTCTACATCGAGGGCCGGCTACCCATTGCGCCAACCATCGCGATCGTCGGTTCGCGCCGAGCTACTCCATACGGCTGTCGCGCCGCACACCGGTTGGCGCG
>VBEN01000002.1 GCA_005881175.1 Chloroflexota bacterium
AACGGCGATTCGCTGGCCCTCCGGCTCGGGCATTGCATCGATGTAACCGCCGTCGCTCGGGCCAGTCCAAACGACCGTCCCGTCCCGCCAGCGGATGACTGAGACCGGCCCGTTATAGTCCGCCATCTGCACCGCGAGCGAACCATCCCACGAGAACGCCTCGATTCGGCCCGCCGCGTGGCCCAGGACTGTGCCGGTTGGACCGTAGATCGTCGTCGTCGACTTTCCAGTTGATTGGTTGTAGATGATCTCCGCGATGTACTGACCATCGCGAGAAGTCCGAATGTCGCCGCTTGGACGCGTCCAGAGAATTCGTCCCGTCGACAGCTGAACAACCCAAAACTGGACGGTGTTTCCCGAACTGGCGTAGTCGGCCACGACAGCCCGGTCCCGCTCAATCGAGCAAGCGGCCACGCCGGAGGATGCCTGGTCTGCCATCCGGCCCACCTGGGCGACATTCTTCGGGGCCTTTCCGACAACGGTCAATTGCAGGGTTGCCGGCTCGCCGCCGGCCGGCGGCAATGCGGACTTCGAGACCATGCTGCAGTAATGCCGGCCGTCATCCGCCCACGTTCCGCTGAACCCCTTCGTGTTCACGGTGGGCGATGCGACGAGCCTACCGGCCCGATCACGGATGTAACCGGTCCAGCCGTACAGCGTGCCGGCAGGATTTTGCGTGAAACCCATTGCGACGTCGGGATTGGTGCCCACGCGTCCCCGAGCGGAGCCGTCCCACGTGACGCCGTCGAGCTGCTGGTTGTTGACCGGATCACGGAAGAGGATCACAGGCGTGCTCGAAGGCACCTGAAGCAGCTGCGACATCGGCGTCGGCGCGGGCGTCGCGATTGGCGTGGGCGACCGATGGTTCGTTACCACATTCCTCGGGTGTAGCCCACGAACCACGATCGACACACCAATGGCCGCGGCGGCGACCAGCACGAGCGCGACCCCCGCGACGGACGGCCAGAGCTGGCGGTTGATGCGACGCCCAGCGGTTGCCGCACGCAGCATCCGGTTGCCGGCGCCTGCCACGTCTCCCAACTGCCCCTGCTGCTTCGCAAAGACCTCGTTGATGTCGCGACGGAGGTCGTTCATCCCAATTCCTCCAGGGCCACGGCCGGCCGGAGCCGGCGACACGCCCGGTATATTCGCGATTTCGCGGCGGCCGACGAGACGCCAAGCGTGGCAGCGACCTCTTCGATCGGGAGATCGAGATAGAAGTGCAGAAAGAGCGCGCCGCGGTCGGCCAGCGGGAGCCGCTCCAACGCGCGTTCAAGGTCGACGCGCTCGATCTCCGGCTCGTGCGATGGCGGGCGGCCAGCCACCTCAATAAGCGATGTCAGGCGGAACCATGGTGTCCGGCGAACGTTGCGGCACTGGTTGGCTACGATCGCGAAAAACCATGGGCGTACCGGCATCCCAGGCCTGAGCTGATGCAGCTTGCGCCATGCCCGGGTCAACGCTTCCTGGGCTGCATCTTCCGCATCCCTCCGATCCCCCAGCATGGAAAGAGCGAGCCTGAGCCCTGGCTCGATCAAGGGTCGGACGAGGGCCTCGAACGCCGCCTCGTCGCCGGCTATCGCCCGTAATCGAAGTGGCTCGTCAACCGTCAGGCTCATTGCGTACGCCACACCCAATGAGACACCGGCTGGCCCCCGCAAGTTGCATCAAGGATCAAAACTGGGTGGCCGCAGTGTAACGAACCACCGGTCGGCTTGCCAGCAACCGTCCACTTTCCCGGCCGCCCTGAGCTAGCGGGCTCTGCCAAACCGTATCCTTTCTCCGGCGGCGCCCGTTGCGTCGCTGGAGGGGTGGCCTTTCTGTGCCCACCGCTCTCATCAAATTGCAAGGTTGAAAAGCGCATGATTTGGACGGCTTGATGGCTGGTCAGGGTCCGGCACGGCGTCGGCGTGCTTCGCGTATGCATCCCGTGCGCCTGGCCGTCCTCACAGTCGTCTGCCTGCTGCTTTCGGGCCTGGCCGGCGCCGCCGCCTATTTCTTTCCGGTTGTTGTCGCGGGCGTCGGACAGACCGGCCAGACAGTCGTCGTGCCACCCAGCAGCACGGGGAGGGCGAGTCCAACGCCGTCGGCTCCACCCGGAGCGCCGTTCACCGTTCTACTGCTTGGATCGGACGACGATTCGAAATTCCAGGCGGATCACGTGCTGACACAATCGATGATCCTGGTCCGCGTCGAGCCGACCAGCAAGCGTGTGACGATGCTCTCCATTCCGCGTGACCTCTGGGTGCCACTGTCGACCGGCGGCAGCGCGAAGATCGACGCGGCGTACTCGTACGGCGGGGCCGCGGCCGCGATCGCGACCGTCGAGCGCAACTTCCACGTCCGCGTCGACGAGTACGCGTGGATCGGTCTCAAGGGCTTGATCAAGCTCATCGATCGGCTTGGTGGTATCGACCTGTTCGTTACCAACCCCGTCCTGGATGACTTCTATCCCAACGACATCGATGTAAAGAACTTCTACGGCTACAGGCGGGTGGCCGTGTTGCCTGGTGCGCAGCACCTCGATGGCAGTAGCGCGTTGCAGTACGTTCGGTCTCGTCATAACGACATCAATGGTGACTTTGGCCGGTCGGCCCGTCAGCAGCAGGTGCTGCTTGGGATTAAGGCCAAGGCGAGCACACTCAGCCCGGCTGACCTGCCGGATATCGTCGACGCCCTCAAAGGCGAGTTCAAGACCAGCATGGGTCTTGACCGGGTGCGGAGCTTGCTCGGGGTGGCGAATGCGTTCGATCTGACCAATACCAAACAAATCGTCCTCTATGTCCCATTGTTTACGAGCTACGGACAGGTCAGCGGGCAGAGTGTCATCCTGCCCCACTGGAACCAGATTCTCCCGGTCGTAAAGGCAAACTTCCCATGATCCTGCGACGCATTGCGGCCATCCTCTTTCTGCCAATGATGTTGGCGTTCGGGTCAGGCGTGTATCTGTACCTCGGGACGATGAAGAGCAAGGTCGTCAAGGAGCGCGCGCAGCTGCCCACGGCCACCAAGCCGAAGTTCGTGCTGCCCGGCACGATGTTCGTCGTCCAGGGCGGACGGCTCTTCAAGCTGAACGCCGGCAGTTTCACCGAAATCGGCCCAGCCGGCGATTGGTCGCAACCAGCCGTGACGCCCGACCACACGCGACTGATCGCCGTCTTGCGAAGCGGCCAGTCGAGCGATCTTTACGTGCTCGATCTTGACGGCCACGTCTTGAAGCGGCTGACCAAGGACGATTCCCGGATTATCGACGCCAATCATTGGGTCTTCTACCCGCGGGTGTCGCCGGACGGCACGAACCTGTTCTACGCGTACGACAGCCCGAAGCACGTTACGGGCGCGCCGGGCGTGGATCTGACTATCTGGAGCATGCCACTCAATGGAACGCAGCGCGAGGCGCGCGTCCGCAGCGCTCCCTACTGGTACAGCGGCGGCGACGTGAGTCCGATCCCGCTGGCCGGGACGGGCCTCATCTTCGTCAGGCACTCGATTGATCCATCGACCGCGGTCCACTCGCAGATTTTGTTTCAGAGCCGCCCGGGGGCAGTGGTCAAGTCATTAACCAATCTCGCCGACAACTGCAGCCAGCCGGCGCTCTCACCGGACGGCACGCAGCTCGCCATGATCTGCACCGGTGGGAAGCAGACCGCGAAGGTCGAGGTTGCGCCGTTCACCGGCAGCGCGTTAGGCCCGGCAAAAGTGCTGCTCGACGGCCGGTTGTACGCGGCACCGGCCTGGTCGCCGGACGGCAAGGCGCTGGCCTACTTCGCTCCGGCGGGCGCAGCCGGCCATTTCCAGCTCTGGTATCTGGCG
Source organism: Chloroflexota bacterium (assembly GCA_005881175.1). Lineage (GTDB taxonomy): Bacteria > Chloroflexota > Dormibacteria > CF-121 > CF-121 > CF-13. Next base: position 3,814 of record VBEN01000002.1, read on the forward strand.
CTGCCGAATCTGGCCCCATCCGCCTCCGCCTCAGCCTCGGCGACACCATCGGCTGGCGCAACGTCATCGGTGCGAGCCTCAGCTTCGCCGACGCCCACTCCGCCGGTCCCGGTTCAAGTCACGCAAGGCGTCGATCTCAGCGCGACCTCACCGCCGGCCTGGTTTTAGGCCTCGCCGCGCTGCCGGTAGGGCCGGAAAAACCATTCTGGCTTCCGAGAAACCCCTTAACCGAACCTTCTTCATTTCCGCTGCGGAAACGCGTATAACTGATCCGACAGCCATCGGGCTCACCAAGGGAGGAGGGAATTCATGAACGCACGTGTACGATTCGTCGTGCCGGCAGCTCTGGCATCGCTATTTGCCTTCACCGCGCTTCCGGCGGCAGGAGCGACGCAGCCCGCCAAGTTGGGGCTCGGCAACATCAACCACATCGTGGTGATCTATCAGGAGAACCACAGCTTCGATAACTTGTATGGCGGGTGGGAAGGCGTGAACGGCCTGTCAGAGTACGGCGACCGGTGCCCCCTACTCGAGCCACTTCGGCAACGCCCCCTTCTCGATCGAGGCTTACATCCCGAAGGAAGCCCGCACCTGCCCGCAGCCAGGTGTGTTTGCGCCCTCTGGCCTGACGCCGAGCCCCGACAATCTGCGTGGCGGTTGCACGCGCGACCTCGTGCACCGCTTCTATCAGGAGCAATACCAGCTCAACAACGGTCAGCAGAACCGGTACACCACCGGCAGCGATGCTGTCGGCTTAACCCAGGGCTACTACGACACCCGCGCGCTGCCCATCTATCAATACCTGCATCAGGACGACCATCCGAAGTACGCGATCGCTGATAAGTTCTTCCAGTCGGCGTTCGGCGGGTCGTTTTTGAATCACCAATGGCTGGTCGCTGCTGCGACGCCCACTTGGCCTGGGGCACCGGTGGCGAACCACTCCATCATCGATTCGAATGGGATGCCAACCAGCTATCCGCTTTACACGGCAACGGGTCCGGTCCTGGACCGGCAGGTCACTCAAGTTTGCCCGTCGACGGTACCCGGACGAGCCTGTGGCGACTATGCCGTGAACACTATTCAGCCCGCGTACCAGCCGTTCAAGGGATCTCCACAGTTGCCGCCGCAGACCGGCACGACGATCGGTGATGAGCTGAGCGCCGCCAGCGTCAGCTGGGCCTGGTACTCCGGTGGTTGGTCAAATGCCGACGGCGACGTTGGTGCGCCCGGCTGGACCAACGGCAGTATTCCGGGAACGTGCACGGACCCCGTCTCTTCGCCGAACCCGGTCTACCCCTATTGCCCGAACAAGGTCTTTCAGTACCACCATCAGCCCTTGAATTACTACGCTAGCTTTGCACCCGGCACACCCGGACGAACGCACCTGAGGGACGAGGCGGAGTTTCTGGGCTTGACCCAGTCTTCAGCCAGCGCCTGCCAGCTGAATTCCGTCAGCTTCGTAAAGCCGGTCGGGCTCGAAAACGAGCATCCCGGCTATACCGGCGAGACCAGGGGCAGCGATCACCTCGTTCAGCTGCTCACGGCGATTCAAGGCAGCGCCTGTCGAACGGACACCATGGTCGTTGTCACCTACGACGAGTTCGGCGGCCAATGGGACCACGTGACGCCTCCTGGCCAGGACGGCACCGACGGTGTGGCGGACCAGTGGGGCCCGGGCACAAGGATCCCGGCGCTGATCGTCTCGCCGTTCTTGCAGGGCGACTTCGTGGTCGACCATGTTCCGCACGACACGACCTCCATCGTGGCAACAATTGAGCATCGTTTCGGCCTGGCTCCGTTGACCACGCGAGATGCTGCCGTAAGAGACCTTTCGTCGGTCTTCAAAGCGCAGTAAGACCCCGAACGACCCGAACACGACCAATAGGGGCCGGCTGGCCCGGCCCCTAAACTCCAGACATGATGGCGCAAGCCCAATGGTCTGGGCAGGGCCTTCGATTCGAGCTGTCGGATGATCGTGGACACGCTGCAACGGCGGATGAAGGCCCGCCTCTCGGCACGGGCGATGGCATGAGCCCCGCGAACTTGCTGTTGGCTGCGCTCTGCGCCTGTACTGGGATCACGGCTATCTCCCTGCTGAAGAAGATGAAGCAGCCACTGACCGGCTTGACCGTTACGGCCGAGGGTGATCGGCAGCCGGACTGGCCCAAGGCCTTCACCGTGATCCGGCTCGTCTACGAGATCTCCGGCGAGGGGCCGTTCGACGAAGCGCTGGTTCGCAAAGCGACCCGGCTCGCGACGAAGCGGTACTGCGCGGTCGGTGGCACGATCGAGCTGGGCCAGGGCGGTTGCGACATCCGGTTTTCGCATCGAATTATTTGAGTGTCAGGGAGATGCACTGAACAGTTGCGCTTTGCGCGGGTGGATCGATTTAGCCAGCAACTACGACAATATCTGATTCCATGCGGACCGCCCGGTTACGGTCTACTGATCCTTTGACGTGGCAAAACAGGACCTTCCTCTCCTGGGCTGCGCTTGGTCTCGGAGGGATCATGTTGGTTGGATCCCTCTTCGAATTCCTCCACTTGGCGGAGCAACAGCAGCAGCTGGGATTCCTGAGAAGTGCAACTTTGTTGCGCGCGGCTGTTATCGCTGAAGTGGTTCTCGTAATTCTAACGGCGGCCCTAGCATTGAGATCAGCCGGAAGGGCGACTGCGTTGGTCATTATCGCCAGCGTTGTGTTGCTTATCGGAGTCATCGACGTGATCTTTACGGCACAAGCCGGGGCTATCCCCTAACCAATACTCTCGCGCGTTAAGAGGCTTGTCGGACCGCCACCGTGTTGTGTACCACCGCCACGCCTGGAACCTGGCGTGCCACCGACTCGATTCGCCGCAGGGTCGACCGATCGGGCGCTTCGCC
>VBEN01000012.1 GCA_005881175.1 Chloroflexota bacterium
ATATTCACATGTCGGTCTGCTTTTCCGCCAAGCGTCACGGTGGTGTCGTTGCAGTGGCAAGCCCGGACGCGCTCTGCCGGGATGATGCTAGTCAGCTGGTCCAGCGTCTTTCGCATGCCGTCTGCCCCGGCGTCGTCATAGCCCGAGGCGTAGGCGTGCGCGGTGTCGAAACACACCCCCAGGCGCTCCGCGTGCTGGGGCAGCCTGGAGAGGATCTGGGCGAGGTCCTCGAATTTCGCGCCGACATACGCGCCGCCGCCGGCAGAGGTCTCGAGCAGGCATTTCGTGGATCCTGCGGCGCCGCTCAGCACCTCGTCGAGGGCGGCGACGACTCGGTCGATGCCCGCCTGCGCGCCGTCGCCCATGTGGCTACCCACGTGGGTGACGACGTACTGACAGCCATAGGATTCGGCTCGCACCAGCTCGGCAGCCAGCGCCTCCCGGGATTTCTTCATGAAGTTTGGGTTCGGGCCGGCAAGGTTGATGAGGTACATGGCGTGCGACATCGCTGGTCGCACATCGAGCTCCTCGAGCGAGCGCCTGAAGAACGCCGTTGCCTGCGAATCGAGTGGCGCCGATCGCCAGGCGCTCGGGTTGCCGGTGAAGATCTGGAGGGCCTTGACCTGCAGCGCCTTGATCATCTCGACGGCCTTGTCGAGGCCGCGGCCGGTGCGCATGTGCATGCCGATCCGTCGTTCCTGGGCCACCGGTCCCATTCTATGAAGGCCCGGTAGACTGATTTTTCGTGTACCGGCTTACGACATTTTCCGTCGGACCCTATGACAACAACGTCTACGTTCTGAGCGACCCGAAGAGTAAGGAAGCGTTGCTGATCGACGCGGCCAATGACGCGCCGCGGATCATCAAGGAGCTTGATGGACTGCGTGTCAGTCACATCCTCACCACCCATGGCCACGCCGATCACGTCCAGGCGCTGAAAGCGGTTCGCGAACGCACCCGGGCCCGTTTTACCTGCCACGAGGCCGACGAGTCGATGATGCCGATCGCTCCGGACCAACGGGTGCGCGATGGTGAGCGATTTCGATTTGGCGATTATGAGGTCATCGCATGGCACACACCGGGGCACACTCCGGGCAGCGTCTGCTTCGTGTCCGCAGAGCGAGTGTTTTCCGGCGATACCCTGTTCCCGGGCGGTCCCGGAAACACGGCCAACCCGTACGCCAGCTTTCCCACGATCATCGATAGCATTCGGCTAAAGCTCTTCACGCTGCCCGATGAGACCGAGGTTCTGCCGGGGCACGGCAAGCCCACCACGATCGGGCGGGAGCGGCCGCACCTCGACGAGTGGATCGAGCGCGGCTGGTAGCTCGAGCCGCCCAGCCGGCCCGGCCGGCTTCCGATTTCCAGCCCAGGGACCCCCGCCGCATCCAGCGGGTGCGATCCGTGCGAGCGCGACCCGACCGCCTGGATGTCATCGCCGAGGACGATCGTGGGCGGCCCGTGCGAATCGAGGTGCGGCCGGCGGCTTCGAATATCGTCCGGCTGCACATCGGGCCTGACACTGATCGGGAGTCCCGGCTTCTCGTCCCGGAGGCACCCAGCCGAGCGGATTGGACCCTCGAAGAAACGTCTGCTGGGTGGATGGTGCGAACCTCGGCCCTTAACCTGACGATCGATCGGGAGCCCTACCGGCTGCGGCTGGCCGATGCATCCGGGGCCGTGCGCTTCGCGGAGGAACCGAACGACCAGGATATCCGCGGCGCGTATCACCACTTTCCCAGCGGGCACGCTCGCGGCCTGCGCTGGCTGACCGCCGCGCTCCAGCCGACAGAGGCGCTGTTCGGGCTTGGTGAACACTTCGGCGCGCTGGACCGTCGCGGCCAGGCGTTTTCCTCGTGGACGGTTGATGCCTTTGGCGTGCGCAGCGATCGTGCCTACAAAAACGTCCCTCTCCTGCTGAGCTCGGAAGGCTACGCCGTCTTCGTCGATATGACGGCGCCGCTCTACTACGAACTCGGCCAGTCGTCTGTCGCCGCCTGGCAGGTGACGGCCAGGGCGAACCATCTCCGTCTCTACCTCATCCTGGGCGATGGGATCGCCCCGCTGATCCAGGGCTATCACCAGCTCACCGGCTCGCCCGTAGTGCCGCCGGACTGGTCGTTCGGCTTCTGGATCAGTCGCTGGGGATATCGCAACCGCGAGGAGGTCATGGCCGTGGCGCGTCGGATGCGCGAGGAACGGGTGCCATGCGATGTCATCCACATCGATCCCTACTGGATGCGCTACCACGAAGGTCATCACGGCGACTTCGTTTGGGATGAGTCGGCCTTTCCCGACCCGGGGGGCATGATCGATGAGCTGAGAGACCTCGGGTTTCGGGTCAGTCTATGGGAAAGCCCTTACGTGCCACTCGACTCCGAGATGTGCGCCGACGGAGAGCGACGCGGCTTCCTGATGAAGAGCAAGTCGATCACTTCCTCCCCCTCTGGGGGAGGGCAGGGTGAGGGCCTCGCACTGGTGCACGGCTTTGCCAAGCCGAGCGCGGCGGTCGATTTCACCAACCCCGACGCCATCGAGTGGTTCAAAACAAAAAACCGCGAGCTACTGGAAATTGGCGTCGCCGTCATCAAGACGGATTTCGCGGAAGACCTGCCCGACGATGCCGTTGCTTACGACGGCACGCCGGCTGAGGAGCTGCACAACCTGTATCCGCTGCTTTACCAGCGGGCTGTCTTTGAGGCGACCAAAGAGGTACACGATTACGGGCTCATCTGGGGACGCTCGGGATACGCCGGCTCGCAGCGATATCCCGTGCACTGGGGCGGCGACCCCGCATGCACCTTTGCCGACATGGCGGCCAGTCTGCGCGGCGCGCTCAGCTGGATCCTGTCGGGCGCGGCCTTTGCCAGCTTTGACATCGGCGGCTTTTTTGCGATACCGACATTGACGGACCCGCCCAGCCCGGAACTGTACGTGCGTTGGGCGCAGATGGGACTGCTCTTCTCGCATGCCCGGGCCCATGGACATACCGCTCCGCGAGAGCCCTGGGCCTACGGGGAGCCGGCCCTCAGCATCTTCCGGCGCTATGCGCAGCTGCGCTACCGGCTGCTTCCCTACCTGTACAGCGCGGCGCTTCGGGCCGTCGATGGTATCCCACTGGTTCGTCCTTTGCTCTACGACCATCCCGCGGACCCGACCACCCACCACGTGGACGACGAATATTTTCTGGGACCCGACCTACTCGTCGCCCCGATGTTCAAGCCGAGGGGCACGCGCGATGTCTACCTGCCGGACGGTGGCTGGTACGACTACTGGACTGACCGTCGTTTCGATGGCCCGCGCTGGATACGCTACGACGCTGACTTGGAGACGTTGCCGTTCTTCGTCCGCGCCGGTGCGGTCCTGCCTATCGGACCCGATCTTCAGTACGCAAAAGAGCGACCCTGGGATCCGCTGAGCTTCGAGGTGTATCTCGGCAATGAAGGAATCTCCGACATTGAGCTCACCGATGATCAACGCCATCTGCGGTTCCACCTCACGGTCGAAGACCGGATCGTCCTCCTCGAAGGGGGATCCCTCGACTACGCTCCAATTGTTCGGATACACCGCCCGGGCAGCGTACCGATCGACAGCAACCTCGGTGAAAGCGTCGAACTGACTTAGAGCGGTCAGCTAGAGTTGGCTGCCCTACGGGAAGAACATCTCGAGGATGTAAACGTGCGCATATTGCCGCTGCCATTCTCGAAGCCGCTCCGGGGGTACTGAGTAATCCTCCAGGTCGTGTAGCACCACACTGGGAAACGAGCTGAAGGACAGCACCGCCCCCGGATCATCGTTCCGGATGAAGGTGACCCCTCCGAGCGGCGCGGGATCTTTGTCGACTGACCATCCCTCCGACGTCAGGCGGCGCTTCACTGCGGCCACTGCCGATGCCGGACTCTCATTTGTTCCGAGGATGAAGTAGGGTGCGTCCCGCTGGTGCGCCCCGTCGTCCCCCAGCGCCACCCCCCTTGCCAGCTCGTGCCACGGCGTGTTGCTCACATCGGGCATTCGTGTGTATGGCAACACCAAGAGGACAAACACGGCGACAGCAATCAGCGCGAGCACAACCCAGCCAAGCATCAGCTTGTGGACCATAGGCCGCAGAAACTCTCGGACCGGTTTCAAGCCTGACCGCGGATGCCTCAGCCCGCGTTCCTCAAACGGACGAAAACCTCGGCGGATTGGAGGATCTTCTCCGTTCGGCTGTTCGGGATATGGATCCTCACCCCTGGGTGCGCGGCGGTGCCGAAGTCCCAGCCGTCCAGGTACCGCGAGCGGACCTCGGCGATCGTCTTGACCGCGGCGGTGCTTGAGCCGTTCGTCATCCACACCGTCGGCTCGCGCGCCGTCGCATAACCGAGGCCGACCTCCGTGCCGCTGTCGCGGAAGAATCGCAGGCCTGCCAGAGACGCCTCGGGTGGCACAAGGTCGTTCGAGCTCTCGGCCACCTGCTGCAGCGTCGGCATCTGCCCCTGGGCAACGGTGGTGCGCACCTGCATGCGCGCCTTCAGATGCTGCGATCGCTCCCGCTTCTTCTGCTCGCTGACCACCTGCTGGATCTGGGCACGCAGCCGGCCGAGCGCCTCCTCCAACGGAGCCATCTGGGCCATGATCTCGCGGACCCGCTGGGCCAGGTCTTCGTCGGACGCCTGATCGAGCGTCGGATGCTCAGCCATCGCCATACAATTATTGGCCAGCATGTCAGTCGCCCATGCGTCGATCGGCCAGCTGAAGGATCAGATCAGCACCCGGCTCGATGCGCTCCGGCCCGAGCTGGAGCGAATCGGACGGGATATTTACGCGAACCCTGAGATCGCCTACGAAGAGCGCCAGGCGGTGGCCTGGCTGACGGAACTGCTCAAAAAACACGGCTTCGAGGTCGAGGTGGGCATCGCGAACACGCCGACGGCCTTTACCGCTACCCGGCGAAACGGCAACGGCCCCACGATCGCCTTCCTGGCGGAGTACGACGCACTCCGTGGTCTCGGCCACGGTTGCGGGCACAACCTGATCGGCACCGCCTCGACCGGGGCGGGGATTGCGGTGGCCGACCTGCTCGAGCGTTTCCCCGGGCGCGTTCTCGTCGTCGGGACGCCGGCCGAGGAGGGCGGCGGCGGAAAAATCCGGCTGATCCGCGCCGGAATCTTTCAGGAAGTGGACGCCGCGATGATGTTTCATCCCGATACCCGTACCCAGGTGCTTCATTGGGCGCTGGCCGTAACCCATATGCATTTCGAATTCACTGGCAAGGCCGCGCACGCCTCCGGCGACCCGGAAAAAGGGATCAATGCGCTCGACGCCTTCGTCCTCGCTTACAACGGGATCAGCATGCTACGGCAGCACATCAAGGAAGGTGCCCGCCTGCACGGATTCCTCAAAGAAGGCGGCACCGCGCCCAACATCGTCCCGGAACGGACCAGCGGCGAATTCCTGGTGCGCGCTCGTGACGAAGCCTACATGCAGGAGCTCGTCCAGAAGGTCAAGAACATCTTCCAGGCGGCCGCGCTCGCCACCGGCTGCAGCGTCAAGCTGAGCTTCGACGAAGCGCCCTACGCGGACCTGCGCAACAACGGCGTACTGGCGAAACTCTTCGAAGAGAACCTGCGTCGGCTGGGGGTCGACCCGGTTGAGGGCATTCCCTGGGAGAACGCCGGTTCGACCGACATGGGCAACGTCAGTCACGTCGTGCCGGCCCTTCATCCCACGATTGCCATCGCGTCCGCGGAAGTACCGGGCCACTCGCAGGCCTTCCTGGAGGCTTCCGGGGCGCCTCGTGGTTACCAGGCGATGATCGACGCCGCCAAAGCGCTGGCGATGACCGGCGCGGACCTGCTTTCTGATCCAGAGCTGGTGGAGCAGGCCAGGAGAGAGTTCCGCCGAAGCTGAGGCCGCTTTAGCGAAACTGAGCCCATGATCAACGAGCGTTACCGGGAGGATCGCGAGCGTCGCCGCCTGGGCAGCCTCACCGTCTACTCCGGTCCCACCCACTCCGGCAAGACCAAGAAGCTGGAGGCCGAAGCGGAGCGGGCGCAGCGCCAGGGCCGCCGCCTGCAACGGCTCGCTTCACCCTCTGACCCCAACGCGCTGCTGAACCAGCTCGACCCGGCGACCGAGCTCGTCACGGTGGATGACGCGCAGCAGTATGACGACCGCTTGGTCGAGGTGTTGAATGATCTCGCTACCGTCCATCGAATGGACGTCGTGGTTGCCGGTTGGGAGCTCGACTTTGCGGGCCGCCCCGCCGGCCCGATGCCCGAACTGCTCTGCGCCGCCGATTTCGCGCTCAAGCTGGACGATGGCGTTTGCGCCCAGCCCGGCTGCCGTAACCTGGCCAGCCGGACGCAGCGATTCCAGGTCGTGAACGGCACCCCGGAACGGTTCCTCCCGGTCTGCCGGCGCCATCACACCGCTGAACCCCGGGCGCAGACGTTCCAGGAGGTCTGGTTCGACGAGCCGTCGGGCAGCCTTGACCTGATCAGCGGCTGCATGTTCAGCGGGAAGACGCAGGAGCTGATCCGGCGGCTGGACCAGGCGCGATATGCGGGCCTCACGGTCCAGGCTTTCAAGCCCGCGCTCGACGACCGTTACGCGATCGAGGCGGTTGCTTCTCACCGGGAGATCCGCTTTCCCGCCATCGCGGTTCCCGACGCGGCCGCGCTGCGCAGCCAGGTGCGCGACGACACCCGCGTGATCGGGATCGACGAGGCGCAGTTCTTCGAGCCCGACATCGTCACCCTGGCCGAGGAGCTCGCCAATCGCGGCCGGCACGTGATCATTGCCGGCCTTGACCTCGACTTCCTCAGCCGGCCCTTCGGACCCATGCCCCTGCTCGCCGCCTTCGCGGACCGGCTGACCAAGTTGCAGGCGTCCTGCCAGTATCCAGGCTGCGGCTCACGGCAAGCGACCCGTACCCAACGCCTGGTCGACGGGGTGCCGGCGGCGCCGGACGAGCCGCTCGTGGTCATCGGGGGTGCGGCCGCGTACGAGGCGCGCTGTCGGCATCATCACCGGATCGGCCTTGCGGCGAAAACCGGAGCGGAACCCGTGCCGGTGGCGGAGGACTCAGCCGAACTCTAGGCTGCGCAGGCGCTCGTTGCCGACGAGCACACCGAGCGCCGCGACGGCGATGCCACCGCCGACCGACGCGGTCACGGCGGCCAGCCACGTTGTGAATTCCGGGAAGCCGGTGGCGCTGGCCAGCGCCAGCGAAATTCCCAGCACTAACGCGCTGGCGCCGGTGACGATGCCGAACAGTGCCATGCCGATGAAGGCGGCGGCGGGGTGCAGCATGCGGCGGGCATCGGTCCAGTCGAAGCGGGCAAAAACGGCGCCGATGCCAACCATCAGGATGGTCAGGGTCGCCGCCTGGGCGACAACCAGCAGGATGGCTGTCGCCGCCCATAACCAGCCCGGCCGGATGAGGACCTCGGCGATGATGGCCACCAGCGCGACCAGCATGCTCGTCGGCAGCGCGGTCGACCAGCATTTGCCCTGAAGAAGGCGGAGCGTGGTATTGGGTGAGGCGGCGAAGATCCAGATGCCCTTGCCTTCGAGACTCACGGCGGTCAGACCCAAAGAGATGCTCAGGGAGAAGAGCAAGACCCACGCAGGGATCAGTCCGAGCATCGCGGCCGCCGGTCCCTGGCCAAGACCTCGAACCGAGCTGAGCAGTCCGGGAAACCGTAGCCCGAAGATGATGACGAGAAAGGCGACGGGCATGGCGAACCGAACGAGTTGGGCGAGATCTCGTGTCCGCATCCGCCAGTCCTTGATGACGATCGCCGCCAGCACCGGATCGAGCAGGGGAAGCGCACCCCGGAGGCGGCGCCCTCGCGCCGATCCCGTTTGGCGCCGTCGCGGTGGGACGGCCTGGATCCACCCCGCAAGGTACAGGCGGCCACTGAGGATCGTCCCGACGGCAAAGATCGCTGCCGAGGCGGCCAGGAGGGGCAGCGCCCACCCGATCGCTGACAGCCAGTCACCGTTCAGAAACGCGGCCCCGCTTCGTCCGGCCCATCCAGATGGGAACCATGGCGCACTCGCTACGGGGATGTCCGGCAGCGACGGCGGTTGGGAACGACGCGCGAAGCCGGAGTCACGAAGCGCCGGGTTGAGCAAGAAATTGAGCAGGTTGATCCCCACAGCCAGCGCCACGCCCAGCAGGGTCAGAATCTCGCGGCCCCTCCCCACCGGGATGAATCGCACCAGCAGCAGGCTCAGCAGCGAGATGATCACGACGACGTAGACGGGGTAGAGCAAATACAGGGCAGCAAACCCGAGAGGAATGAGTGCATTGTGATTAGCGACGGCCAGCACCAGGAGGGCAGGGGAGGTAAACAGCAGGCTCAGCAGGAATAGCCTGAGCACCTGCACGACCATCCTCGCGGCGAGGATGCTCTCCACCGGCCGTGGCGCGGCCAGCAGCAGATCCAGGTCGGGGTTCAGCAGCAGGGCATTGAAGCTAAAGACGAGACTGCTAAAAATCAGGACCGCCGTATAGGCGAGAAACGCCAGGCTCAGCAGCTGCACATCGTCGACCCGCACGGGTACTCGGTGTGCCGCCTGGATACCAAGCCAGGTGACCACCGCCTCCCACGCCCAGGCGACCACAATCGCGGCCGCGGCGATGATGGTGCCCGCGATTCGGCCTGCCTTGCGGCTGCGAATGGTCTGGTTGACGAACATCTGGAACTGGACCCGCCACAGCAGCAGCCCGAGCTCGAGCCCCTGCATCACCGGTCTTATGCGGCTAGCTTTCGAGTCCACGCAGCACGGCGCTGACATCCTCCTCGCGGCTTCCCGTCAGCTCGAGGAAGATCTGTTCCAGCGACTGTCCGTCCTGTCCGACCATGTGGCGGAGCTCCTGGAGGCTGCCCATGGCCACCAGACGTCCGCGGTTGATGATGGCGAGGCGGGTGCACATCCGCTCCGCGATCTCCAGGATGTGGGTCGAGAAGAAAACTGTCTTCCCTTCCTTGCAGAAGTCCTGGAGGATGTCCTTCATCTGGCGGGCGCTTTGCGGATCGAGGCCAACCGTGGGCTCGTCGAGGAAGAGCACCTGGGGGTCGTGGAGCAAGGCTGCCGCTAGCGAGACCTTTTGCCGCATGCCTCGCGAGTAGCCAGAAAGGAAATCGTTGCTCCGCTCTCGCAGGTCGAAGAGCTTGAGCAGCGCCTCGATGCGGCGATCCCGAAGGCGGGGCTCGACGTGGTAGAGGTCGCCGGAAAACTCGAGGAACTCTCGAGCGCTCAGCTTGTCATAGAGGGTCGCGGCATCCGGGACGTAGCCGATCTTTGCCTTGGCCCTCTCCGGCTCCGCCGCGATGTCGATCCCCGCCACCCGGGCGCTGCCGGAGGTGGGGCGGAGCAACCCAACCAGCATTTTGATGGTGGTCGTCTTCCCCGCGCCGTTTGGGCCGAGGAATCCGAAAAGCTCCCCGGCCGAGACTTCCAGGTCGAGGTCCTCCACCGCCGTCAGGCTGCCGTAGCGCTTGCTGAGAAGACGGGTGGACAGCACCGCGCCCAGTGTAGGTGGCCCGGCCGCGACCCTGCCTAGAATGGCCCTAAGGGAAGGGCGCCCCCGAATTCAGCCTGAATTCAGGCCGCCGATGGGTGACCCGTAACAGGTTTTGCGGCGTTAGACCGTTGTTGCCTTGAAGGTCGACCCATACCTTCAAAGGCCGGACAGCATCATGGAGCCAGAAGCGCAGGAAGGGGAGCTCGGCACGCTGGTCAGCAGCCCCGAGTTTGCCCGGATGGTGGATCGCTTCCAGGCCACCACCGGACTCAAGCTCCAAGTCTTCGATCTCGAAGCACACCCCCTCACGCCGGTCGAAGAATATCCGCGCTACTGCCGCCTGCTCCAGGAACGCAAGGCCTGCCCCCTCTACTACGACCCGGATTTCCTCAAGCGGGGCGAGGAGACAATGGGGGTCTGCAAGTCCGGCGTCGGCCACTTCCTTGCGCCGGTGCGCGATGAGAAGGAGGTGCAGATCGGCGCCGTCGTCGGCCCCGCGGTGAAGTTCGCGCCCAACTCCGTGGAAGAATTTGCCGAACTCGCCTTCAAGCTCAAGATTTTCCCGGACGACCTGATCCAGGCCGCGGATGCCGTCCAGGAACACGACGCCGAAAGACTCCTGGGTGCCGGGGAGTTGGTCTCGGTGGGGCTCACCCTGCTGGCCGAAATGCAGGCGAAGGAGCGGGTGAATCACGCGCTGCGCCGGCTGCAATCCGAAATCGCCGAATCCAACGCCCAGATGCTCTCGCAGCACATCGTCGATGCGGTGCTCTACCTGACCCGCGCCGACTATGCGCTGGTGTTGATGATGGACGACAATGGCTCCGACCTTGCCTCCGGCTACGACCAGCCGGCGCCCGACGCGTTGGTGGAGGCAAAACGCCGTCTGGTCGAAGGGATTGCGGAATGGGTCAAGCACGCGGACCGGACGGTGACCGTTCCTGATATTTCAAAGAGCGCGTGGTCGCGTTACCTGACCGACGACGCGGTCAAGGCGGGGAGCATCGTCGGGGTTCCGATTCCCGAGCAGAAAGGCGCCTCAACCTTCGGTGCCATCGTGGTTGGGTTCGACCGCGCTCGCGAGGATCTGGAGGAACCGCTGACGGCACTGCAGAGCTTTGTTGCCGAAGGTCTCTATGCCCTGGTGATGGGTCGCAAGCTGATTCAGGCAGAGCAACTCGCCCTGCTCGACGGTCAGTCCGGCGCCTACAGCCTGCGGTTTCTCGAGGACCTGCTGGAGAATGAAATCAGCCGGGCGTCACGCCACGGCCACGACCTGTGCATCGTGATGTTCGAGATCGAGGCCTATGAGGTCTTGCGCGGTAAGTACGGCGAAGGCGGTCTCGGGCGCATTCTGCGCGAGTTCGTCGGCGTGGTCCGCGCGAAGACCCGCCGCGTCAACACATTGACCCGTATCCGCGACGGACGGTTTTGCCTGGTCATCCCCGAAGCGGATCGTGCGGTCGCCGTCCGTCAGGCGGATCGCCTCCGCCCAGCCCTGGAAGAGCATCCCTATGCCGCGACGGCAACTGGCGACATCGTCCGGCTTTCGGTGGACACCGGCGTCGCCGCCAGCGAGCGTGGCAAGGATGACCGGACGGCGCTGCTGGCACAGGCGCTCCATAGCCTCGAGCAGTCTCGTGCGGAACGGCGCGTGCGCAGCTTCCAACCCTGAGCCCACCTGCCGTCCGGCAAGCGGGTCAGGCCCGCCTTGTGCTCAGGTCAGCGCCCGATCGCCAGGTTGGCGTCTCCGGGCGAGCATAGTAGTAAGGATGAAAGTCCTGATCACGGGTGGATCGGGCTACATAGGGCGGCACCTGTCGACCAGCCTGGCGGCCGACGGCCACGAGGTCGTCGGACTGAGTCGACGTCCGGAAAGCGCTCCGCCGCAGTCGGGCGTCCGCTTCGTCAAGTGGGATGCGCGTACCGCGGAAGGCGCTTGGGTGAGCGAACTGGCTGGGGCGCAGGGCATTGTCAACCTTGCGGGCGCCAGCATCGGGAAGGGTCGATGGACGCGACCACGGATGGCGGAGATTCTGTCCAGTCGCCTCGCCGCAACCTCGGCCATCGTGGAGGCCATCAAACGCACGCCAGCCGACCGGCGTGTCTCCGTGCTCGTCAACGCCTCGGGAATCGATTACTACGGGGACCGTGGCGACGAGCTCGTCACTGAGGAGAGTCGGCCCGGCGACTCCTTCCTGGCTCGGGTCAGCGAACAGTGGGAGGCCGCCGCCAGGGAGGCCGAACCACTCGGTCTGCGCATCGTGCGGGTTCGCACCGCGCTCGTCTTCGGTCGCGGTGCCCTGGCTTTTCGACTGCTTACGCTCCCCTTCCGGCTCTTCGCCGGCGGTCCGCTCGGTGATGGCCGTCAGTGGTTCACCTGGATCCATATCGACGACCTCGTGGGGCTATATCGTCTGGCCCTCGAGGATCTCCAGGAAGGCGGACCGATGAACGCGGTTGCTCCAGACATCCGGCGGCAGCGCGAGGTTGCGAAAGAAATCGGCCGAGTGATGCACCGCCCGGCGATCGTCCCGGCGCCGGCGCCGCTACTTCGATTGGTGCTCGGCGAGCAATCCCAATTGCTGCTGCACGGTCGCCGCGCCGTGCCCACCAGGGCGGAAGCCGCCGGCTATCGGTTTCGGTTCGGCGGCCTCCACGAGGCCCTCAGGGACACCCTTCAGGCTCGCTGAACCGTAAAGGCTGAGTCTCGACCGCTCCACGCCTCTGTCGGGCATGGATGCTCGCCTTGACAAATATACTGATTTGTGTAAGGATAGACGGCGTAGTCGCCGACCAAGTCCCTCGAGGAGTGCCTCATGCGCCCATCCTGGAAGCTCGCCCTCATCGGTGGCGAAGTCACCGTGCTCGCTGCCTTTACCGGTGTCGGGATTCACCTGGCGATGCAGCCGCATCATGCGGCCTTTCGGCCGCCGCCGCTGACCCTGCCGAGTCTCCGGCCGGCGGTGATTCCGACCTTGACCGCGCCGCTCGCGCCGCCAGTAGCGACGCCAACCGCATCATCGGCGCAGCCGGCGCTCGGGCCCGAACTTCTGCGCAAGCTCGGACAGCAGGATCGCAACCTGCTCGGCGACCAGTGGGATGTGCTCCAGCGTCTCACCCGTGCGATCGAACGCTATGTCGAAGACCGGCTCAGTGAGCCGCTCGAAGGCAAACGTTGATGGATCAGCTCAAGCATTTGATCGAAGTCTGGACGAGCTATGCCCAGGGACTGACCGGCAGCATCGGCGCGCTTGCGTTCGTCTGCGCCTTCATCTGGAAGATGGTGGCGATCGAGCCGCGCAGCGTGATGGAGGCAAAACGCTGGATCGGCCGCATCGTCTTCGGCACCATCGGGGTGGAGATGGCCGGCCTCCTCGTCCGGGTGCTTGTGGATTCCGTAAATCATTAGCCGGCTTGAAATCCCTGTTCGTGCGGGTGGTCGGTGTTAGAGGTCTTCTCCGGGCTGGTCACCGGCTTCTTGACCAACCTCGTCAACGATGTGCGGGATTCAATCGCGGGCACGGTCGAGACCTATCTGCTCAGCACCCACGATCTGTCGACGCTCACACCGCGTCCGCTGACCGACGAACCCACCCTGCAGGCCATGTTCCACCTCACGCTGGCGATGGCGGACCTGTTGCTGGTGCTGGTCTTTACCTGGGCCTTTCTGCGAAGCCTGTGGGAGCGCAGCTTTCGTGCCCACTACACGCTCAAGGCGATCCTGCCGCGCGCGATGGCCGCGGTTGTGATGGCGCACTTCGCGTTGCTCTTTGGCCAGATGGCGATCGATCTGAACAACGCGCTCGTGCACGCCGTCTGGACCCAACCCCTACCGGGCGGACCGCCTCGGCTGCCGTGGATGGATGCGATGACGAACGGTTTCGGAATGCCGTTGTTCCAGATCGCCGTCCGCCTCGCCATCGTCATCATGCTGGTGATCGTCGCCTTTACTTACGTGGTCCGCTTCGCCCTGCTCGCTGTCCTGCTCGCGGTGGCCCCACTGGCCGCCATCTGCATGATCCTTCCCGAAACCAAGCACTATGCCCAGTCCTGGATTCGACTGTTTCTCCTCACCGTGTTCATGCAGTTCGGCCAGGTGCTGGTCCTGCGCTTCGCCAGCCTCTTCACCGCCGACCTCACCGGCAGCCCGATTGAGGCGCTCTACGGCGCGGCGGTCCTCTACTTGCTGATCAAGGTGCCTGGCTTGATGAATGCTTCCGCGCACCTCGAGTCGAAGACCGAGCATCTCGCCGAAGGCCTTGTCAAGCGGGCGGTGAAGGGTGCCATGGCCACGCGCCGGGCTTCTGGCGCATGACGCCACTGGCGGCCGGACGCCTCGCGCTCCTCGCCTGGTCCTGGCGGCGGCCCGCCATCGCCGCTGGCGTGGCGTTCCTCCTGGTTCCGCTGTTGCTGGCCGGCGTCGTCGTCCGGGCGCAGCAGACCCCAACAGGTCCGCTGGTCCTGCCGGTGACCGAAGCGACGCTCACCCAGCCGTACGGCTGTAGCGCGCTCGAAATCGAGCCCTGGTCCGAGACGTGCCCCAGCCATCACTTCCACAGCGGGATCGACCTCGCGGCGCCAGTCGGGACGATGGTGTACGCCGCGACCGCCGGGACCATCGCCGTCCACCGTGAGCGCGGCGGCTACGGCCTCTACATTCTGCTGACTCACGATTCAAAGCTCAGCACGCTGTACGGGCATCTCGATTGGCCGCTCGTGCAGCCGGGCGACGTCGTTGCCGCGGGACAGGCGATCGCCCTGTTGGGATCGACCGGCAACAGCACCGGACCGCACCTGCACTTCGAGGTGCGCATCGCAGGCGTGCCGGTCGATCCGCTCCCGCTTCTGCATCCTGGGTCCCAGGGAGGTGGTCGGTAGAGACTGATCCGTTTTGCCGGCTCGTCGAAACTCGTCTGGAAGGGAGAACGATCCAACATGGTGAACCGCGTGATTTTGGTCGGCCGCTTGACTCGTGACCCGGAAATCGTGATCAGCCCCAAGGGGCTCACCATCGCCAAGCTCCGGCTGGCCACGAACAGCTACTCGAAAGACGATGACGGGAATCGCCAGGAAGACGTCCAGTACCACTCGCTGGTCGCCTTCGATCGGCTGGCCTCCATCTGCCAGGAGTTTCTGACCAGGGGCAAACTGATCTATGCCGAGGGACGGCTGCGCAGCCACGAGTGGGACGGAAAGGACGGTCTGCGCCGCTACACCACCGAGGTCGTGATGGACCAGATGAAGATGCTCAGCCCGAAAGCCGAAAGCGTTGTCGACAACGGTCAACCGGTTGCCGAGCCGGTTAGCGCGTGAAGGAGTTGCATATGATCCCCGAGCCGCAACCCTACGACCCCGATGACCCGACTTACGACGAGAACGCCGCCGAGCTCGCCTACCTCCTGCCGGACCGCGGCTTTCCGGGCGGGCTGATCGACCGCGACGACCCGTTAGGGTACTGACGCCGGCAAGTCGCCTGAGGATGACCAGCTAGCATTTGCCCACACCGGACGCCATCGGCGTAGGTGTGGGCGTTCGTTCGAGTCTCCAGGAGGTGGCTGATGGCGGTGCAGACGCTCGTCGATGGGCTTGCTCGTCGATGACCCTGGGCGTCGGCATCGTGGGCCTGCCGAATGTCGGCAAGACCACCCTGTTCAATGCGTTGACGCGGGCGGGCGCCGGTGTGGCCTCGTACGCCTTCAGCACGGTCGAGCCAAACACCGCCATGGTCGAGGTCCCGGACAAGCGGCTCGACGTGCTGGCGCAGATGTACAAGCCCAAAAAAGTCACACCGACGGTGATGAAGTTTGTCGACGTGGCCGGCCTGGTGGCCGGAGCCAGCCGCGGCGAGGGCATGGGCAACCAATTTCTTTCCAATATCCGCGAGCTCGACGCGCTAGCCATGGTGGTCCGCTCCTTCAGCGATCCGAACGTGCAGCATGTCGATAGCAGGCTGGACCCACGCCGGGACATGGCGATGGTCAACCTCGAGCTGGCGCTTGCGGACCTCGATGTGGTGAACAAGCGTCGGGAAAAGATCGCCGGGACCGCCCGCCTCAAGCCAGGCGCCAAGGAGAAGGAGGAACTCGAGCTCCTCGACCGGCTGGCGGCCCACCTCGACGAGGGCAAACCGATTCGAACCATGAGCTTCGAGCCTGAGCAGGCGAAACTCCTCAAGAGCTTTTCCTTCCTCACGGCCAAGCCGGTCCTCTATGTCGCCAACATCGGGGAGGACCAGATTGGCAAGGAGACCCCGGAGCTCAACGCACTCCGCGACGAAGCCAGGAACGAAGGTGCCGATGTCATCGCCCTCTCTGCCCGGCTGGAGGCCGAGATCCGCGAGTTGCCGGACGATGAGGCAGCCGTCTTCCTCGAGGACGCGGGCCTGAAAGAGGCGGCACTCCCAACCTTCATCCACGCCGCCTATCGATTACTGAGCCTGGTCACCTTCCTCACCGCGGGCGATCCGGAGGTGCGTGCGTGGACAGTCCGGCACGGAGCGAAAGCGCCCGAGGCCGCCGGCGTGATCCACAGCGACATCGAACGTGGCTTCATTAAGGCGGAGATCGTCGCCTACGATGATCTGGTCGCGGCGGGAGCCTATGCGGCGGCTCGTGAGCGGGGCAAGGTGAGGCTCGAGGGCCGCGACTATGTCATCAAGGATGGGGACGTCTGCCTGTTCCGCTTCAATGTCTGACTGGCGTGTCGTCTTCGACCCAGCAGCGAACGGCGCCTGGAACATGGCGGTCGATGAGGTACTGCTCGACGGCGTCGCCGCCGGTAGCGCGCCGCCGACCCTGCGCTTCTACGCCTGGTCGCCCGCCTGCCTGTCCCTCGGATACTTTCAGCCGTTCAGCGTCGTCAACCTCGAGGGTTGTCGGCGGCTTGGCGTCGATGTGGTTCGCCGGCCGACCGGAGGCCGGGCCATTCTGCACGATCGCGAGCTGACCTACAGCGTGGCGCTGCCGGCGTCCGTTCTCGGTCGGGACGCGGGCATCCTCCCCTCGTACCGACGGCTCAGTCTCGCGTTGCAGACCGGGCTGCGGCGGCTCGGCATCGATGTCAGCCTTGCCCCGGAATCGGAGGCGCCCAATCGGGCGCTGCATGGACCCGCGTGTTTTGATCGCCCTTCGGCCCACGAGATCCTGCTTCATGGGCGCAAGCTGGTTGGAAGCGCCCAGGTGCGCCGTGCGGGCGCGCTGCTGCAGCATGGCAGCATCGTGATCGAGCCGCGGATGGCGACCCTGATCGCCTGTCTTAAGCCTGACGACGACCCGAAGACGGCGGCGGGGCGGCTCGACGACGGCGTGGCCGGCCTGGCCGAAGTCGGCAATTTCGAGCCGGGTTCGATCGGGTGGGCGCTTGCCGGGGCTTTTGCTGGTGAATTTGACGTCCAGCTGGAACAGGGCTGCCTGACGGAGGCGGAAGCGGGGGCGGCGGCCCTCTTGGAGAAATCGAAATATCGGTCGCCCGGGTGGACGCAGCGGCCGCTGGCGATGCCCCAAAAAACAACAAGGACCAGATGAGGAGGGGCATTGCAGCGACGATGGCAGGACGGCTGCAGAATCTGGCCCTTGTTGGCTCGCGGCTTCGGGCACACGCTATATCTTGTACCCAGCGCGCTTTGTACCACAGCCTGTTGGATGTGTCAAGCGCTTATCCACGTTCGCGCTAAACTGCGATCCGCGTAGGCAGGCATGGCTCGAAAGAACAAGCGTTCGCAACTCAGAAAGCCCCAGCGCGGTGGGTCCGGCGCCGGGCGGGCGGCCCGGCCGGCCGCGATTCCCCCGCTTGCGCCGGCGCAGCCCGGTCAGCCGCCCGCAGCCGAACCGCCGCCGCCCGCCGCGAGCGCCGCCCTGCCGGTTCAGCGACCGCTGCCTCGGGCCGCGCGTGGCCGTCAGCCGACCGGCCCACTGCCGGCTCAGGATGCGGCAATCCCGCTGGATCGGGTGCCGTATTTCCGCGCGGACCTGCGCCGGATCGCGATTACGGCTGGACTCATGTTCGTGCTGCTGATCGCCGGATCGATCGTGCTCCGCGGGCTGCTCCAGGCGTGATGTTTTTCGAGGAAGCAAGAAAGCTCGTCGCGTAACCGTTCTGGCACAAAGGCGATAACAACTTGTCAGGAGGTTTGCGTGTTCGACAAAAGATCCCCGCGTGAAGCCGCACCGATCGTCGCTGAGACGGTGCTGTCGAATCAGATCAAGCTCGAGGGCCGGCTGCAGTCAACGTCCAATATTCGCTTCGACGGCGAAATGCTCGGCGATGTGTCTACCGATGGTGACCTGTCGGTCGGCGAGCATGGCCGGGTGAGGGGCAACGTCACCGGCCGCAACGTCGTGGTCGGCGGATCGATCCAGGGCAATGTGAGCACCACAGGACGCCTGGAGATCCTGGCGACCGGCAAAGTGTTCGGCGACATCGTGGTCGGTTCGCTGATCATCGACGAGGGCGGCATCCTTCGAGGGAAGAGCGCCGTCCATGGCGAAGAGGCGAATGCGTCAGTCGTTTCCGTTGGCATGCGTACCGAGGTCGCCGTCGCCGTCGCCTGACCCGTCGCCTTCATTCGCTAGCGGGGCCCGGAACCGTCCGGGCCCTTTTTGTTATCGCCGATACTTACTCTCGTGCTGTTCAGCGGCGACCCGATGCAATTCGTCATCAATGCGCTCTATTTGATTCCGGCGCTGCTTGTCGGACTCATCGGGCACGAGTTCTCCCACGCCGCTGTCGCCGTTGCCCGCGGGGACGAGACGCCGCGACTCGATGGCCGCCTTTCTCTCAACCCAAGCCATCACCTCGACCCACTCGGGTCGATCGCCGTGTTGCTGGTGGGGTTCGGATGGGCCAAACCGGTCCGGATCAACCCGTACCGGATGCGGGGCCCGTTCGACGCCGCTCTGGTCGCCGCGGCGGGTCCCCTCGCCAACCTGGTACTCGCCGTCGCGTTCTCGATCCCGATCAAGCTCGGCCTCAACGCCGGGACCTTCGATGCCAATTGGCCCCCCTGGCGCCTGCTGGTCGTCGCCTTCTATCTCAATGTTGCTTTGGCGATTCTGAACATCCTGCCGATTCCACCGCTTGACGGTTACAACTTCTTCTCAACGCTGCTTCGGCGACGATTCGGAGCGTTCTTCTTGTGGATCGACAAGCACCAGCAGGTCATCATGCTGGTCTTTGTGCTCCTGCTGCTGCTAACCGGCATCCTGAGGTTCATCTATCTTCCCGTCGCCACGCTGATCCTTCGGCTGCCGCCGTTCCCGGTCGGTACCTGACGGTGGACGCTCTGCGCGCACTGCCCAGTGTGCATCAGCTGCTCGAGGAGGAGCCGGCAACCACATTGATCGCCGCTCATGGCCGTCCGCTGGTCCGCTTTGCGGTGCAACGTGTCCTGGAGGAGGAACGCCGGCGAGCGGCGACGAACACATCGCACGCTCGGTGGGCCCGGGTCGAGGCCACGATTCAGGGCCTGCGCCGGTCGCGTCTTCGGCCGGTGGTCAACGCGACCGGTGTGATTCTGCACACCAACCTGGGGCGGGCACCGCTGGCGGCGGCGGCGGCCGACGCGACAGCCGGGATCGCGGGGCGCTATTCGACACTCGAGTTCGATCCCCTGACCGGCCGGCGGGGCCGGCGGCATGATCTGCTGGGCGAGCTGTTGCGCTACCTGACCGGGGCCGAGGCAACGGCGGTGGTCAACAATTGCGCCGCCGCGGTGCTTCTGATGTTGACGGCGCTGGCAAAGGGCAAGGAGGTCATCGTCGCCCGCGGCGAGCTCGTCGAAATCGGCGGCGGATTCCGGATGCCGGAGGTCATGCGCCTCTCAGGTGCACGCATGGTCGAAGTCGGCACCACCAACCGGACTCGCGCAGAGGATTACGCCGCCGCGGTCACGCCCAAAACGGTGGCCATCATGAAGGTGCACGCAAGCAACTTCCAGGTGGTCGGGTTTACCGAGAGCGTCGAGCTCAAGCCACTCGCCGCCATCGCCCGGCAGCATCAGTTGCTGCTGCTCCATGACCTGGGAAGCGGCGCCCTGCTCGACACGACGGCCTTTGGTTTGGCTGCTGAGCCACGTATCCAGGACAGCCTTCTTGCCGATGTCGACCTTGTCGCATCCAGCGCCGACAAGCTGTTGGGCGGCCCTCAGGCTGGTCTGTTATTCGGTCGAGCGGACCTCGTGGAGCGCGTCATGAAGCACCCGCTGGCGCGCGCGGTGCGGGTCGATAAGCTGACCATTGCGGCCCTCGCCGCCACCCTCGACCTCTATCTCACCCAATCGTTCGGCGACGTGCCGATCTGGACGATGCTGAGCACCTCCCTCGACTCTGTCCGAAGCCGAGCGCAGGCCTGGCAGAGCCGCCTGGCGGAACTAGGGGTCGCCGTGGAGCTGGCGGCCGCCGAGTCAACGGTAGGCGGGGGATCGCTACCTGGAGAGAGGCTGCCCACCACGGTTGTGGTCATCACGCCGCGGCAGGGCGGTGCCACGGACCTACTGAGGCGTCTCCGTGAGCACGAGCCTCCGGTCATTGGGCGAATCGTTGAGGAGCGCGTGCTGCTCGACCCACGCACCGTGCTGCCCGATGAAGATGACGTGGTGGTCGACGCCGTAGCCGGCGCGCTGTCATGACGGAGCCGATTGCCGGATCGTTCGTGATTGGCACGGCCGGTCACATCGACCACGGCAAATCCACCCTGGTCAAAGCCCTGACGCAGATCGATCCGGACCGGCTGGAGGAGGAGAAGCGCCGTGGCATGACCATCGACCTGGGCTTCGCCTACCTGCTGCTTCCCAGTGGACGCCGGGTCGGGATCGTCGACGTGCCCGGACACCAGCGCTTTCTCAAGAACATGCTCGCCGGCGTCCATGGCATGGATGCCGTCATGCTGGTCGTGGCCGCCGACGAGGGTCCGATGCCACAAACCCGCGAGCACCTGGCCATCATCGACCTGCTCGCGATCCAGCATGGGCTCGTGGTGCTGACCAAGGCCGATCTGGTCGATGCGGCATGGCTCCGCCTGATGCGTGAGGAGGTCGCCGGCCTCATCCAGGGGACCGCGATGCAGCGTGTGCCCATCGTGGCGGTGTCGGGCACGAGCGGCGAGGGCCTCGACGAGCTGCGCGCGGCCCTCGATGCGGAGCTCGCGCAAACCCAACCTCGGCCCGACGTGGGCCGGCCGCGGCTGCCAGTCGATCGTTCCTTCGCCATGGCCGGGTTCGGAACCGTCGTTACCGGCACTCTGGTTGGTGGTGCGCTGCGCCAGGGTGCCGAGGTGATCGTGATGCCGGGCGAGCGCCGGGTCCGGATCCGCGGACTCCAGCAGCACAATCGGCCGGTGGAGGAGGCGCGGCCGGGGAGCCGCACGGCCGTCAATCTCAGCGGCGTCGACCACTCCCAGCTGCGGCGAGGGCACGTACTGGCGCTGCCGGGGACCTTGCCCGTCACGCGGCGGCTCGACGCCCGCCTGGTCGTGCTGCCCGATGCCGCGCAACCACTGCGTCACCGCCAGCGCCTCTTGATCTACCACGAGACCGCCGAGGTGATGGTGGAGCTCAGCTTGCTCGAGCGCGATGAGCTGCGCCCGGGGGAGGAGGGATGGGCCCAGCTGTTCGTGGACAGCCCGATGGTTGCGCTCGACGGTGATCGGTTCATCCTCCGCGTCCCATCACCGGCGACGACGGTTGCCGGCGGGGTGATCGTCGACAGCGCGCCGCGCCGCCACCGTCGCCGAGACGGGATGGTCCTCAGCGACCTGGAGCTGCGCGAGCGCGCGGACCCGGGAACCGCGGTCGTGCTCGAGCTGGCCAAGCATGCCTGGGGCCTCAGCGAAGCCGAGCTTGGCCGCCGCCTTGGACGTTCCAAGCTGCAGCTCGACGACACGCTGGCACCCGTCGCCGATCGCGGCGCGATCCGGCGGCTGGCCTCGCGCTGCGTCACCCGCGATCAGTGGGACCGGCTCTCGGCCCGGGTGACCACAGCCTTGAACGCCTATCACCAGGCGCAACCCCTTCGCCCCGGGATGTCCAAGGAAGAGCTACGTAGCCGCACCGGTATCCCGGCCGAACTCTTTACGCCGGCGCTCGGCTCGCTCACGAGCGATGGCATCGTGGTCGAGCGCAACGGAGAGGTGGCCGCGGCGGGTCACCGGCAGGGCCTCACACCGGAGCAGGAGTCGGCGGCGGTTGGCGTGCTCGCCGACCTGGAACGGCAACCGTTCAGCCCTCCGCCGTTGGCCGATCTCGTGCGCCGGCATCAGCTGCCGCCCGCGCTGCTGCAATACCTCATCACTCAGGGACGCGTCGTACGCGTCAATGACGACACCGTCTTCGCCCGGTCCGCCTACGATGACGCAGTCAGCCGGTTGCGGGCACATCTCACCGAGCATCGGACCTTGACCGTGGCGGCGGCCCGCGATGTGCTGGGATCGACTCGGCGCTACGTTCTTCCCTTGCTCGAGTGGCTGGATGCCCAGAAGATCACGCGCCGGGTCGGAGATGACCGTATCCTGAGGGGTTGATGCACGCCGGCGTTTCGCCGTCTCGTGGTCTCGCCGCTGGTCTGGCGATCGTCATCAGTCTCAGTGCATGTGGCACCCCGCCGCCCGATGCGACCACCCTGCTGAAACAATCGAGCCAGCGGATGCTCGGCCTCAAGGGATTTCACTTTCAGATGCAGATCAGCGGATTCACCGGACCTGACGAGCCCGTGCAGAGCGCCCAGGGCGACGCGCATCCGCCCGCCCTGCACGCCAGGGTCAATCTCAAGGAGGGCGGAATCCTCCTCGAGGTCGAAGTGATCTTTGCAGCCGGCAATATCTATCTCAAGTCGTTCACGGGCGGGTGGCAGCAGCTCACCCCGGACGAGGTTGCGCAGTACTTCGACGCCCGATCGTTGTTCGATCCACAGGTGGGACTGTTCGCCGCGATGCGCGAGACTACCAAGGCGGCTCGGGGCAATGTCGAGAAGGTCAATGGGCACGAGACATACCCGATCACCGGCCAGGTCTCGGGGGCGCGAATGCACGAGCTGTTGACGCTGATCCGCGATCAGGGAAGCTACCAGGCAACCTACTGGATCGGGACCCAGGGGAGCGACCTCTGGCGCGCTCGACTAACCGGAAATCTCTTCGACGCCGAAAAGCCCGCGACCATCACCTTCGACTTCAGCAATCATGATCACCCCGTTTCGGTCACACCGCCTCCGCTCGGTTAACCGCACGGTCCTGCTTGGGCTCACCGGGGCAGGGCTGTTTCTCGCCTCCCTCGACGCCTACGTCGTGGTGACCGCTTTGTTGCCCATGCTGAAATCCGTGAATATCGCGGTCAACCGTCCGGAACAGGCGACGCCGATCATCACCGGCTTCCTGCTGGGCTATCTGGCGGTCATGCCGGTGGCGGGAGGGCTCTCCGACCGCTTTGGGCGCCTGCGCCTGTTCGCCGCCTGCCTGGTGCTGTTCGCCTTCGGCTCTTTTCTGACCGCGACGGCGCCATCGCTCGCGCAGCTGGTCACGGGCCGCGTACTTCAGGGAGCCGGAGGAGGGGCGCTGGTGCCGGCCGTGCTGGCGCTGGCTGCCGACCTCTATCCCGCGGGCAACCGCAGTCCGGTGCTCGGCGCCGTCAGCGCCCTCCAGGAGATCGGCAGCGTGCTTGGACCGCTGTGGGGCGGCCTGATCACGGCGTCGTCGTTCGGCTGGACCTGGATCTTCTGGATCAACATTCCGGCAGCCGCGCTCTTGTTGTGGGCGCTCTGGCCCGAGATTCGAGCCGGCGGTGAGGAGCGCCGTCCCGCCAATCTGGACTGGTTGGGGGCATTGCTGGCAACTGCCGGCCTGGCTCTGTTGACGCTCGCGCTCTATGCGGCCACCCCCGAACAGAGTCCAGTTGGAGAGGGCGTGATCTGGCAGTTGCCGCTGGCCTTACTGTGCTTTGTGCTGTTCGTGTGGCACGAGCGCCGCACGCCGCATCCGCTGATCAATGTCCGCCGTTTCCGCGACTCGTCGTTTACCGGATCGGCGCTGACCAACGCCATCGCCGGGGCGGGGCTGATGGTTGCCCTCGTTTATATCCCGGTGCTGGCCAATGCGGTGTTCTCGATGAATGCGAGCAGCGCGGCGCTCCTCCTCTTCCGCCTGATGCTCGGCATCCCCATCGGCGCTCTGCTGGGCGGCTTCCTGGCGCAGCGGCTGCGCAGCTATCGCTTCGTTGCGGCCCTCGGCCTGGTGCTGGCGGCAATCGGCTTCCTGATGCTCTCCGGCTGGAACGAAGGCTCGCTCACCCCGCACCTGCTCGGTTCGCCGCTGACGGTCGCCGATGGGGAGCTGCTTCTGACGGGGTTCGGTCTTGGCCTGGAGATCGCGCCCGTCAGCGCGGCGCTGCTGGATGCGGTTGGGGACGCCGAGCGGGGCGCCGGCGCGTCATTCCTCATCGTCATGCGCCTGGTGGGCATGCTCGTGGGGTTTTCGCTGGTGGCCGGTTTCAGCCTCTGGGAATTTCACCGGGCGACGGCCCATCTCATTCCCCCGCTGCCCGGCTTGAACCCGAACTTCGCGACCCAGTACGCGATTTACGTGCTGAAGGTGAAGCAGGCGATATTCGACGAATATCACCTCATCTTTCGCGCCACCGCCATCGCCCTATTCATCGGCGCCTTGCTGGCCGCCCTCACGCTGCGGCCCTTGCCGCGCCCCCGCTGGCGCTGATGGGCTTTGTCGGCATCGACCTGGGCGGTACCCAGCTACGGGTCGCCGTGGCGGATGATCATGGCCGGCTCCGGACGGTCGTCCGGCAGCCCACCCAGGCCGGCCGCGGCCGCGAGCACGTCATCGATCGAATCGTGGCGGCGGTCGCCGAGGCGCTCCAAAAGGAGGGCACCTCGCCGCGCCGGATCCGGGCGCTTGGAATCGGCCTTCCGGGGCCGGTTGACCCGGCGGCCGGCCTTGTCATCAGCCCCGCCAACCTGCCTGGCTTCCGCAACGTGCCATTGAACCGCATCCTCACCCGGGCCACGGGCATTCCGAGCTTTCTTCATCACGACGCGCATCTGGCTGCGCTCGGCGAGCATCGTCGGGGCGCGGCACGTGGCGCCAGCGAGCTGATCTATGTCACCGTATCGACCGGGATCGGCGCGGGGCTCCTGCTTCGCGGTGAGCTCTACGCGGGTGCCCACGGGATTGCCGGTGAAGTCGGGCACATCGTGGTTCAGTCGGGAGGCCCGCTGTGCCGTTGCGGAAACCATGGATGTGTCGAGGCGGTCGCCAGCGGCACCGGCATCGCCCACGCCGCCCGGGTTGCCGCCCCGCGCACGCCAGGCAGCGCCTTGCACGGCATCGATAGGCCGACTCCTGAGGAGGTCGTACGTGCGGCGCGGGCGGGCGATGCGCTGGCGAATTCCATCCTGGAGACGGCTGGAGCCTACCTCGGGATCGCCCTCGGTACGCTGGTCAACCTCTTCAATCCGCAGCTGATCGTGCTCGGTGGGAGTGTGCTCCAGGCCGGGCGCCCTCTGCTGCAACCGATGCGCAAATCCATGACCGCCTCCTCCTGGAAGGCGGCACGACGCGGGCTTCGCATCGTTCCTCCTGCGCTGGCGGGCGATGCCGGGTTGATCGGCGCCGTTGAGTTCGCGCGCCTTCATGCAGGACGTGGCCGTCCGGCTTGACCCGCCGGCGCTTCCAGAATGGGAGCAGCCGTTTGCGGCCGTGCAGGAGCAAGCGCGGCAACGGGGACTCCGGGCGTACGTGGTGGGCGGCTACGTCCGCGACCGGCTTCTGGGTGGCGAGCGCGCCAGGACCATCCGCGAGGTTGACATCCTGGTCGACGGCAAGGGCGCGCCCCAGCTGGCGACGGCGGTGGGCACGGTCCTGAAGCTGCGGCCCCCGGTGATCTTCGAGCGATTCGGCACCGCGCACCTGGATCTGGATCATCGCGCCCTCGAATTCGTGTCGAGCCGCGTCGAGACCTATGAGCCGAGCAGTCGAAAGCCGGAGGTCCGTCCTGGCACCCTGAGGGACGACGTGATGCGCCGCGACTTTACCGTCAACAGCCTGCTGATGGATTGGGACGGGACGGTGCTCGATCTCACCGGTCGAGGCCTGCAGGACCTGGAAGCTCGACGCGTCATGACTCCACTCGAGCCCACGTCTACCTTCGACGAAGATCCGCTGCGGATGCTGCGGGCGGTTCGATTCGCCACCACCCTGCGATTCAGCCTCGATCCCAGCGTGGAATCGGCGATCCGGGCGCACGCAGCGCGGCTGCAGCCGCCGGTGGTCTCGATGGAGCGAATCCGGGAGGAACTCTCCAAGCTGCTCGTGGCGGAGCAGGTGCAGCGCGGCCTCGAGCTGCTCGACGCGACCAGGCTGCTGCCCCGGATCCTGCCGCAGCTGGAGTCAGGCAAGGGCATGCAGCAGGGCGGCTGGCACAGTCACGACGTCTTTGGGCATTCACTGCTGACCGCGTCGCTGGCGCCGCCGGAGTTGATCACACGTCTGGCTGGACTGCTACACGACGTCGGCAAGCCCGCCGTCCACGAGCTCAAAGACGGCAAACCGACTTTCATCGGGCACCAGGAAGTTGGGGCGAAGATGGCGGAGCTAGCCCTGCGGCAGCTTCGCTATTCGGGCGAGTTGATCGATGCCGTCGTCAAGCTGGTCCGCCTGCATATGCGTCCAATCCAGTACGACCCACAGGGATGGGAGGACAAGGCGGTGCGGCGACTGGTGCGCGACGCCGGCGACCAGCTGCAGCGCTTGCTCGCGCTGGCGCGAGCCGACATGCGTGCCAGTCATTATCCCGACGTGAAGAAGATCGACGACCTCGAAGCACGGATCCGCCGGTTGGATGCGCAGGCGATCGCCGCCATTCGCTCGCCCCTGACCGGAGAGGATTTGATGGCTCGCACCGGAAGACCGGCCGGGCCCTGGATCAAGCGCGTGAAGGCCGCGCTGGAGGACGCCATCATCGATGGGACGCTGGCTCCCGATCCACAGGCGGCCTGGCGCTATCTCGAGGCGCATCCCGAGCTCCTGGGGCCGTGACGGCGGTGCGCCGCTGGCCGTGGCCCTTTCTGCTGCTATTGGCGGGGGCGATGCTGGCGACCGCGCGCCTGGTCCCAGCCTTCAGGCTCGACCCGACGCTGGTGCTCGCCGTGTTTCTTCCTCCGCTGCTGTTCGACGCCGGCTTCTCCATGCGCGCCGCGGCCGTGCGCCGGGAGTTGCTCTGGATCCTCTTGCTCGGGCTGGGTGGTTCCGTGCTGACCGCGGGAGTGGTCTTCGGGCTGTTGCTTGCGGCCCACTTTCCGTTCCCCGCCGCCATGTTGCTGGCCGCCGTCCTCGCCGCCACGGATCCGGTGTCGGTTTTCGCGGCTCTGCGCCGGCTTCACACGCCGGAACGGCTGAGGGTCGCGCTCGAGGGCGAAAGCCTCGTCAACGACGGTGTCGCCGTCGTCCTCTTCACTGTTGCGCTGGCGGTCGTCGAGGGCCGCGTGCTCGATGCGCCCGGCGTCACCGGCCTGTCTGTCTGGCTCACGGTTGGCGGCCTGGTTGTCGGGGTTGGCCTTGGACTGTTGACGCGCCGTTTGCTCGCGATCGTGCCCCGTTCCGCCCAGATCGCCATCACCATCGTCGCTGCCTACGCCGGCTACCTGCTGGCCGACTGGATCGGGGCCAGCGGTTTGCTGGCGGTGATCGCCCTGTCACTGATCCTTGGCACTGCCTATCAACCAGCGACCCATCACCAGGTGCATCGCTTCTGGCGCCAGCTGGGCTTTACCATGTCGAGCGCGATCTTCCTCCTGGTAGGCCTGCAGGTCCGCCTTGACGAGGTCGTGCGGGTCGGCGCCCGCCTGCTACTGCTTGTCGTCGCGGTCCTGCTGGCTCGGACGCTCATGGTCATGGTGATCACGTCCACCCGGGCCGATCTGTGGCCCTGGAGGTGGCGGGCGGGACTCATCTGGGCCGGGCTGCGGGGCGCGTTGTCGCTCGCGCTTGCCCTGGGCGTGCCGGCGGCGATCGCCGACCAGCGGGAAATCCTCACGCTGGTTTTCGGTTTCGTATTCCTCTCGCTAGTTGTTCAGGGTCTTTCCACAGGGCCGGTATTCAATGCCCTGGGGATATCACGACAGACAGCTGTCACAACGGTTCGTTAGGCTTTTGCTCTGATAAAATCTGCGGCGCCACGGACGCGTCGTGACCATCCCGGGCTCGACGTGACCTAACTCTCGCGGGGAATAGGGAAAGCATGCTGTTCAGTCTTCGGCTGCTCCGGCGGATTGCGCGGGAGCTTCCTCGGTATGGCAAGCTCACGTACTGTCTCTATCGAGACCCCCGCGTGCCCCAACGAAACAAGCTGGCGCTCGCCGCCGCCCTGGCATTGATCCTCAATCCGGTTGTCGACGTTCCGCTTCGCGTACCGGTCTTTGGCGAGATGGATGCGGTCGCCCTCACGGTGCTCGCCGTGCGGATGTTCGTGGAGAAAGCGCCCAAGGATGTCGTGGCTGAGCACGAGGAGCGGATTGCGCTCGGAACCAGCGTGTTCGACCAGGACTTGCGGCAGAGCCGCGAGGGTCTGCGGATGCGGCTCGATGAACTGCGCGGCCGCGGTCTTGCGGTGGTGCGCGCTCGCCGGGGAACCGCCAGATGAAGGTGGTCCTGATCGAGGACGTCAAAGGCACCGGCAAGGCCGGCGAGACCAAGGATGTTGCCGACGGCTTTGCCCGTAATTTCCTGATCCCTCGCAAGCTGGCCCAGCCGGCAACCCGCGGCGCGCAGCAGCAGGTCGATCGTCAGAAGGCCACGACGGTCCAGCGGGAGCAGCGCGAGCTGGCCGACGCCAAGACATTAGCCGTGCGGCTCGAGGCCGTCCAGGTCGTGTTGAAGCTGCGCAGCGGGAAGGAAGGCAAGCTGTTCGGGGCCGTCACCAACGCCGATGTGGCGTCGGCGCTCAAGCAGCAGCACGGCATCACGCTCGACCGACGGAAGATCGAGTTCGACGAGCCCGTCAAGGCGATGGGACCGGGCAGCGCGCAGGTGAAGCTCCATCGTGAGGTCACCGCCCGGATCCCGCTGATGGTCACCTCGGCTTGACGGTTGACCTAAGGCGCGCGCCGGCTCCGCCGGCGGCCGGTGGCCGCGTGCCGCCTCACAACCTGGAGGCCGAGGCGTCGGTGCTCGGTTCGCTGATGCTCGATCGCAACGCCGTGGTTCGGGTGGCCGACTTCCTCCGTCCGGAGGACTTCTATCTGGACCATCACGCGCAGGTCTACCGGGCCGCGCTGAACCTGTACGACCGCGCCGATCCCATCGACCTGCTGACACTCGCGGCCGAGCTGGAGAAGATGCGCGTCCTCGAACGGATCGGCGGGCAAGCGTTCCTGGCCGAGCTCGAGAGCGGCGTACCCACCGCCGCCAATGTCGAGTACTACGGCCACCTGGTCGAAGAAGCGGGCACGAAACGTAAGTTGATCAGCGCCGGCGGGCGCATCACCGCACTCGGCTTCGACGAGAGCACCCCAGCAAACCAGGCGCTGGATACCGCCGAAGGTGTGATCTTCAACATCGCCGAAGGCCGCATCACGCAGGACTTCGTCGCCCTCAAAGACATCCTCAAGACGACCTGGGACCAGATCGAGCAGATCCACAAGGACCAGTCGGTCATCTCCGGCGTGCCGAGTGGATTCAACGACCTGGATGCCAAGACCGGAGGCTTCCAAAAGTCCGACCTGATCATCATTGCTGCGAGGCCGGGAGTGGGTAAGTGCGTAATTTCGACCACACTCGTAGACGATCCCGAGACGGGGGAAAGGCTGTCGATCGAAGAATTCGTTAGACGTAAGAGGCCTTCGGTCTTCGGCCTTTCACCACACGGTCGGATCGAGCCCCGTCAGATAGGCGCCTGGGTCGACAGCGGTGTCCAGCCGTGTTTTGCGGTCACCACGCAAACGGGTAGGCGAGTTGAAGTCACTGGACATCATCCGTTTCTAACCGTGTCAGGCTGGCAGCCTCTGCACGACCTCGTGACCGGTGATGCGATCGCCGTTCCTCGGTGCCTGCCGCTGTTCGGCAAGGAAAGCTTGCCGGCTCCGCTAGCTCGCCTGCTCGGTTACTTCGTTGGCGATGGAGGGCTCTCCGGGAATGCTCCGGAATTTACGAACATCGATGCGGAAATAGTCGATGACTTCAAGGACGCCGTCGCGTCCCATTTCCCGACCTGCCATGTGAGACAGCATGGACCTCACTATGTTGTTTCCGCTTTTCATAAGCTCCTCGGCCCATATTCATGGCAGCCCAATCCAGTCATTCGTTGGCTGAAGGAATTCAGCCTTTGGGGAAAGAAGTCGGAAGCTAAGCGGTTCCCCGAAGCGGCCTGGCGATGGGACAAGGAGACGCTTAGAGAATTCATTCGCGGATTGATGTCATGCGATGGGAGCATCTTCAGGACGCAGAACGGACGTCCCCGAGTCGAATTCAGCGTTGCCTCAGAAGGGCTAGCGAAGGATATGCATCACGCGTTCGTCCGATTTGGGATAGTGGCGCGCCTCTATCGAAAATCGGAGCGATGTTGGCGGATACAAGTAACTGACTCTGAGTCGGTCGCTACGTATCAAAGGGAAATCGGTTGGATTGGCGAGAAGTCCGCCCGGTTCGCGTCAAATCTTCCTGTATTTCGGCGCAACACGGGTCATCTCCCCGTTGTCGTCTGGGAAATGGTAGGTCAGGCGGCGGCTATGCAGGGTCTTGGCTGGTCCACACTCGCGGTGCTCTCAGGGGAAAGAGCCCATACTTCGAAATTCGAAACGTATAACCCTCGCACGAGTCATGGCCTGTCTCAGCGACGATTAGGAATTTTCAATGAGGTCCTTGAGGATTGGTGGCTCAGTGAGCTTGCCAATCCGGAACTCTATTGGGACCGGATCCTCTCCATCGAACCGATCGGCGAACACCAGGTCTACGATCTCGCGGTCCCTTCAGGAGCGAATTTCATCGCGGAAGACGTCCTCCTCCATAACACGTCTCTGACTCACGCGCTTGTTGTGCAGCGAGGCGTCGGTCGACTCGTATCGGCTGCGCACCGGGCTGTTGAAGGACGCCGAATGGCCCCGCATCGCGCAGGCCATGGGCGCGCTGTCCGAAGCGCAGATCTTTATCGATGACTCGCCCAACGTGTCCGTCATGGAAATGCGCACTAAGGCTCGTCGACTCAAATCGGCCAATAATCTCGGATTGATCATTGTCGATTACCTGCAGTTGATGCAGGGCCGCAACCAGGAGAACCGCGTACAGGAGGTCTCAGACATCTCTCGCGGTTTGAAGAGCTTGGCGCGCGAGTTGCAAATTCCCGTCATTGCATGCTCACAGTTGAGCCGCGAGCCCGAGAAACGACCCGACCATCGCCCGCAGCTCTCGGATCTTCGCGAGTCCGGGACCCTCGAGCAAGATTCGGATTTGGTTCTGTTTATCTACCGGGAGCGTTTTTACAACGACAACGTCGCGGAGGACAGGCGCAATGTCGCGGAGATCATCATCGCCAAGCACCGAAATGGCCCGACCGGAAAGCTCGAGCTCGCGTTCATCGACGAGCAGACGAAGTTCGCCAATCTCGACCGGCGACGCGGGAACTAAGCCATGGTCACGATCCTCGTAGGCGGCCAGTGGGGCGACGAGGGGAAGGGCAAGATCATCGATCTCCTTTCCGAAAAGGCCGACATGGTGATTCGCTCCCAGGGCGGCAACAATGCCGGTCACACCGTCGTCAATGCCGGCCAGGAATTCCGGTTCCATCTCATCCCGTCGGGGATTCTCTACCCGACCACGACCTGCGTCATCGGCAACGGTGTGGTGCTGGATCCGCGCGTCCTGCTCGAGGAGATGCAGCAAGTCCAGTCGCGCGGGATCAGCATCGACCGGCTAGTGATCTCGGACCGCGCCCACCTGATCATGCCGTGGCATCCCATCCTCGACAAGCTGGAAGAGGAGCAGCGCGGTGACGACCGGCTGGGCACCACCTGGCGCGGGATCGGTCCCGCCTACGCCGACAAGATCCGGCGCATCGGGTTTCGCGCCGGCGACCTCTTGAAACCGCGCTTCCTGGAAAAGAAGCTGACCTTCGTCCTTGGCAAGATCAAGAACCCGATCCTGGAAGAGCTGTATCACGTCGCGCCGCTGGATCGGCAGGCCATCCTTAATGAGTACACGGAATATGGTGAGCGGCTCCGCCCGTACATCAAGGACATTTTTCCGATCGTTCAAGATGCGCTGGCGCGAGACGGCCGCGTCCTCCTCGAGGGTGCCCAGGGGAGCATGCTCGATCTCGACTTCGGCACCTATCCAT
Source organism: Chloroflexota bacterium (assembly GCA_005881175.1). Classification (GTDB taxonomy): domain Bacteria; phylum Chloroflexota; class Dormibacteria; order CF-121; family CF-121; genus CF-13. The sequence goes on from VBEN01000012.1 coordinate 31,842, forward strand.
ACGTGACGTCGTCTTCGCCGACCGCCGGCGGTGCGCTGACGGGATCCGGCATCCCTCCCAGCGCGGTCGATCTCACGATCGGCGTCTTCAAGGCCTACACGACCCGGGTCGGCTACGGGCCCATGCCCACCGAACTGGCGGACACCCTGGGAGAGCAGATCCGCAAAATCGGTGCGGAGTATGGCACCACGACGGGCCGCCCGCGGCGCGTCGGATGGTTCGATGCGGTTGTGGCCCGCTACAGCGTGGCGCTAAACGGGATTCGCTCGATTGCCCTCACCAAACTGGACGTGCTCGACGGTTTCGATCCAATTCGGATTTGCACCGGCTACCTCAGTAAGGGCGTGCTCCAGACCTACCCGATGTCAAATATCAGCCATCTCAAGCACTGCGAGCCGGTTTATGAAGAGTTGCCGGGCTGGGGCGCATCGATTGCGTGTATCCGTCGTCCGGATGCAGGGCGGCCCCGCAGAGTTAACGATGCGTCAGGGCGAACGCCAGGCCAGCCGCCGTTAGATACCAGAGCAGGGAGACGGCGCTCAGCAGCAACTTGGTCGTGCGACTCAGGGACGCACTTCTCCAGGTCAACCAAAGCCCGAGGGGATTGAGGATCAGCAGGGCCGGCACCAGAAGGAAGGGATTCACGCTTGCGCCGCCGAGCGGACCGCTGCGGGTCGCAGCATTGCGCATCTGGCGTACGAGGTCGTTGGAGTCGCTCTGCGTCTCGAATGATCGAACTGGGCGAGAGATGGGTCCGCGGCTGTAGGCCGTCGCCATCGGCGACGCGGCTACCACGGGCTGCCGCACCGGTGGGCGTACCGGCGCCCATAGCCGGTGCGGGTCGGACACGCCGGACTCGACAGTAAGCGTCCGGACGGGAGCCGGCCGGCTCTGCGTTCGCGCGCGCTGGCGCAGCATCGCCTGTACGCGCAGGATCAGGGTGACGACGGCGCTGACCAGCAGTAAACTCTGCCAGGCCGCCTGCTGACCCTGGCCGTACCAGCGGAGGATCATGGTCAGCCCGCCGGCCGCGACGCCGAAGGCGAAGGTAAATCGCTCGGATAGCAGCACGCGCCGGCGGTCGGCGGCGACATAGCCGGCGAGGAAGAGGGACGGCCCGGACGCAAGTTGAAAGCCGAGATCTGCGCGAATGGCGAGGGCCACGGCGGCCACACCGCACAGAAAGCCCGCGATCACGCCCAACGAAATCCTCCGTGTGTACCAGAGATAGATCATGCCGATCAAGACCGCGCCCGCCGATGTGACGCCGATCGGTCCCGGGACATTGCCGACATAAAGCTTGACCGGGTCGATCACGATCTGCAGCTTGTACCAGAGGACAAGCGGATCGTCGAGATGGCGTCCATCGAACGGATTGACAAACCCGATTCCCAGCTCCCGCTGGATGATGAACAGGATGCCGAAAACGATGAGGGCGGGATGCAGCATCACCCGTTGGAGCTGAGGCCAGAGAACCGTATCGATGACGACGAACAGGATTACCATCGACGCCGCGACCCACGCCGGTGTCCGCGGTGAGAAGAAACACGCGACCAGCATGCTCGCCACCAGGGGATGGGTTGCCTTGAAACCGATCCAGGCGGGGAGTCCGAAGGTCAGGCGAGCCAGCTGAATAGCGAGCAGGCAGACGATGCCGGCCAGAAAAGAGAGCGCAAACAGCAGGATCGAATCCTGCAGAAAGAAGACGATGCCGGCCACGACCAGGGGCAGGAGAGCGAGTGCATAAGCGAGGTCATAACCGAGCTGGTCCGGCTGCACCAGGAGCAACTGCGGGACACCGTGCAGCCCTCGCCAGAGCTGTCGCACGTCGAGCATTGTAGTCGAGGTTCTCTCGAATCACGCTCTTCTGCTGCACGCTCGGTCCAAATTGGCCGCTGCGCCTGCGGATCGTCTGCTATCCTTACTCCGTTTTTCCGGGCACCCTCGTGAGATTTAGGCGCCGAATCGTCCTGTTTACGCCCATCACGCTGGCCGCTGGGTTGCTCATCACCGTCACGACCGCGAGCGGGGCGGACACCCGCTGGACCTCGACGGGAGCGCAGCAACCTGGGACGCCGGACCGGCCGGTGTGGTCGATCGCCGCCGCGCCGGCCCATCCCGCGATCCTCTTGATGGCGACCCAGGGTCGGGGGGTATTGCGCAGCACCGACTCCGGTGCTACCTGGACCCGTGCAATCGCGGGCGTCGACGGCGCGTGGGTCGTCCGCTTCGATCCGCAGCAGCCGTCAACGGCATACGCGGGTACCCAGACAGCCGGTCTGTACAAGTCCGTCGACGAAGGGAAGACATGGACCACGCAGAGCCAGGGGCTGAACAATCTGGACGTACGGTCGATCGATCTGGCCAGCGGACTCATCGTTATCGGGACGGCGCAGGGGGTCTACTACTCCGACGATGGCGGCGGCGCATGGCATACCCTTGGCCTCGATACGTTGAGCATCGCGGCGGTGGCCGTCCTCCCCCGGGCCAACGCGTTCACGTTGTTCGCCGGTGCGGACAATGGCCCCGCCGGCGCCGGGTATCTGGTAAAGACCGAAGGATTGGGTGGGAGCTGGGCGGTAGTCAAAGGAAACTTCCCGGCTGACGCCATCGTCGCGGCGCTGGCAGTGGCGTCGGCAGCCTCGGGAGGTACCGACCCGCCCGTACTGGCCGGGACCTCGCAAGGCCTCTTTCGCAGCGATGATCGCGGTGTCACCTGGAGTCCGCTCGCCGGTCTGCCCGTAAGCGACTTCAATATCGCGGCTTTCAATCCGGCCAATCCCGACCAGATCTACGTGGGAAGTGACGGCGATCAGGGCACCGGTGGCGTGTTTCGTTCGCTGGACCGCGGCGCCAGCTGGAGCACGTTCGGCGCCGGTCTACCATCCAAGCCGCGAATCACCGCGCTCGCCCTCCAGCCGCTCAACCCGCCTCAGGTGGTGGCCGCCGCCTGGAATCCGACCGATGGCTCCGCCGGGGCGTATCGAATTGCCGACCCGGCCGCCACGGTGGCCGGGGTTACGCCCACGACGGCGCCGTCCGCCAGCACAGCGACGTCCGCCACGCCCCGCCCGAGCGCCGCCGGACCGGTCCCGGTCCGACGCTCTAGCGGCGCCCCGGCTTACGCCAGCTACGCCGTTGCCACGGCCCTGCTGCTGGCCCTGGTTGCCGTAGTCCTCGCCCGGCGCTGGCGCCTGGGTCGCGACGGCCGCCGCTCCTACAGATCGTGACCCATTGTTACGAGCGGACCCCCGCCGTTAACCATCTTTTCACCGGTTCGGGCTGGCGGTTGCGGATCGGTGGGACTACCCTCGTGGCTACAGGCCGCCGAAGGCGGGCCCAGGAGGTCGATCGCGCGTGCTCACCACTCGGTCGAGGCGAATGCTGAACGTGGATTCGCCTGAGGCAACGCTCCGCACGCTTGGCCTTGAGCTTCCAGAGCCGCCCAAGGCCCTCGCCTCGTACGTTCCCGTTCAGCAGGTGGGGGAGCTGCTCTACACCTCGGGGGTCATACCGAGCTGGAATGGCGAGGTCCAGTTCAGGGGCGCGGTGGGGGCTGAGGTGAGCCTGAAGGACGCCGCGCGCGCCGCAGAAATCTGTGCCCTGAACATCATGGCACTGGTCCGCCAGCATGCCGGGTCGCTCGATCACGTCGAACAGTTCATCCAGCTCAGCGGCTTCGTCCGCTCGGCCGCGGGCTTCGAGGAGCAACCGAAGGTCCTCAACGGCGCTTCGGACCTGATCTACAAGGTGTTCGGCGAGCGTGGCCGGCACACCCGTCAGGCGCTCGGGACGAGTGAGTTGCCGCTCGGCGTTCCCGTCGAAATCTCCGCGATCATCCGGCTCAAGCCTTAGCTTCGGCCGCCAGCGGCAGCCAGGCGGTAAACGTCGCCCCCTTGCCGGGCTCGCTGTGGGCCTCGATGCTGCCCTTGTGGATCTCGACGATCGACTTGGCGATGGCGAGGCCCAGCCCTGATCCGCCGGCCGATCCATCCCGCGCCTTGTCGCCCCGATAGAAGCGTTCGAAGATGTGCGGCAGATCCTGGCGGGAGATCCCGGGGCCAGCGTCCTCCAGCCGGATCGCGGCCCGGCCATCCACGGAGAAGACGCTCCAGCGCTGCTCGGCACCCGGTGCGTACCGGAGCGCGTTCTGGGCGAGATTCACGACCACCCGCTGGAGCGCCTGTGGGTCGGCGTCGACGGTGAGCCCTGGCCGGAGGTCCCGAGACTCGACCACACCGTGCTCGCGGAGGCCGAGCTCGTCCAGTGCCTGATTGATGAAGGTGTCGAGCTGGAGTCGTTGGCGAGGTGGCGCCGTACCGGACTCAAAGCGTGTCAGGGTGAGCAGGTCGTTCACCAAACGGGTCATCCGACTGCTCTCCTGTTGCATGGCGCGCAGCGACTCATGGAGCGTTTCCGAGTCGACATTCTGGCGTCGGCCCAGCACGTCGATGTATCCAGCGATCGACGTCAGCGGCGTCCGTAGCTCGTGCGAGGCATCCGCGACGAAATGACGCATCTCCTCTTCGGACTGCCGGCGGACTTCAAAGGCCTGGTCGATACCGGCCGCCATCTGGTTGAAAGCGACCGCGAGCTTGCCGATCTCGTCATTCGTGTTCGGGACGGCAACCCGTTGCTTGTAGTCGCCGGCTGCCAGGGCCCCGGCGGTCGCGGACACCTGCTCCAGCGGGCGCAGCGCCCGGCCGATGATCAGCGGGCTCAGCAATAAGGCGACGAAGAGCACCAGGAGGGAACCGATGATGGCCAGTTGCCGATCGGCACGAAGTGTCTGATCGATCTCATCGGTTGGAATCGACAGCTGGGCGAGCCCAAGTGCCTTGGTTCCGTTTCGGATCACGTTGAGGACGACCAGATGCGTCGAGCCATCGCCGGCCGTCGCGATGTAATACGATTTCGGCTCGCCGCTGATCGCGTCGACGTACTCCTGGGCCCTTAGGGTGGGGACGTCTTCGGTCGAGCTCAGGGTGGCGGGCGCCTGGGCCACCCGGCCGCCATTGAGGTCGAAGATGGCAGCCGATGTGTGCCGGGACGCCAGCTGGAGACTGAATTGATTCGAGAGAATGAGAGCGCGCAGCGCGGCAGCCGGACGGTTCACGTTCTGTTTACGGAAGGCGGTGAGAACGGCCGCGTACTCGCTCGTCAGTACCTGGGCATTGGTCCGGAATAGGACCTCGCGCGCGGCGAAGTATTGGGCGAAGGCCCCGACCAGTAGCAGGACGGCGAGCAGCGCCAGATAAAAAGCTGTCAGGCGCCAGCGTAGAGATCGGAAACGGGCCATGATCAACCGCGTCCGCCGTGGCGCGGCCGGTGCTTCATGCTTTGATCCGGTACCCGACGCCCCTCACGGTCTGAATCAACTGATGCTTGCCGTCCCCGAGCTTCTGCCTCAGGTATCGGATATATACCTCGACGTTGTTCGCGTCGCCGAAGAAGTTGTAGCCCCAAACCTGGTCGAGGATCCGGTCGCGAGGCAACACCTGGTTGGGATGCATCATCAGCAGCCGCAGGAGATCGAACTCGCGGGCGGAAAGCTCGATCGCGCGGCCTTCACGGCGGACCTCACGGGTCCCTTCGTCCATGACAACGTCCTGGACCTGCAGTTGTGGCCCGGCAGTCGGATTCCGCCGGCGCATCACCGCCCGAATTCGTGCCAGCAGCTCGCCGAAATCAAACGGCTTGACCAGGTAATCGTCTGCGCCGACCTCCAGCCCCTTGATCCGGTCCTGGACCTCGTCTTTGGCCGAGAGGATGATGACGCCCGTATCCTTGTTGCCCCGAATCGCCTCGGCGACCCTGAGTCCATCGAGCTTCGGCATCATCACGTCGAGCACCACCACGTGAGGCTTGAACTCACTGATCAGCCGTAGCGCCACCTGGCCATCGGGCGCCGTCTGCACTTCGAATCCCTCGTACTGCAGGCCCAGCTTGAGGAAGTCCACGATGCTGCGCTCATCGTCGACGACGAGCACTCTCGGGTTGCGGACCGGCGTTGCATCCGGGGCCGTCTCCGCCATTGCAGCCCCAATATAACGGCGCCTATGGCGAAATCCCAGCTGCGTGAACCGGTTCTCAGCGGAATTTAAGAAAGAGGCCTTGAGTAAGCTCTTCCGGTGCAGCCGGCTGACGCGCCGCGGCGTCCTCCTGTAGCCCGCCGGCGCGCCTGGCTCCTTCCCTCGCTGGTGGGCGGGTACCTGGCCGTGGTCACCCTGTTCATGGTTTTTGTCCTGCACCTTTCCGTGTCACCGGAGCGGCTGTTGATCCTCATGCTGATCGCGGCCCTTGTGCTCGGACGCGCAAAGCTCTTTTTGGCGGACTGGATTCCCTTCCTGGTGCTGTTTCTGTCTTACGAGTATCTGCGCGGGCTGGGCGGCCAGGTCGGGATGCCGATCCATGATGTCACCTCCCTCGAACGCTGGATCAGCTTCGGGCAGGTGCCGAGCCTGACGTTGCAGCAGGCCTTCTACCATGCGGGCCGGGTGAGCTGGTACGACATCGCCGCCACCATGTTCTATTTCCTGCATTTCGCCTTTCCTCTCGGCCTTGGATACCTGTTCTGGATCGTCGATCGGCGGACCTTCTTGAGGTTCTCGCGCGCGTTGATCGCGATGTCGTTCGCGGCCTTTGTGTTTTATTTATTGCTCCCCGTCGCGCCGCCATGGAAGGCCGTTACCGGCGTCGTGAAGGTCATCGACCATACGCTGCCCAGCTTTACGGATCTGCCCGGTGTTCCGGTTCCGGCGACCGTCTACCACTGGCTGACACCGAACCAGTACGCGGCCATGCCGTCGCTCCACGCCGCGTTTCCGCTGCTGGGTGCCCTCTTCGCGTTGCGGTTGTGGGGCCGCCGAGCATGGCTCACGCTGGTGTACACCGCCGGCGTCTGGGTCAGCATCGTCTACCTCGGCGAGCATTACATCGTCGACATCATCGGCGGCGTGATCTTCGCCCTGGCGGCCTTCTACGGCGAAGACGCGTTCACGCGCTGGTGGCAGCGGCGGCAGGCGCCCAGGGGCGAACCGGAGCTGGTTACGACCTCCAGATCTTCTTCATGATGGCGCGGGCCAGCTTGTCGGGATCGTGGTGGGTCGAGATCCGTGGGTTGACGACGTCCACCAGCACCGCATGGATGCTGCGCTGGTTGACCGTGGCCGGATCATAGACGACCCGCTTGATGCCGGCCGTTTGGGCCGATGACGGCAACGGGAAATTGTTGTTGCTGTTGACCACCACGAAGTCGAAGATGTTCGTGTCCATGTGGCTCTCGATGGCTCTGAGGTGGTCGCTGACCCGAAAGGCGTCCGTCTCACCGGGCTGGGTGGCGACGTTGCACACAAAGACCTTGATCGCGGGCGAGGCCTTGAGCGCCTCGGCCATCCCGTCGACGACGAGATTTGGCAGGATGCTCGTGTAGAGGCTTCCCGGGCCGACGATGATCATCTCGGCGTTCAGGATTGCCTCTTCGGCTTCGGGGTTGATAGTCGGTTCCGGTTCGAGAAACACGCGCTTGATCGCCGTGGCGACGGCCCCGTTGCCGTCGTCACCGTTGGGATGCGGAATACTCGACTCGCCGACCCGCGTCTGGCCGTCGGCCATCTCAGCCATCAGGGTGACGTCGCGTAACGTCGACGGCACGATCTGCCCGCGGACGGCCAGGACCCGCCCGGACTCGCGAATGGCATGCTCGAAGTCCCCGGTGATCTCGGCCATCGCCATGATGAAAAGGTTCCCGAACGAGTGCCCGTTCAGGCTGCCCTCCTTGAAGCGGTGCTGGAAGAGGGTGGTCATGAGCGGCTCGACGTCGGCCAGCGCTGTGATGCATTGGCGGAAGTCGCCCGGCGGCAGGATCCGGTACTCGGCACGGAGCCGGCCGGAGCTGCCCCCGTCGTCGGCCACGGTGACGATCGCGGTCAGGTTTCCGGTGTACTTCTTGAGTCCCCGGAGCAGGGTGGAGAGCCCGGTGCCCCCGCCCAGCGCCACCACCCGAGGGCCCTTCTGGAGAAACCGGTAGTTGTAAATGATCTCGGACAGGGCCCGGTCCCGCCCCGGCAGGAAGGGGCCGAGGACGGACTGGGTCAGCTTGTAGAGCGCATACAGGATGATGCTCAGACCGAGGGCAGCAAACAGCCCGCCCCTGACGTACCGGTCCAGGAACTGCAGGGTCAGGTAGTAGAAAATGTGGGGAAGCTGGACGCCGGACCGGTAGACGTTGGCCAGGGCATAGCCGATCCCGAGGCTGATGAGGACCATCCCGACCATGAGGAGGACGAGCCAACGTTTGACGTGGAGGCCGGGGGTGAACCAGCGCACCACCCGGGGGTTCATACGTAAGGGGGCCACCGGCGCCCCAAGCTTAGCACAGCATTTTTTGAACTCATTTGGCACCCATTTCGTTACATCCATTGGGCCCTATGCCGGGCCGCGGAAGCGGGCATATAATCGACGCAGGGTACGGGAGCACTATTCTGACCCAGTTCACGCAGCCTGTTCACAGGGCAAAAGGAGGTCGTCCCCGGATGGCGATCAAGACAGAGGGCGTCACCCGCGCGGCTGAGGCCCGCCGGAAGGAGCAGGCGCAGTACTGGGTCTTTCTCGATGGCGAGTTCAAGCGCTACGCCGACGCTCGGCTGGGCTTGATGACGCACGCCCTCCACTACGGCACCGGTGTCTTCGAGGGGATCCGTGCCTACTGGAGCTCGGAGCACGAACAGCTCTTTATCCTCAAGCTGCGCGAGCACTACGCCCGGCTGCAGCGTTCGGTGAGGGTGTTAAAGCTCAAGATCCCGATTTCCCTGGACGAGCTCTGCCAAACCAGTATCGAGCTCGTCCGGAAGAACAATTTTCGACAGGATATCTACATTCGGCCTTTAGCCTTCAAGAGCTCCGAAGAGATCGGGGTCCGGCTCCATAACCTGAAAGACTCGTTTGCCGTTTACGTGACGCCATTTGGCAACTACGTCGACATCGAGCGCGGCATCCGTTGCATGGTGTCGAGCTGGCGGCGGATCGACGACAACGCCGCTCCGGCCCGGGCCAAGATTACGGGCATTTACGTGAACTCGGCGCTGGCCAAGACGGAAGCCATGGAGAACGGCTTCGACGAAGCCATCATGCTCACGCATGAGGGCCATGTCTGCGAAGGTAGCGCTGAGAATATCTTCCTGCTGCGCGATGGCAAGGTGTTCACGCCGCCCACCTCCGACAACATCCTGGAGGGTCTCACCCGGCTCGGCATGATGGAGCTGCTGCGTAACGAACTCGATCTGGAAGTCATCGAGCGATCGATCGATCGCTCCGAGTTGTACGTCGCGGACGAGATCTTTCTCTGCGGCACCGGGGCGCAGATCTCGCCTGTGATCGACGTCGACCGCCGTCCGATCGGCGACGGCCAGGTGGGTCCGGTGGTCGGTCGACTCCAGAAACTCTACTTCGACATCGTTCGCGGACGCAACAGCAAATACCGTCACTGGCTGACCCCGGTTTACTAGCTGCCTGATGCGCTGATGCGCATCGTCGTGGCGCCCAATGCGTTCAAGGGCTCGCTATCGGCGCTTGCGGCTGCGAAGGCGATCGGCGACGGCATTCGCCTCGCCGACCCGGATGCCGACCTGACGCTGGTGCCGATTGCCGACGGTGGCGATGGGACGGTCGATGCCCTGGTCGCAGGCGCCGACGGCCAGCATCGGGTACTGCGGGTGCGCGGTCCGCTCACCGATCCCGTCGATGCCGACTACGGCGTGATCGACGGAGGCAAAACCGCCGTGATCGAGATGGCGAAGGCCGCCGGTCTGGCGCTGCTGCCGCAGGACAAACGGGATCCACGGGTCACGACCACCTACGGGGTCGGCGAACTGCTCCAGCATGCGCACGACGGTGGTGCGCGTCACTTCATCGTGGGTATCGGGGGCAGCGCCACGAATGACGGTGGTGCCGGCATGGCGCAAGCCCTCGGTTATCACTTGCTCGACGCCCAGGGCCATGAGTTGCCCCCTGGCGGCCTGGCCTTACAGAATCTGGCCCGCATCCATGTCGGCGGCGTGCACGCGAACTGGAACGATGCCCAGGTCGACGTCGCCTGCGATGTCACCAACCCGCTGACCGGGCCCAGCGGGGCCAGTGCCGTCTATGGACCCCAGAAAGGAGCGACGCCGGAGATGGTGGCGGAGCTCGACGCGGCACTCAAGCACTTCGCCGAGATCATTCGAAGGGACCTCGGGGTGGATGTCGAGCCGCTGCCCGGTGCCGGTGCGGCGGGTGGCCTTGGGGCCGGGCTGGTGGCCTTTACCGGCGCGCGCCTGCGCCCGGGTGCCGAGATGGTGATGGAGGCGCTCAAGCTGGATGACCGGATCAAAGGCGTCGATCTCGTGATCACCGGCGAAGGCCGGCTCGATTCGCAGACGGCGCGGTTCGGTAAGGGCCCGGCAGCCGTCGCCCGGCATGCACGCAAGGCTGGCATCCCGGTCGTCGGGTTGGCCGGCGGTATCGCCGATGAAGCCGAGCTTCGGCTGCTCTTCGACGGGCTCGAGGCAACCGTGGTCGAGCCCTGCACCCTTGAAGATGCCATCGCCCAGGCGGAGCCGCTCCTGCTGCGCGCGGCGAACCGCGTCATGCGTTTGCTCTTGGCTGGCCGGCGTCTGGCTTAAGCCCGACGCCTACTGGACGTCGAACTCGTTGCCTTCCGGATCGAACATGTTGACGAAATACTCGCCGCGCTCTTCCAGGCTCCTCGCCTTTCGTGCGCCGAGCCCGATCAACCGTTCCACCTCCGTGTCGATCAGGCGGCGTCGCTCCTCGGGGGGTCCGGTCCTCGGCCCGCCCACGTTGAGGTCGAGGTGGACACGGTTCTTGACCGTCTTGGGTTCGGGCACCTGCTGGAAGTAGATCCGTGGGCCGCCGGCGTCCGGGTCCACCACGGCACTGGCCGAGTTCCATTCGCTTTCGGGGATGCCCTGAGCCTTCAAAAACGCTTGCCAGGTGTCAAAGCCGGGCGGCGGATCCTGCTTCTTGTAGTGCAAGGCGCCGGCCCAAAACGTCGCTAACCGGTCGGGATCCGCGCAATCGAAAACGATCTGCACCGCGGTCGCCATCGGGCCAATATTAGCTAGTGCTTTCGGTAACCGCCCTGCACGCGGCCATCCATAAATGAGATCTTCGGATGACGCACCTTCGAGGTCAGCCGCCGGGTGATCACGGCCGTGTTGAGCTGGACCACCACGTCGTTGCGTTGCAAATGCGGCGGGTTGGGGTAACGTTCGGTGCAGGCGGGACAGGAATCGAGATGCTGGGCAACCATCTTTCGTTGCTCTCGCCGCAGCGTTCCGGGTGGGAAATTGTCGAGCAGGTAAGCGATCGTGGGGCACCGCGACTCTTCGGTCTGCGCTTTGCCTTCCATGAACAGATACTCTTCTTTGAAGCGCCGGCGGGCTCGGTGCAGCAGGGTTTCAACCGCGCTTTCCGAGACTTTCATCTTGCGCGCGATGTTCGCGTAGCTCAAACCCTGGAGCTCGCGCAGGGTTAAGACCAGTCGGTACTTCTCGGGTAGGCGGCGTGCCACCGACCAGACCGCGTCCCGCAGCTCACTGATTTCGAGGGCGACCTCCGGGCTCTTGCGGGCATCGGCATCGGGCACCTGAAGTACAGAATCTTCGTTTTCTTCGTCATCGATCTCCTGCGCTTCAGGGAATTTCTTCCGTCTTCTCAACTCGTCGTAGCAAAGGTTGGTGGCAATCCGGTGGATCCATGCCGAGAAATTAAAGCTGTCGTTGATCCGATGGATGGTGCGGAGGATCTGAAAGAACGTTTCCTGGGTCAGGTCCTCGGCCAACTGCCGGTCGCGCAGCAGCCGGAATGTCAGCCCATAGATGGCCTTGTGGTAGCGCCTGAAGAGGGTATCGAAGGCGGCGACGTCGCCTGCGAGGTAGTCGCGTATCAGGTCGAGATCCGAGGGCCCCCGGGCAACTCGCGTCACTACCGTGAATACCACCCGGACTCGGCAAAATCGTTCGACGTGAGGTCCCTCCCGCCGAGTCGCTGGCGAATCATAGCACCCGTTCTTGCGCGGGCTGCACGACCCTCAGACGCATTTTCCAACTTTGTCACACGGCCGCGATCTTTTCGCAGGAGTTCCGCGAATAGCTCGTTATAATGCCGCTGACGTCCAGTTCCACGAGGGCCACAAATGGGCAGTCCGGGGGCCAGAAAAGCCACCACCGTCACCGTCCGATTTCTCGACGACGAGATCATGGAGGGGCAGGTGGGCACCATCAGCCTCAATCAGCCAAATATCGAGCTCGAGATGCCGGAGGCCAGCAACAACGAGCGCGCCCTCGTCCCGCTGCCCTCGATCAAGCGGATTACCCTCGCCGCCGGCGCCCCCAGCGCGGAGGAGCAGGCGCGTGCCGAGCGCAAGGTGGCGATTCGGTTCCAGGATGGCGAGGTCCTGAAGGGCTATCTGGACGGGGAGTTACGCCAGGCCAGCCACGGGCTCACCCTTCGGCTGATGAGCGTTGAGAAAGATCGAATCGAAACCTTGGGCATCCCCTATACGGCGCTCAAGGCCCTCTTCTACCTGAAAACCTGGGATACCAGGCCGCCCGAATTTGACGGTAAGGAGGATCGGCATCTGAGCAAGCGGCTTTCCTCGCCTCTCGTGGATCTGATCTCCGACATGGGTCAGCTGGACAAGCTTCGCAAGCGCGGAGCCATCACGGAGAGTGAATTTCAACGGAAGCGCCGGAAGATCCTCGATAACATCTAGAGCCGCCGTCCTCGCCCTGGCACTGCCGCTGATCGCCGGCTGCAGCTCTCTGCCGTCGGTGCACGGACTCTCGCTCGGCACCGCCAGCCCGCTGCCGGCGCCCTATCAGCCGGAGCCGGCCCGCCACGAAGGCGGAACCCTGGTGGTAGGCGACTGGGAGAGCCCGACCAACTTCTCGCCACTCTTCAACGAAGAGGTCCCCGCGGCCCAGATCGACGCCCTGCTCTATGCCAGCCTGGTACGACTCGATGCCAATCTGCAACCCGTCCCGGACCTGGTCCAGCGGGTCCCGACCCTCCAGAACGGTGACGTGACCTGGGACCACGCCAGCGGAACCATGGACGTGACTTACCGGCTAAGGCCCGGGCTCCGATGGTCGGACGGCCAGCCCTTAACGGCTCACGACGTTGCCTTCACCTGGAAGCTGATCGTTGACCCGAAAGTCCCGGGCGTTCTCTCGCCGGACGGCTACACGGCAATCTCCCGGATCGATATTCATGACCCGCAGCGATTCACGCTCCACTTCGATCGGGTCTACCCGAAGTATCTGACGCTCTTTCCGGCCGTCCTGCCAGAGCACCGCCTCGGCGCGGTCTCGCCGGAACAGTTACCCGGGGATCCCTTCTGGGCGCGTCCCGACGTGGTCAGCGGTCCCTTCAAGATCTCGGAGCTCGTGCCAGATAGCCACATCACGCTGGTGCGGAACGATGCCTGGTCGCAGGGACGGTCGGGACGCCGGCCTCACCTGGACAGCATTATTTACAAGATTTATCCGGAATCGGGACAGCTGCGCGAGGCCGCCCGCAGCGCCCAGGTTGCCGTCGCGCTGGAGCTCCCCGATGACCAGCTTGCTGCCCTCTCCGGCACCGGGGCCATGACGGTGCAGCGACGGTCGCAGCTCGCCTACGAACAGGTGACCTTCAACCAGGCCGATCCGAACCCCCTGACCGGCCAGGCCCCATTGTGGAAAAACGATTCGGCCCTGCTACAGGCGCTTCGGCTGGCCATTGACCGGCCGGCCATCGTCAAGAAATTCTTCCACGATCAGGCCCAGTTGGCCGACTCACCGATTCCTTCGGCTCTGACCCAGTTTCACGACCCTGACGGCGGCCTCGATTACGACCTGGGCGGCGCCAGGAAGTTGCTGGACGGCGATGGTTGGTCCGTCGGAGCCGACGGCATTCGCAGTAAGAAGGGTCGGCGTTTGAGTTTCCAGTTGGTGACCGCGTTGGGCAGCCCATTACGCGACGGCATTCGCGATGAGCTGATCGCGCAGTGGCGGAAGCTTGGTGCCGACGTCAGCGCCACGCAGGCGCACCCAGGCGCGCTGTTCAGTGGCTATGCCGAGGGCGGCCTGCTCGAGCGCGGACAGTTCGAGGCCGGGCTGTGGACCTGGAGCATCGGTCCCGACCCGGACGGCGTGTACCCACTCGAGCACTCATCGCAAATCCCGAGCGACCAAAACCAGCGTCGCGGATCGAACTTCGGTCGTTTCAGCAATCCGGATCTCGATCGCAACCTCGACCGGGGACGCAGCTCACTGAACACGGTCGAGCGCGCCCGGTCGTATGCTGCGTTCGAGCGAGCCTACGCGCGCCTCGGCTTCGAGCTGCCGCTCTTCGAGCGCGTGCTCGTGGTGCTGGCCAGCCCGCATCTGCACAATGTTGCACCCAACCCGGCGCCCGATACGACATTGTGGAATGCGGCCGACTGGTGGCTGGACTGAGCCTTGTTAGACAGTCTTAGAAAACGCCATTTTTCGTTGACGCTTGCCGGCGAGCGCTCGTAGAATGCTGCCCGACATCAGCGCCATCACCCGGCATCGCCGCCCCCGATGGAGGCTGAGCCTGACCATGCTCGGAGCCATGCTATTGGTGGTCGCCTGCGCTCCTGGGAACGGGACGAACCCAACGGCGGTCAAACCCGGCGGTAGAGTCACCGTCGGTTCATGGCAAGAGCAGGATAGCCTGCTTTCCTGCAATATCACGGCGGCTGCCTCGCATGCCTGCGCCTATATCAACCCCGCCATGGAGGGGCTGCTGACGGTAAAGGCCAACCAGGACCCGCTACCGAACAATCCCAAGCTGTCGGACTACTGGGTGCCGGAGCTGGCCACGCAAGTCCCCACCCTCGAAAACGGAAGCGTCAAGGTGAGCGGCGACAAGATGGACGTCATCTGGAAGCTACGCCGCGGCGTCAAGTGGCAGGACGGCGTGCCCTTTACGTCGAAGGACGTCAAGGCGACGTTTGAGTTCTGGTGGCTGAAGTACCGGGACAAGAATCCGACGCCCCTGGTTTCGACGAGTGGCTGGGACCAGGTGGAAGGGGTCGAGACGCCGGACGACTACACGGCGATCGTGCACTTCCACATTGTTTATGCCGCCTACCTGACGCTCGGGACCGGGCCGTACGGCATATTGCCTGATCACCTGCTGGAGCAGGTCTGGGCCAAGACCGGTGACATCACTCACGACAAGGTCACCGTGAACATCCCGGGTGGCTATAACGGCTCGGACACCCTCGACAAGATCATGGTCGGCACGGGGCCATTCATGTTCAAGGAATGGGTGACCGGGGACCATCTGACGCTGGTCCGCAATCCACGTTGGTGGGGCGGTGGTGGCCGGCCTTACCTGAATGAGATCCGGGTCAAGTTCGACAGCGATGCCAACCAGGAGCTCAACGAGCTGCGGACGAACGCGATTGACATGGGGTTGGATTTGCGTCCATCACTGTTACCACCGCTGTCGCGGCTGAGCGATGTCACCACGGTGACCATCCTGGATAGCGCGTCGGAGCACGTCGACATCAATCTGCACAACACGTTCCTCAAGGATGTGACACTTCGAAAGGCCATCCTGATGGCAATCGATCGCCAGAAGATCGTCGACACACTGCTGCTGGGCAAGACGGTGGTCCCGCCAGATGCCTGGATGTGCATCCAGACGGGCGCCTGGTGCCTTGATCCAAATGCGAAACATAGCCCGTACGACCCTGCCGCCGCCAACAAGCTGCTCGACGATGCGGGTTACAAACTCCAGGATTCGGGCGACTGCAAAGGGTTTCGCACCGATCCGCAGGGGCGCTGCGTGCGTCTTCATCTGATTACGACCACCTTGCCGCTACGCGAAGAGCAGGAGATCGTGATCGCCTCCGACCTGCAGAGCATCGGCGTCGAGATCATCAAACCGTTTGCGAACGTCCCGTCGAGCCGCATGTTCGGATCCTGCACCAGCGGTGGCGTCATCTACAGCCACAACTTCGACCTGGCGCTCTACACGAACAATTACAGCTACCCGGCTGAGCCGGACTCGCTCGCCTATACCGCCTACCACAGCTCGCAGATCCCGACCGATGTGAACGGCTGTGCTGGTCAAAACACGACCTACATCAGCGATCCGCAACTCGACCAGGCGCTCGACCAGGCGCGACTTTCGGTCAGGCTGTCAGATCGGAAGGACAAATATATTGCGGCACAGCGCCGGCTCGCCGACTTGATTCCGGAGATCCCCCTGTATCAGGCGGTGGACGTGGAAGCCTACAACAAGAAGCTTGGCGGCTATAAGGGCAACGAATTCTGGTGGATGAACCAGACCGCCGACTGGTATATCAACCAGTAGAGTTACTCGCGAACACGGCGCTGGACCTGCGGCCTCGCTAATCTTCTAGACATGAAAAACTTCGTGGCGACGGCCCTTAACGCCGCCCAGGTGAAAGGGGCGAGCTATGCCGACGTGCGCCTCGACGAGCGGGTCCAACAGGACATCACGGTCAAGAATGGCCAACTGGCCGCCGTCTCCGACGACGCCAGCGAAGGCCTCGGCGTTCGGGTGCTCGTCGATGGCGCCTGGGGATTCGCCGGTAGCGCGCGGCTGGATGAGAACGAAGTCGAACTTGTCGTCGAGCGCGCGATTCGCATCGCCCGGGCCAGCGCCCGGGCCCGCTCAGTGCCGGTCGATCTCGGGCCGCCCGTTACCTCGCGCGGTCATTACCGAACGCCGGTCGAGCGCGATCCGTTCACCGTGCCGCTCAGCGAAAAAGTCGAGCTGCTGTTGCGCGCCGATCAGGCGATGGGATCGGTCAAAGGCGTCACCATCCGGGAGGGCTCGATGGAGTTCATCCGGCAGAAGAAAGTCTTTGCCTCCACCGAGGGCGCCTTGACGGAGCAAGAGCTCTTTGAAAGCGGCGCCGGGATCGAGGCGACGGCGACGTCTCCGGACGAGGTCCAGAATCGGTCCTATCCGAATTCGTTCGGCCGGCATCAGGGTGCGGCCGGCTACGAGTACATCACAGCGCTGCAACTCGACCGGCACGGACAGCGAATTGGGGAGGAAGCTGTCGCCCTGCTCTCGGCAGACCAATGTCCGAGTGGCGTCAAGACGCTCATCCTGGATGCCAGTCAGGTCGCGCTTCAGGTTCACGAGTCCTGCGGGCATCCGACTGAACTGGACCGTGTTTTTGGCATGGAGGCGGCCTACGCGGGCACCAGTTTCATGACCCCAGAAAAGCTCAGGCATCTCCAGTACGGCTCGCCGAAAGTCACGATTACGGCCGACGCCCTGACGCCGACCGGGCTGGGCACCTTCGGCTGGGACGATGAGGGGGTGCCCGCCCAGAGATCTTTTCTGATCCAGGAAGGCTTGTTCGTCGGCTATCTGACCTCCCGGGAAACGGCCAGCGTGCTCGGCCAGCAGAGTAACGGCACGATGCGAGCCGACGGCTGGAATCGGATCCCCTTGATTCGGATGACGAATGTCAACCTCGAGCCGGGCGATTCGTCATTGGAGCAAATGATCGCCGAGACCAAGGACGGCATCTATATGGAAACGAACCGCAGCTGGAGCATCGACGATAAGCGACTGAACTTCCAGTTCGGCACCCAGCTGGCTTACGAGATCCTGAATGGCAAACGCGGGCGCTTGCTCAAAAACGCCACCTACGCGGGGATCACGCCGGAGTTCTGGAACTCGTGCGATGCCGTGGCCGGCAAATCCGAATGGCGGGTGTGGGGGTTGGCGAACTGCGGCAAGGGACAGCCCCCGCAGGTCGCCCACGTGGCGCATGGCGCGGCTCCCACCCGCTTCCAGAACGTCAGGGTGGGGATCCTCAAATGAAAAGCATGGAGGTATCGCGGTTAACGGACACAGGCGAACTGAAGGACTTTATCTCTGGCGTGCTCCAGCGATCACCGGCGCAGCAGACCGAGGTGATGGTGACGGAGTGGGACAGCGCCCTGACGCGTTTCGCCAACAATGGAATCCACCAGAACGTTGCTGAACGCAATGTCAGCGTTCGGGTAAGAGTCGTCAAAGACGGCAAGACTGGGGTGGCTTCGATCAACCAGATGAACCAGGCGGCAGCATCAGACGTCCTCAATCGGGCGATCGCCATCGCCGACCTGCAACCCAAGGGCGAGGTCGTGCCGATGCCAGGGCCGGCGCCGGCTCAGCCGGTTGAGGCCTGGTCCGATGCCACGGCGGCCGCCACGCCCGAAGAGCGGGCCGACTTCGTCGAAGCGATCTGCGTCAAGGCCGGCCACGCCGGGCTCAAAGCCTTCGGCGCCTACAGCACCAGCGCGGGGCAGCTGGCGATCGCCAATTCGCTCGGCGTGTTCCACCATCACCGATCGACCCAGGCAACGGTTAACGCCGTAATCATGGGTGATGCCGGGTCGGGCTATGCCGATCGCGGTGCGGTCGACGTTGGGGAACTCGACAGGGACGAGCTGGCCACCGAAGTCATCGACAAGGCGAAGCGCAACCAGAACGCGCAGCCAGTGGAGCCCGGCGACTACGAGGTGGTACTCGAGGAGTACGCGGTGGCGGAAATGCTGGAGTTCATGAGTTTCATGGGCTTCAGCGCCCTGGCCGCTCAGGAAGAACGCAGCTTCATGCGGCTGGACGAACGCATTACGGGGGAAAATGTAAGCATCTGGGACAATGCGCTCGATCTGAGCGGCTTACCTGTCTCGTTCGACTTTGAAGGCGTCCCCAAACAGAGAGTGGACCTGATCACCCGCGGCGTGGCACGTGGCCTCGTCTACGACCAGCTCACCGCGCAGCGTGCCGGCCGGCAATCGACCGGCCATGGCCTGCCCGCCCCGAACACGGAGGGGCCGTTTGCTGTCAACCTGTTCATGGAACCGGGCACGACGGCCAAGGCGGAACTCTTGAGTGACATCAAGCGAGGTATCTGGGTGACACGATTCTGGTATGTACGCATCGTGCATCCGAAAGCGTCCATCATTACCGGCATGACGCGCGAAGGTACGTTCCTCATCGAGAATGGCCGCATCACCCGGCCCGTGAAAGATCTTCGCTTTACCCAGAGCATCCTGGATGCGCTGAACGGGACGCTGGCGCTGAGCCGTACGACCAAGCTCCAGATCGGCGAGTACATCGGGGCATCGCGCGTGCCGGCGATCCGGCTCAAGGCATTCACGTTTACGAGTTGACGAGGCCTCCAGTCATTGGCCTGCCGACGCTGGCGATTCCGCCGGGTGTGAAGCCGGCGCGCTTTGGCGTCAACCAGACGTACGTCCGCGCGCTCGTCGCGGCCGGCTGTGCCCCTGTCCTGATCCCGTTGATCGACGATCAGGCTCGGCTGCGCGCCATCTACGAGCGCCTGGACGGGATCGTGTTTCCGGGCGGCGCCGATGTGGCGCCGCAGGAATATGGCGAAGAGCCGATGGATAATTTGAATATCGTCGAGCCCGAGCGTGATCGGACCGAGCTGACACTGGCGCGCTGGGCCTTTGACGACGATTTGCCGACGCTTGGGATCTGCCGCGGCCAGCAGTTGTTGAATGTCGCCCTGGGCGGAACGCTCTTTCAGGACCTGCGTCACCAGGGCGCCACGACAGTCGAGCATTCAGACGCCGATGGCCGGGCCCGAACGGCCCTGATACACCGGGTTCGGCTCGATCCCGACTCTCGGCTGGCGCAGCTGATCGATGAGACCAGCATCGAGGTGAACAGCCTGCATCACCAGGCCGTAAAGTCCGCGGCGGCGAAATTACGGGTCACTGGGAAATCCGACGACGGCATCATCGAGGCGATGGAATCGCCGGAACGACGCTTCTGGATAGCCGTTCAGTGGCACCCAGAAGAAATCGACGACCTGATATGGGTGCGGCGCTTGTTCCAGGGTTTCGCCGAAGCTGCCCAGCCCTCAGGCTGAACGCAGAACCAGGCTCACTCTCGGCGCGCAAGCACCCTGACGGGAATCTTCCCCGGTGGCTGGACAAGCCAGTGCTCTTTTCGGCGTTCGACAGACCAGCCGCCTTCATGAACCAGTCGATGATGCGGCCGGCAAAGCAAGGCGAGATTGGTGAGCGCCGTCTTGCCACCTTTTGTCCACCAGACGAGATGATGTCCATCGCACCAGACCGCGGGCCGCCCGCAGCCCGGCCAGACGCAGCGCCGGTCGCGCGCTTCGAGCGCCCGCCGCGTCGAGGCCGGTATGGTACGGCTGGCCTGATTGCGCTCGTGTTCGAGCTCGGTCCGGCCGGTCATTCGTATGAGTGCGGTATCGCACGCATAGCGCTGTACGGTTTCCGCAGGCACCGTTCCGCCGGCTTCCAATTCGCCGGCGGGCGCGCCCGAGATTCCGGCCAGCGTGTCCAGGCTGGCGCGGATGATCAGCTGCGGTCGCGGGCCCGAGCTGTCGCCCGTGCTGCCGGACCGCTGGCGGCAGAGTTCGACGAGCGCATCGGCACCGCGCTGCCCGTAGCTGCGATCGTCATTCTTGACCGGCTTCATCAGTTCAGCCAGCGCCGTGCGCACGGTTGCGCCACCCTCCGCATCGAGCAAGCCGTCCAGCCGGATGACGCCGTCCTGCGGCTCTCCGATGTGCAGGTAGCGGCGCTGGTAAGCGCGGTTCGCCTCCGCCAGCGCGCCCGCGGCATCGACGCGATGTTCGAAGTTCTTGGCCACCGTCGTGAACTGGCCGGGGTCCATCGTTAGCGCCGCCTTGAGGAGGATGCGCTCTTCGGTTCGCACGGCTGCCGTGCCAACGTTCTCAGCGGTCCGAGCAATGACCGCGACGTGCTGGTAGCCCAGGTCGCCCCGCGCAAACGCTTCTTCGGTCTTTGGCAGGCGCTCGAGCTGTCTGCCGATTTCAACTCGCTCGGCGGCAGCGCCTCCCGACAGCTTGCATTTCCATTTCAGCCAGGCAGTGACGCTCAGCGCGCCGTCGGCAGCGTATTCGCCGGACCTGTCAAAGCGGCGCACCCCGGTGGCGAACGCTGCTTCTAACGGATCAACGCCGGCCTCCCGGATCAATATCAGCAGCTCGCCAAGCCGGGGGCCCTCGGCTTCCTGAACGCAAGCGGCAATGCACCTCACGGCAGCCTCGAGCTGCAGCGCGGCGGCCCGCACCCGGCTGTTTCTCAGCTCCATAACGCTGCCTGATGCGGCCATGCTTCGATGATGAACGCCGGTTTTGACAGCTGCCTGTCAATAACCTATTGATGTGCTCGCTTCGCGCTCAGACAAAAACGCAAATGGGTCCGGACCTCGACAGACAGCTGTCAAAGTGGGCTGCTAGCCTCGACCCATGGCTACCTGCCCGGATTGTCAGTCAAGTCCGGCGGCGTACATGTGCGTCGGCTGAGGGCTCGAGTCAGCCGGCCTTCCCGGCGTCCTTCAGCCAGGGCAGCGCGACGCCGAGCGGCCCAACCAGGACCGCGAAAGGATCCGAGGCAAGCCGCCGCCGCGCCGCGAGAGCAGTCGCGGCATCACCCGCGGCCCACCAGGTGGGACTGTGCGGCGGATCTCCGGCGCGCTGGGCGGCGCTCTCGAAGATCTCGCGGTAGGATTCGGCACCGAGCGCTTCGCGTGCTGCTTCGCGCGCTTGCTCGATCTGGTCGCTGGCCTGAAGCCAGGCTTGCTGCTGCCGCTTGCTGATCAGGGCTCTCGCGGGATCGCTGAGCCCGAGCAGTCCCTGGTAGAAGCGATCGACCAGGGATCCGCTCGTCGCCGAATCACTTTCTTTGACAAAGGCCCCGCTCATGACAGCGCCGTTAGGCGGCCTGGGTCAGCGGTACGGTCTTTGCGTCCAGGGCCCAGTCGAGCACCTGGCGAACGTCGCTGGCCAGATGGATCGTCATCGCGTCCCGGACGCTCTGCGGCAGGTCATCGAGATCCGCCTCGTTGCGCTGGGGCAGGATCACCTCAGTCAGCCCGGCACGGTGAGCCGCCAGCAGCTTCTGCTTGACTCCGCCGATCGGCAAGACCTTACCCTGCAGGGTCACCTCGCCGGTCATGCCCACGCTACTGCGCACCGGCCGCCCGCTGAAGAGGCTGACCAGCGCCGTCACCATGGTGACGCCGGCGGAGGGTCCGTCCTTCGGGATGGCGCCCGCCGGCACGTGGACGTGGATCGCCTTCTCTTCGAAGCCCGGCGCGATGCCCAGTTCGGTCATGTGCGACCGCACATACGAGAGGCCGATCTGTGCGGACTCTTTCATGACGTCACCCAGTTGCCCGGTTAATGTCAGGCCTTTCTGCCCGTCCATGGCGGCGGCCTCGATAAAGAGGACTTCTCCGCCGATGCCCGTCACGGCCAGCCCGGTAGCAACGCCGGGCACCTCGGTCCGTTCGGCCACCTCCGGATGGAACTTCGCACGCCCCAGGTAGTCGCGAACGTCCTTACCGTCGATCTGAACGGGGGCGGTCAGCTGCCCGCTCTCGATACGGGTTGCGGCCTTGCGAAGCAGGCGCCCCAGCTCGCGCTCGAGGTTGCGGACGCCGGCCTCACCGGTGTGGTCGACGATGATCCGGCGCAGCGCCTCATCGCTGACGGTCACCTCTTCCGGCGTGAGGCCGTTGCGGTCGAGCTGCCGCCGAAGCAGGTGATCCCTCGCGATGGCCAGTTTCTCCTCCTCGGTGTAGCCGTCGAGCCGGATGATCTCCATCCGGTCGAGCAGCGGCGCCGGAATGGTGTCGGCGACATTCGCCGTCGGGATGAACAGGACTTCGGAAAGATCCAGATCGACCTCGAGATAGTGATCCCGGAACGAGTGGTTCTGCGCTGGGTCCAGCACTTCGAGCAACGCCGACGAGGGATCGCCCCGCCAGTCGCTGCCGACCTTGTCGATCTCGTCGAGCATGATCACCGGGTTGCGGGTGCCGGCTTCCTTGAGGGCACGGGCGATCCGGCCCGGGAGCGCGCCAACGTAGGTTCGCCGGTGTCCACGGATCTCAGCTTCATCGTGGATGCCGCCAAGAGAAATTCTCGTGAACTTGCGTCCCAGGGCGCGCGCTACCGACTCACCAAGCGACGTCTTGCCGACGCCTGGTGGTCCGACCAGCGTGATGATGGCACCGGAGCCCCGGCCGCCGATCACCTGGAGGCCGCGCGAGTCTCGCCGCTTCCGCACGGCGAGGAACTCGATGATTCGATCTTTGACGTCCTCGAGTCCGGTATGGTCCTGGTCGAGCACCCGGCGAGCCTCCACTACGTCGAACTGGTCGACGGTCCGCTTGTTCCATGGGATGTCGAGCATCCAATCGAGGTAGTTCCGTATCCAGCCGGCCTCCGGGTTCTGCTCGCTGGTCCGCTCGAACCGGTCGAGCTCGCGCTCGACTTCCTTACGGACGGCGTCGGGCATGCCGGCGTCTTCAATTCTCTTGCGATATTCGGCGGCGACGTCGCCGTCGCCTTCGCCGAGTTCCTTCTTGATCGCTTCGAGTTGCTGGCGCAGCAGGAACTCGCGCTGCCGCTTCTCCATGCCTTCCTGGACTTCGCTACGGATCTTGTCCTTGAGCGAGGCATCGGCGAGAATCTCGCGGGTCCAGGCGATCAACTTCTTGAGCCGCGCCTCAACGTCGAGCGTCTCCAGGATCTCGACCTTGCGCTCCAGCGAAAGGTCCGGAGAGTAGCCCGCCAGGTCGGCGAGCTGGGTCGGACGGTCGATGCCGCGCACCATCTGGATGACCTCGCCTGCGCCGCGCAGCTCGAGCAGGTTCTCGATCAGGGCCTTGTACTCGCGGGCCAGGACATGCGACGTCTCGGATAGGGCGTTGACATCGCTGGCCGGCTGGGCCAGCACGCGCAGTGCCGGGCCGGTTCCGGCAGCCGCACTGCCAACGGCGGCCCGGTGCACGTGCCAATGCTGGCATAGCGGCCTTCGACTCGGGGAACGAGCAGAACGAGGCGGTCTCCTTCTTTCGCGGCGGCGACGGCGGCCTGCGCCTCCTCGCGCTCAAGCGGGATGGTGACCACCATATTCGGCAGGACGACTCCGTTGTTGAGGGGCAGAAGTGGGATGAATTCGGTTTTTAGTTCAGGCATTTGTTGCTTCTCCTTGATGCTCTCGACAGGGACAACCTGCGAGACGTTAGGTTTATGCCCAATTTGGCCGGCGCCAAACGATGCGGTCAGCCCCCAGGGGAAGGCCCGGTCGGGTCCGCCAGCGAGCCGATCACGTCGTCGATGGCGGCGGCGACGAGCTCGGGGGACTGCGTCCCGTCGATCAGCCTGAGCTTGCTCTGCCGGCGATAGTGATCGATCAATGGCGCCGTCTGGTCGAGGAAGACGTCGATCCGGTGGGCAATGACATCCGGGCGATCATCGCTGCGCTGGTCGACCTCGGCCCGGTGGCTGAGTCGCTCGAGCAGGGACTCCCGGTCGACCTGTAGATACAGGACGGCGTCGAGCGGCCGCCCCAGCTCCACAAGCAGAGCATCCAGCGCCTCGGCCTGGCGGACCGTTCGGGGGAACCCGTCGAGGATGAATCCGCGCCGCGTGTCCGGCTCGGAGAGGCGATGCCGGATGATGTCGATCACCAGGCTGTCCGGCGCCAGCTCGCCGCGGTCCAGATACGCCTTCACCTGAACGCCGAGCGGCGTGCCGGCCTCGACCTGCGCCCGCAGGATGTCACCGGTCGCGATCGCCGGGATCCGGTATTTCTCCGCCAGCCTGGCTGCCTGGGTCCCCTTGCCAGACCCTGGCGGACCGAGGAGCACAAGATCGAGGAGCACGCTCAATACCTGCATGGAAAGCCGATCGCCTCGTTGTACGCGGCAGCCACCTGCTCCTGGCTGATGTAGCCATCGTGGGCCATCTGAGCGAGGACATTGAACTGGCGGGCCCGCGCCGAACAGGGATTCCGGTAGAGGTCGTAAAACGAGGGCGCCTGGGGCAGGCCGGCGAGCATCGACGCGCGGGCCAGGTCCAGCTGGTCGGTTCTCATGTGGAAATAGACGTCGGCGGCCTGGCCGATACCGTAGGCGCCATGTCCGTAGTAGACGGCATTGAGATAGCTCTCGAGGATCGTGTGCTTGTCGAAGCGGGCTTCGAGCTTGAGGGCCAGCAGCAGATCCTCCGGCTTTCGCCAGCCGTCGTCGTCATTGTCCATGTAGAGGAGTTTGATCAGCTGCTGGGTCAGGGTGCTGCCACCTTCGAGCGCCCGATGGTGGTAGAGGTCGGTCAGGAGCGCTCGGATCAACCCCTGGGTGTCCATCCCGCGGTGCTGGTAAAAGCGCTCGTCTTCGATGGCGATCAGGGCTTCACTCAGCTGATCGGGGACCTGGGTCAGGGGCACGCGGTCACCACCGTGCTCCTTCAGGATGGCATCCACCCGCTTCGGCATATCGTCGATCGGTGGTGTAATGATCAGCCCGGCAACCACGGCAATCCCGAACAGTGCCGGGAGGCCCAGCGTGAGGGCGACGATCACGGCGATCACCTGCTGCCGCCGCGTCCGCCGGGGGCCCCGCATTGCGGATGAATTCTAAGGAGACCGCAGTAAAATGATCTCGTGGACGAACTGACCCCTACCGTGGGCGACCGCCGGGGAACCTGGAAAGTCAAAGCGGGGCTGGCCGAGATGCTCAAAGGGGGCGTCATCATGGATGTCGTCACCCCCGAGCAGGCCAAGATCGCCGAGGATGCCGGGGCGGTGGCGGTCATGGCGCTGGAGCGGGTTCCGGCGGACATCCGGCGCGAGGGTGGGGTGGCGCGGATGAGCGATCCCGGCCTGATCGCGGCCATCATCGATGCGGTGACCATCCCGGTGATGGCCAAGTGCCGCATCGGGCATTTCGTCGAGGCGCAAATCCTGGAATCGCTCGGCGTCGACTACATCGACGAGAGTGAGGTGCTGACCCCGGCCGACGAGGAGCATCACATCAACAAGCATATTTTTAAGATCCCGTTCGTCTGTGGGTGCCGAGACCTGGGCGAAGCCCTGCGTCGCATCGCCGAGGGTGCGGCGATGATTCGGACCAAGGGCGAGGCCGGGACCGGAAACGTCGTCGAAGCCGTCCGCCACATGCGGGCTGTGACCAGCGCCATCCGCAAGCTCCATGGCGCGGGTCCCGAGGAGCTGGTGATGGAGGCCAAGCGAATCGGTGCGCCGGCGGATCTGCTCGAAGAGAGCGCTCGCCTGGGGCGGCTGCCGGTCGTCAATTTCGCCGCCGGGGGCCTCGCGACTCCGGCTGACGCCGCGCTCATGATGCAGCTGGGCTGCGATGGGATCTTCGTCGGCTCGGGCATCTTCAAAGCAGAGAATCCGGCCGCCCGCGCCAAGGCCATCGTGGCGGCGACCACGTACTTCGATCGGCCGGACATCCTTGCCGACGCGTCCAAGAGCCTCGGCAAGGCGATGCGGGGGTTGGAGATCGGGGCGATTCCCCAGGAGGAGCTGCTCGCCGGCAGAGGCTGGTGAAAGCCCCGGGGCGTCGCCCCGCGCGAGTGGCGCGCAGTGCCAAACGAGCGCTTGAGACGTAAGCGCGTCGGCGTCCTTGCGCTGCAGGGGGATTTTCGAGAGCACCTGGCGGCGCTGCGCGCCTGCGAGGTCGAAGGCGTTCCCATCCGGCTGGCTGCCGACCTGGACGCGGTCGATGCCCTGATCCTGCCGGGCGGCGAGAGCACGACCATGGCGCGACTGTTGGAACCCGGGCTAGCGGGGTCCATCCAGCGCCGCAGCGCGGCGGGGATGCCGGTGTTGGGCACCTGCGCCGGGATGATCTTGATGGCCCGAAAAATCCACGGCGGCCGGGCAGACCAGGAGCCGCTGAAGCTGATCGATATCTCGGTGCGTCGCAACGCGTACGGGCGCCAGATCGACAGCTTCGAGGCGGAGGTGGAATCCCGCGCCATCGGTGGCACTGCCCCGGCGGTCTTCATCCGCGCGCCGCAGGTGACCGAGCGGGCGCCGGACGTTCAGGAGCTGGCCAACCACGGTGGCCAGACGGTAGCGGTGAAGCAGGGCAACCGGCTGGCGCTCGCCTTCCATCCCGAGCTCACGCCGGACCGGCGCTGGCATCAGTACTTCCTGTCGCTCAACGGTGATCATCGATGAGCCAGCATGTGCGCCCGGCGCAGCTGAAGGACCTGGGCGCCATCGAAGCGCTCTACCGCCAGCAGGCTCGTGAGGCCGAACGACCGCCGCTGAAGCGACAGTTCGCCTCGACGCGGCTCTGGTTCTTGCTGAACAATACCTTCGCCTCGATCCTGCCCATCACGTCGGCGGCCGACCACGTCTACGTGATGGAGGACGGCCGTCACCGCACGATCCATGGTTTCGTCCAGGCCGAAAACGCCGCCCTCGGTTCGCATGTCTGGCAGATTCTCAACCTGTGTCTGAGCCCCGATCTGGACCGGTTTCAGGATGGCACCGCCCTGCTCGACCACCTCTTCAACGAGGGCTTGAAGCGGGGCGTGACCAAGTTCATCGTGCGGGTGCCGGTCGGTGATCCGATCGCCGACCTCTTCAAGGCCCGCGGATTCAGCGCGTACGCGACCGAGCACGCCCTGCTCAAGGAAAGCCTTGACCCGCGCCAGGCGCCCGCGGTGCCGGGATGGCGGCCGATGCGGCGCGAGGATGAGCTCGGCCTCTACCTTCTATATGTTGCGACCACCCCGAAGTCGGTGGCAGCGGTGGAGGCCGCCAACTTCGCCGAGTGGCGGCGGAGCTTTCAACCAGGCTCCTTCAGCGCCCGCATTCCCCGCCGCGCCGGCCAGCCGCGGTTCGTCGTCGAGCGTGTTCAGGTGGTGGGCTGGATGAGTCTCGTCACGGGCGGCGGTGGCCGGCCGCACAGCCTCGGCCTGATGGCCGCGCCCCAACCCGCCGATCTGTGGACGTTGCTCGTTCAGCGTAGCCTTGCCTACGTTGCCGAGCATCAGCCCGGTCCGGTCTGGTGCAGCCTCCGTCATTACGATGAAGCCGGGATTCGGTTGCTGCAGAAGGAAGGCTTCGAGGTGATTGCCTCACAAATGTTGATGGTCAGGGAGCTTCCGCTGAAGGTTCCCGCCCGGATGCGGGTAAGAATCAAGGACAAGCGGCTGGTACCACAATATGGCTGACGCACTGCACGAACTGAGGCGATCGCACAATGGCTTGACGGACGCGGATCCGGCCGAGCTCGACCAGCTCTTCCAGGCGCTGCCCCCCCACATCAACCGGGCGGTCAAGCGGCTCGATCATCAGGGTCTGCTGCTGGAGGTGGTGCTCGACCTCGGACGCGAGCCGGAAGCCCGCTTTCCCGACCACGAGGTAATCCTTGACGACACCCCCGTCACGCTCGAGGACCTCGAATTCGTT
The DNA here is from genome assembly GCA_005881175.1 of Chloroflexota bacterium. GTDB lineage: Bacteria > Chloroflexota > Dormibacteria > CF-121 > CF-121 > CF-13. The sequence goes on from VBEN01000012.1 coordinate 60,167, forward strand.
TCCACCCGGGTGGGCTCGTTCGGTGATGACAACCGCGCCGGGATCGAACGTACGCTGCATCGGATCTCGGCGATACGAAATCGCTCGGGGCAGATCGTGGGCGTCACCTGCCGCGTCGGCCGGGCCATCACCGGCACGATCGACATCATCAAGGACATGGTCATCGGCGGCAAGAGCATCCTGCTGTTGGGTCGCCCGGGGATCGGCAAGACGACGATGCTGCGTGAGTGCGCCCGCGTGCTGGCCGACGAGATGAAAAAGCGTGTCGTAATCGTCGATACCTCGAATGAGATCGGCGGTGATGGAGACATCCCGCATCCGGGAATCGGTCGCTCGCGACGGATGCAGGTCAGAACGCCGCCGCTGCAGCACTCTGTGATGATCGAAGCCGTCGAAAACCATATGCCCCAGGTGATCGTCATTGACGAGATCGGTACCGAGCTGGAGGCGGCGGCCGCCCGCACCATCGCTGAGCGGGGCGTGCAGCTGGTGGCGACGGCGCACGGCAATTCACTTGAGAATTTGCTGGTCAACCCGACCCTCAACGATCTGCTGGGGGGCATCCAGACCGTCACCCTTTCGGATGAAGAGGCACGCCGCCGCGGCACCCAGAAGTCGGTGCTGGAACGCAAGTCGCCACCCACATTCGATGTCCTGGTTGAAATTCACGACCGCGATCGTCTGGCCATCCATCAGCCTCTGGCCGAGGTGGTCGATGCCGCGCTGCGGGGCAGCCTGAAGCCACCCCAGATGCGGATCCGCGGCGCCGATGGAGCGATCGTCGCCCGCCTGGCGGAGACGGCGCCGATGCGGACCGCCGCCGTGCGGGAACCGTTGGAAGCTCCGCGATCGCGCAGCCTGCACGAGACGGTCTCGGTCTTTCCCTACGGCGTCAGCCGGAACTACCTGGAACAGGCGATCAGTGAGTTGCACGTCCCCATCCGGGTCCAGAACCACATCGAAGAGGCTGACCTGATCGTCACTCTCAAGAACTACTATCGCCGGAAGGATTCGCCGTTGAAAGAGGCGGAGGCCGACGGCATCCCGATCCAGGTGTTGAAAAGCAATACCATCACACAGATCAAGAACGCGCTCAGCCGGATGTACCAGCTGGACACTCCCGATCCGACCGAGTCGGCCTTGCAGGAAACGCTGGAAGGGATCAGCCGAGCCAAGTCGACGAACTCGATGGTCGAACTCTCCCCCCAGAACGCCTACGTCCGCCGGCTGCAGCACCAGCTGGTGGAGCGCCACGAGCTGACGGCTCGCAGTACCGGAAAAGAGCCCAACCGGCGACTGCGCATTTATACGACGGCCGACTGAACTCGCTATAGTGCACGCAAAACCGATGGATGCCCCGGGGAAGGCAGGCGGGTTCTTCATCACCCTCGAGGGGCCCGAGGGCGGCGGGAAGTCGACGCAGATCCATCGCCTGGCGGCGTCCCTTGCCGAGGAAGGCCATGTGGTTTGGACAACTCGTGAGCCTGGCGGTACGCGCGTCGGTGAGATGATCCGGCCGCTCTTACTGGGACCGCGGCAGAGTCGGCTCGCGCCCTGGACGGAGGCGCTGCTCTTCACGGCTGCGCGGGCCGAGCTGGTCAATGAAGTGATCCGACCGCGCTTGCAACGTGGCGAAATTGTGCTCTGCGATCGGTTCAGTGATTCAACCCTTGCCTATCAGGGTTACGGCCGAGGCTTGAATCTCGAGAGCCTCCGCCGGCTGCAGAAGGAAGCCACCGGAAGTCTCACTCCGGATCTCACCCTGCTGCTGAACCTCCCCGTGGAGGCAGGGCTGGCGCGAATTCCACGGAGCGCGCAGGACCGGCTCGACCGAGAGACCAAGGCCTTCCATCAGCGGGTGCACGCCGGTTACGAGCAGATGGCGGCAGAGGACCCGCGACGTTGGCGAGAAGTCGATGCCTCCGCCGACCCCGACGAGGTCGCCCGACGGGTCCTTGAGCAGGCCTCGAGCGCGCTCCGCCAGGCCGGTGTGCAGCCAGCGCAGCGGCGATCCGCATGAAGCTGCTGATCGCGGTCGTTCATAGCGAAGATGCCTCGTCGACGATGGATGCGCTCAACGACCGCGGGATTTCGGTCACGCGCTTTGTCAGCTCGGGCGGTTTCCTGCAACACAAGAATGTGACCCTGATGTCCGGGATCGACGACGACCGGATCGAAGAAGTCCTTGGCCTGATCAAGGAAAACTGCCGCACCCGGAGTGAGTTCATGAACCCGATGCCACCGCTGGTGGAGCCTGGTGACTTCTTCGTTCCCTACCCCGTCGAGGTCCAGGTCGGTGGCGCGACCGTGTTCATCGTCAACGTCGACCGTTTCGAGAAGCTGTAGCTGGTCGCCCGTCCGGCGCTGCCGGCTCGACGATGATCCCCGGCCTGGGCACCGCCCTCAATACGGGCACGGTGCTCGCCGGCGCCGCGATTGGCCTGAGCCTGGGGCGGGTCATCCCCGCCAGCCTCCAGCGGACGATTCGCGCTGGTCTCGGCCTCTTCGTGGCGGTCTACGGGATTCAGATGACACTCCGGACTCGTAACCCGCTCATCCTGCTGATCAGCGTGCTCTTGGGCGTCGTGATCGGCGAGCTGCTCCACCTCGACGACGGGGTGCAGGCGCTTGGACGCTGGGCGGAGCGGCGAACGCGTCGGGATGGCGAGCCTGGACGGGTCAGCCTGGCCTTCGTCACGACCAGCCTGCTGTTCTGTGTGGGGCCGCTGACCATTCTGGGCAGCTTTCTGGATGGGACCCGAGGCGATGTCACCGTGCTGGCCGTAAAGGCGGTCCTGGACGGCTTCAGCTCGATCGTCTACGCGGTGACTCTCGGCTGGGGCGTGATCCTTTCAGCCGTCAGCGTGCTGGTCGTCCAGGGCAGCCTCACCCTGATCGCCTTCCTGGTCCATGCCGGCCTGTCAGAGCCGGAAACGGCCGAGCTGACCGCGGCCGGCGGCATCATCGTGCTCGGCATCGCGCTCGGACTGCTCGACCTGAAGGTGATCAAGGTCGCCAACTTCTTGCCGGCGCTGGTGGTCGCGCCGCTGCTGGCCGGAGCCCTGCAGGCCGTCGGCGCCGTCTGACCGATAGACTTATTCGGCTTCAATGGCGAGGTCTCAGGCGGGCGGCGGGCGGAGGGTCGACTGGTTCGCGGCCGGGTTGGGACTGGTCCTGTCGGTGGTGATTCAATTGGTCGGGGGCACCCTGCTGTTCGGGAATCATCGCGGGCCGCTCGTCTCACAGGGCCTGCTCACCTTCGGTGCCCTCCTGGCCGGAGGATTTCTGGCCGGCTTCGTCGGACCCCTGGGTGGCGCCGTCTGGAATGGCGTGATCGTGGCGGTTGCCTTTATCGTGGTGGAGGAGTTGGCTGGCGCGATGGGACCAATCGGCCCACTCGGGTCCGCCGGGCTTGACACCGTTGGCCTGGTTATCGACGACGTCCTCGTTCTGAGCGGCGGCACAATCGGCGGCCTGGCGGCCGGTGGAGCTCGGCGACTCAGCCTACGGTAACGAAGCGGCGGCGCTGCCGTTAAAACAGTACGCGACGATAAGCTCGGAACCGGATTACCGAAAAGGAAGTAAGAAGGATGCAGGTGGAGAACGGCTCGGTCGAAGCGCTTGGTTTAAGAATTGTCCGGAATGTCAGCCGCGTGCTGGTTGGCAAAGAGGCAGAGATCGAGCTCTGCGTGATCGCCCTCTTGAGCCGGGGCCACCTCTTGATCGAAGACGTGCCCGGCGTGGGCAAGACGATGCTGGCCAAATCGCTGGCACGATCCCTCGGCTGCTCATTCGAGCGGCTGCAGTTCACTCCTGATCTCCTTCCTTCGGACGTCACTGGGGTCAACATCTACAGTCCCTCGACCCAGCAGCTCGAATTCCGCCAGGCCCCGATCTTCACCCAGGTCCTGCTGGCGGACGAGATCAACCGAGCCACGCCAAAGACCCAATCGGCCCTGCTCGAAGCGATGGAGGAGCGGCAGGTCACGGTGGACGGCACGACGTACGCCCTTTCCCTTCCTTTCCTGGTGCTGGCGACACAGAACCCGGTGGAATTCGCCGGGACGTTCCCGCTGCCGGAGGCGCAGGTGGATCGATTCCTGATGCGGCTCAACGTCGGGTACCTCGACATCGCCCACGAGGTGCAGGTGCTCGACCGCTTCCAGCGGGACTCGCCGATGGAGCAGCTGGAGGCGGTTGTCCCAGCCAACGAGGTGCTGGCGGCTCAGAAAATGGTCCAGGAAATCTACGTCGATGACCAGCTCAAGGAATATATCGCCCGGGTCACCCATCGGACTCGATCGCATGCGGACATTGGCCTGGGCGCCAGCTCTCGCGGATCCCTGGGCTTATTCCGAACCGCGCAGGCCCGAGCCGCCCTCGAGGGACGGGACTTCGTTACCCCGGACGATGTGAAGGCGCTGGCTCACCCTGTCCTGGCGCATCGCCTGATTCTCAAGGCCAATGCCGAGCTGCGCGGGCTGACGCCGGTCAAGGTGCTGAACCAGATCCTGGAGTCGGAGCCGGTGCCGCCACCGAACGTCGTTTCTCGATACGGGCGGCGGGTGGCAAGCTAGGCAAGCATTCCGATGCGGCTGCCTCGTCTCCCCCTTGTCACCGCGCTTACGCTTCTCTTCTTCTTTGCCTACGTCACTGGCGTGCGGCTGGCGTACAGCCTTCTGTACGCGCTCATCCTGCTGTTCGTCGTCAGCTACCTATGGAGCCGGCTGGCGGCTGACAACCTGGTCGTCGAGCGGGCCAGCCCGGAAGGGCAGTTCCAGGTGGGGGATGCCTTCGAGGAGTCCTTCGTCATCCAGAACCGCTCCTGGATCCCGGTGCCACTGATCGAGATGACAGATTTCTCCAACTTGCCCGGCTACAATCCGGGACGCGTTTTCAGCTTGAAGGGACGCCGGGCGCGCCGCTGGACCTCGCGTGGCCGGTTCAAGCAACGGGGCCTGTTCACCTTCGGGCCGGTTGAGCTGCGGTACGGCGACCCATTCGGCCTGTTCACCCGCACGCTGCGGATCGCGGGCAGTCAATCCGTGGTCGTCTATCCCGTGGTCCGGCCGGTGGGCGGGTTGGATGCGCTGGCGCCGAGCACCGCCGGGGACGAGCAGCTGCGCGGCCGCGTGCTCGACATTCCGCCCAACGCCACCACGATTCGAGAATATGTTCCAACCGACAGCGTCAAGCGCATCCACTGGGCATCGTCGGCCCGGCTTGGCCGGCTGATGAGCCGCAGTTTCGAAACGCGCGAGGGTGGCGACGCCTGGATCGTGCTCGATCTGCAGGCGTCGGTTCATGCCGGGGAAGCGCCGGAATCGACGCTCGAGTATGCGATGAGCCTGGCTGCCTCGATTACGGACGCCGCGCTACGTCGCGGAAGCGCCATCGGCCTGGTTGGCAACGACAGCCACCTCAGCGTGATCGAGGCCGCCCGTGGTGATCAGCAGCGCAAGAAGCTGTTCGAGCACTTCACGTTGGCGCAGGCCGACGGCACGGTGTCACTGGCCAGCCTGCTCACCTCGCAACGGCAGCAATGGCGGCATCGCGGCGGGCTGGTCGTCATCACCCCATCCGCCGACGAGCACTGGCTCGAGGCCTTGCTCGATCTGGGGGTTCGAGGTCATCGCAGCCTCGTTGTCTACCTCGATCCACGCGGTTTTGGTGGGAGCCAGCCGACCCTGGCATCGGCCGGACGCTGGCGGCAGGCGCTGAACTGGTGGATCGTTGGCGGGCCGGACGACCTGGAGCCGGAGCGACGAGTTGCCGCAGGTTAATCCGGCGACGGTCTTCCTGCTGCTGCTTGCGGTCCTCGGAGGCGCCTGGGCCGCGGGGTTACTTCGTCCGCACTATGAGGGGGGCCGCCTGACGATACGGCTCTTCCGAGCCAATCGAGTCCTGCTCACGGTTGATTTCCGGGATACCTGGCTGCTGCTGGGATTCGTGCTGCTCATGGGCTGGGCGGTGGCGATCGCCGTGGAGCGTTCGGCCTGGGTGCCCGACACGGAAGGGCGGCTGGTACCGGCTCTGGCGATCGCAACCGGGCTGGGATGGATCTTTGCGATTGCCCGGGCATCGCGCCTGGCGTATGCCGCCATGTCGGGTCTGGCGGTGTTTGGCAGCCTGGCGCTCCTGACGCCATCGCCGCTTACCTCGGGCGGAGCGCTGCCGGCGATCAGAACGTGGCTCCTGGCGCTTCCGAATCGGACCAATACGCTCCTGCTGATGAGCCTGCTGCTGATGTTCGTGGCCACCGGGCTGTGGACCAGTTGGTGGGTGTTCTTGCGGCGCAATGGGCTGGTGGCGCTGCTGCCCTCAGGCACCATCCTCGCGGTGGAGATCATCAACGACACCAGCCCCGGCCTTACGCTCTTTACGCTCATCTGGCTCACCGCCGCCGCCGCCGTCTTGCTGCGGCTGAACTTCGTCGCCCTCAAGGAGGGATGGCGGACACGCCGTCTTCCACGCGCGGCCGATACCGGCTGGACCTTCGGAGAAGTCGGCATCGAGGCGACCGCAGCCATCCTCGTCATCGCCTTTCTGCTGCTTCCGCCCTTGAGCAGCAGCGACATCAGCGCCGCCCTGATCCCTGGCACGATGAACCCCGACGCGATCCACCCGTTCGGGATCGGGAGCAACAATTCCAAACCCGGATCGGTCGGCTCCATCGGCTATAGCGAGGTGGTCCGACCGGGCTCGCAGCTCAAGGCGAAATCGCAAACCGTGATGGTGGTCACCGGTGACACGCCGGTCTTCTATCCGTACTGGCGTGGCATTGCGCTGGCGGGCTGGGACGGCATCACCTGGTACGAGCTGCCCAGCAGGGCCGGCGGCGTCCCGGTGCGACAGCAGCCGCTGGTGGTGGCACGCGCAAGCGTCCCACGCGATGATTTGCCGGCCGATTCGCAGCGCATCCAGCTGCTTCACAATTCGTTTCACGTCGTGGTGCCGCCCGAGCAAACCCTGGGAACCGTGTTCAGCGCCGGTGAGATCCTCTCCGTCGACAACCAGCCAACAACCGTCCGCGGCATCATGACGTCGGTTCCGGCGCCACCGGGGTCGAACGTGTCGTTGGTGAATGTCGCCGGAGACAGCGACTCCACGGCCACCTTCGACACCGTCGATCGCATTCGCTTCGCGAGGCGGCTGCAGCCCCCCTACAACTACTCGGTCACTGAAGCGATTCCCAACGTTGATATCCAGGATCTGCAGAGCGCGGGCACGGATTATCCAGCGTGGCTGGCACCCTACACCACGCTCTACGAGGATGGCAGGGTCGCCCAGGGATACTCGACGGCCCGTGATGCCGAAGTCGCGACGCTCGCCCAGTCGATCGTCCGGTCAGCCGGTGCCACCACCCCGTATGACCAGGCCAAGGCGATCGAATCCTGGTTCCTGGCCAAGGGCCGTTTTACCTATACGCTGAAGCCGCCCCTCGCCAGGTCCGGCGAGCGGCCGCTGGACTTCTTCCTCTTCACCTCGAAGAAGGGGTTCTGCCAGGACTTTTCCACCGCCATGAACGTCATGCTGCGGACGCTGCGGATCCCGAGCCGGCAGATGAGCGGGTTTGGCGCGGGTGTCTTCGACGAGAAGACGCATCAGTACACGGTGAACTCCCTGGACGCGCATAGCTGGGTGGAAGTCTTCTTCCCCGGGTATGGATGGATCCCCTTCGAACCGACGCCAGACGGCATCAACACACCGGTAAACCGGCCGGCCACCAAGGAAGCCCTCAATGCCCCACAGTCGGCCAACGTACAGCCCAGCGCCCGGATTCCGCCCGGCTTGCGAGAGCCTCCCGGTGCGTCGACGGGATTCGGCTCGAGCGCTCCCTTCGCCGATATATGGCGCCCGATATTGACGGTGGGCGCGGGCCTGTTGCTCCTGGCGCTTATCGCCGTTCTCCTCGCGCTGCGCTGGCTGATGGCGGTTCGCGACGTGCCGCGCATCTGGCGCCGGCTGCTCTTCCTGGGAGACCGGCTGAAGGTCCCGCGGCACCTGGGCGATACGCCGCAAGAATTCGGTGGACGGCTGGCGGCCTCGATGCCGGCACTTGATACCGAGGTGCGGCGGCTGGCGACGCTCTACACGCGCGCCAGCTTCCGTCGTGGAGGGCTTAGTCCGGATGAGCTCGCTGAAGCCCGAAAGGCCTGGAGCCAGATCCGCGGCAGCTACGCCGGGCTGGTGGCGCGAGCCTGGCGGGATGCCCTTCGCCAGGGCCGCGTCGTCAGTGCCGACGACGTCGTCAATGCAGAGGTAGTTGCAGGGTCAGAAAGTCACGGGCCATCACGGCCCCGTTGACCGAGCTCTCGCCGCCCCGGTGCGTGAGGATGAAGCGCACCGACGGGTGACGCGTCATCAGCTCATCGATGTCTTTGCGGGCGAGGTGCAGCTCGCCGCCCGGGGCGTCATAGGTCATTTCGCTGATCACGTGATCTGACGCCTCGATCAGCGCGTCGAGCTGGGGCGACATCTCGGCGTCACCCGTGTACCCGAGGCGGACGCCGTCCCGCTCGATCACAAAGCCGAGGCAGTCCAGCCGGCTCGCGTGCTGCATCTTGAACGCCTGCCCCCGGCTGCCGTCAAGCTGGAACGAATCGCCGTCAGCAAGCTCCTGAACGCGCAGCTGCAACCGCTGCCAGCTCATCCGACGCATCTCCTCGCCCCAGGCAAGGTCGAGTAACCGTTCGAGGTACGCGGTTGTTCCTCGAGGTCCATAGATACTGAGTGACGGCGGTCGGTCATTCAGCATGACGCGGCCCAGGATCAACCAGGCAAGGCCAAATGTGTGGTCGGCGTGGAAGTGACTGAGCACGACCGCCCGCGGCTCGTCGAGTGAAACGCCGACACGCGGCAAATGAACAGTCAGCGGCGCGCCGGCATCCATCAGGATCTTGCGATCGACCAGGATCGACGAGTTATAGGCGTGCGGCGCAAACGCCGCGCCAGTACCCAGAAACGTGACCTCCACCGGGATGACGGTAGCAGACTGGGTGACGCGTCAATTCAGGTCGACCAGGCCATCGAAGAACTGCGGCCAGTCGTCCTGCCCACCGCCCCAGGTGGCAGAAAGCTGGGCCGGACGCTGGTCGTTGACGATCAGGATCGTCCAGGTCGCCGGCGGTCCCCCCATGTATTCGCCAGGGATCGCGTAATCGCCTGAAACCGCAATCACCCAGATGAAGTGATCAGGGCTCGTGTCGTGACCAATGTTCTCTCCCGACCGCGAAGCCGCGCGCTCCAGGTCCGACTCGCGAACCAGTTTGGCGGCGTGATGAGCCGTCTGTTGGGCCTGCTTGCCGAGGGCCGCATCGATCGCCTCCTGCCTTAAGAGCTGCGGGTGATGCCCGAGTAAGCCGACAAGCAGGAGGACGACCAGAGTCGTGATGGCAACCGGAACCCACGGTCGGAGCCGATCAGAGCGGAGCGCGCTCGGCACATCAACGCAACGAGAATCATCGGGGTCTCCTAGCAGGCGTCGAGTACAGTGCAATCGTGAGTACGGTTGAGAAAGTGCGGCTCACGCAGTGGTCGCACGGCGCGGGTTGAGCCTGCAAGATCGGTCCTGAGGACCTGGCTCAGGTCTTGAGCCACTTGCCCAAAACGCTCGCGAACCCGGATGTGCTGGTGGGGCTGGAGACGGGCGATGACGCCGCCGTCTACCGGCTGCGGCCCGACCTCGCGCTAGTGGTCACGACGGACTTCTTCACCCCGGTGGTGGATGATGCGTATACCTTCGGGGCGATCGCCGCCGCCAACGCGCTGAGCGACATCTACGCGATGGGGGCGCAGCCTTTGATGGCCGTCAATCTCGTCGCGTTCCCCATCAAAGAGCTGCCCGGGTCTGTGCTGGCCGACATCCTTCGCGGCGGCCTCGACAAAGTTCGCGAGGCTGGGATCGACATCCTCGGTGGTCACAGCATCGATGATCACGAGCCGAAGTACGGGCTCGCGGTCACCGGCACGGTCCACCCCGATCGGGTGGTCCGCAACCGCGGCGGCCAGCCAGGCGACCGGCTCGTGCTCACGAAAGCGCTCGGCACCGGCATCATCACCACCGCCATCAAGCATCAGGTGGCGCCGGCGGCCTCAGCCGACGCGGCCATCCAGGGCATGCTGGCACTGAATCGCGAGGCGGCGCAAGCCATGGCCACGGTCTCGGTGCACGCGGCCACCGACGTGACCGGTTTCGGGTTGCTTGGACACCTCCACTATCTGGCGCGGGCCTCGGGGCTGGCGGCCCGCGTCGATGCCGCCACCGTACCGCTGCTTTTGGGGGCCGAGGCGCTGGCCGATGCTGGTGAAGTACCCGGTGGCACACGCGCGAACGAACGGTTCATGGTGTCGAGGGTGCGCTGGCCGGCCGCACTGTCTGCTGCCCGGCGGACGCTGCTCTGCGACGCGCAGACCTCGGGTGGGCTGCTGATCGCCCTACCGGCCGAGCAGGTTGATCCACTGCTCGAAGCCCTTGGTCGTCGGGGCGCGGCCGGCTGGACGGTCGGCGAACTCAGCACCGGCGAAGCCGGCGTCATCACCGTCGTCTGAGCCACCGGCCAGTAACAATCCGCGCCCGATCGTTACCAGAACGTGTCAGTCAAGTTTGGCCTCGACATATGGCCTGCCCCTGCTCCCACGTATTAGAAGGTGACCATGCGTGAGCGTGATCGTAACGTCTACCTGTCTGTCCATTTCGGCAGCGCTGATAATGTCACCCAGTGCACGCACTGGGCAAGGCGGCGTCCGATGACGATCGCCCACTCATCGAGCGGGTACGTCGGGGAGACCAGGATGCGGCCCGCACCCTGTATGAGCGTTACTTCGATCGCATCTACAACTATGTTTATGCCCGGCTGGGACGAGCCGAAGATGCGGAGGACCTGGCCATCGACACGATGACCCGGAGCCTGACCCGCCTCGATCTGTTCCAGGACCAGGGCGTCGCCTTCTCCTCCTGGGTCTATCGAATTGCGCACAACGCGACCATTGATCATTACCGCCGGAATGGCAAGGTCACCCTCGTCCCCCTGGACAACGCCGTCCTGCCTCAAACGGCGGACCCCGCGGAGCTGGCGCTGGAGCAACTCTCGAACGAGGATCTGCGCGTGGCCCTGCGCGAGCTGACCGAGGAGCAGCAGCAGGTCCTGATCCTGCGCTTCTTCCAGGATCTGACCGCGGCCCAGGTGGCCGACATCATGGGCAAGTCGGTCGGCGCCGTGCAGGCGCTTCAGCATCGAGCGCTCGGTTCACTCGAGCGCGTGCTGCAAGGACGGGTAGCCAATTGATGCCAGAAGCGCGGCGGCTGGAGGCGCTGGCGGAGCGGATGCGAGCCGTCGATCCGGTCGCGCCCTCGCCGGGCGCCAAGATCAGGGGTTGGAACCTGGTGCTCGCCGGCGTCACCCAATCCGCGACCCGCCGGCCACGCGTCTCCGTGACCCGGCTGGCGCTGGCGGCGGCTGCAGCCGCGGTATTGCTGGTGTCGGGCGCCGTGGCCGCATCCGCCGATAGCCTGCCGGATTCAGCCCTATACCCACTGAAGGGCGCCTGGGAGCAGGTCCGCGGGACGCTCGCCTTTAGTCCATCCGACAAGCTGACCTTCCATCTCGACCTCTCCCGAACGCGGCTCGCCGAGGCGGAGGCGATGATCGCCCGTCACCGGCTCGACCTGGCGGCCCGGGCATTCGACCGGCTCGACAACGAGCTCGACGACGCCGCGCAGCTGGTGTGGACGGCGAAGCAGACCAACCAGGCGGCGGCCGCCGACATGGAGAATCGTCTCCAGCAGGCGATTAGCACGCACGAGCTGCAGCTGGCCGGCCTGCAGGGGCAGGTCACGAATCCAACCGCACTGAGCGCGATCAGCCGGGCTCGCGACCGCGCCGTCGCGGCATGGCAGGCCGCGGAGAAGTCGGGGAACAATGGCAACTCGAATCAGTCGCCGAATGGCGGCGGCGGCCCGGGGAATGGTACCGCAACCTCCCCCCATCCCACGCCGAAGCACTAGCTCAGAGGAGCGACGACCCCTCGCCAGCTAGGATGGCCGCGAATGCGGCGACGCCCGGCGATCATGATCACGGCCCTCAGCGCCCTCCTCGTGCTGGCTGCGGACCAAGCAAGCAAGGCCTGGGCGGTGGCCTCGTTGGCGCGCGGACAGGAGGTCACCGTCATCCCCGGCTGGCTGTGGTTTCGACTGACCAGCAACAGCGGTGCCACGCTTGGCCTGCTCAGCGGTCATAACGGGCTCTTCATCGCCGTATCGGTTCTGGTGGCGGCGGCGGTCGCCGTGATCGTCGTGCGCGGCAACCCGGCCGGAGCACTGGGGGCGGCCGCACTGGGCGGGATCGCCGGCGGGGCCATCAGCAATCTCGCCGACCGCGTCCGGCTGGGTGCCGTGGTCGATTTCATCGAGGTGCACGGCTGGCCCAGCGACTTCAATCTCGCCGATGCCGGCATCCGTTTGGGCGTCCTGGCGTTCCTGTTGGCGCTGCTACTCGAATGGCGTCGCGGCCGGCGACCAAAACCGGCCACCGGCCCCGCCCGCTAGCTCAGCCGCCGGCCGCGATCTTCATGTTGCGGTTGTAGGAGTCGATCAATGGTTGGAATAAGGCCTTTTGGGCCGCGTCGATCGCATTCTGATCGATGGACTCCAGGGCCTTGCCATCGGCTTCAAGCGCAGCCACGTATTTCTGGATCGCCGCCTGGTCATTGGCCTGAACGGCCGCGACCAGCCCCCGCACATCGTCGGCGGCTCGCTGCATGCCCTTTACGATGGGCCCGAACGCCTCAGGGACATCGGGCGGCTGGGCCAGGTCGGCCGCCTTCTTGACGCTGGCCCCGGTTCCGGGCAATTGGGCCGCGGTCCCCGGGAGGTCTTCCGCCTGCATCGTCTTGCCCAGCGCGATGAAGTTTGCCGAGGCATCGAATAGGGCATCCACGAATGCCGCTTGCTTCTTGAGGATATCGATGCCTCGCTGGGCGCTGCTGAGCGCCGTGAGTGCCGCATCAACCCGCCGGCGATCACGGCTGATCGTGGATTGCTCCGGCAGCGTGAGGAACGAGCTCTGTAAGTCCGGTCGGACCCGCTGGAGCGCGTTACGGTCGGACGCGACCGAGGGCTGGACCAGCGAGACTTTCTGCATGTATCCCGCCAGCGCAGCCTTGGCCTTGGGGACGTCGACCGTGCTCGAACTCAGGTCGACCCCTTTGAATGGATCTTCGTTGAGGACCACGACGACCGCGTTTTCGTGGTCGATGGTCGTCCGCAGCGCCTTGTCCGCATTGTTGACCGGCACACCAGCGGCCACCGCTCCGCCCACGACATAGCCGATGATCAGCAAGAACACGATGGCGATGCCACCGATGATCAGCCAGCGGCGGTTCGACCGAGGCCGGCCGCCTTCGGGCCCGGCGGTCGATTCTGGTACCGACCCCGCGGTGATCGGCGGTGCCGCATCGGGTGCCGCAGAGGCTGGCGGTATCGACGCCGGCGCTGAAGCTGGTTCGACGCGAGGCTCTCCGCTCTCTGCCACGTTGCCCTCCCCGGTCGTGCCGACCGTTCCCCGCCTCACCATACGCCGAAATGCCTTCCTGTCAATAGCACCCAGCGGCACAAAGCTTGCCAGGCTTTGGACTGCCGGTTAGTCTTGGAGCAGGAGGAGCCACTGATCCGTGGATAGCCTGCCAGGGCAGGCACGGCCGCCCGAAACTGCTGTTCAAACCAGTCACGTCCGTGAGATGGCGGCCAATCTGCTCCTCGGCCGGGCGCTGCAGGTCCTGGACGCAGCCGGGGGCATGGTCGCCTACTGGGACGCCGAAGGACGCTGGAACAAGGACAGCTTCAGCTTGCCCGGCCGCCCTGACCGGCTCGAGCAGCTGGCGCCTGTGCTCGAAGCGCTGCTGGAGTGGACCCTCTACACCGAGAGACCGGTAGCCATCCACGACCTGCGGCAGAGCCGGTGGTCCCGGCATCTGCTGCATGGCGACGATCCGCCAGGCGGCGCCGTCGCGGCCACCCCGATGGCCCAGCGGGGAGCGATCTGGGGCGCCGTGGCCGTCTACCGAGCCGAAGCGGTGATCGATGAAATCACGTTGCTCGGCCAGCTGGCCGAGCTCGCTACGGAGCCACTGAGTTCGCTGGCTGCCGGCCGCGAGGGCGTGAGCTAGCCGGCCGGCTTTCTGGCAAGCGCTCCGTATCATGAGCGGCGATGCGTGCTGAGGAATCGACAGCTCGCGTGGTTGCCGTGCGCAGCCGGCTGACCGACCTCGAGCTTGATGCCCTGATGGTCACGGCCCCGGAGAATACGCGATACCTCTCGGGCTTCAGTGGGACCCTCGGGTACCTCGTGGTCACCAGGGACGGCGCGGAAATCCTGGGGGACAGCCGCTACTGGATGCAGATGGAAGCGGAGGCCCCCGGTTTCACCCTGGTGCGATCGGTGGCCTCGAGCGGTCTCCTGGCCCTGCTGACGGACCGTCTCAAGGGTCTTGGATTGCGCCGGGTTGGCTTCGAATCCCAGCATGTGACAGTCGACCAGCACCGGCGCCTGAGTGGGGCTGTCCCGGCAGAGATCGCGTTGGTGCCGACGGCCGGGCTGGTCGAGGACCTGCGAATGCTCAAGACGCCCCATGAAGTGGAGTTGCTGCGACACGTGGCCATGATCGCCAGCCGTGCTTTCGATCGCGTCCGGTCCGCCGTGCGACCGGGCCTTCGGGAGCGCGATGTCGCGTTTCTGCTCGAGCAGACTTTCCGCGAGCTGGGGGCGGACGGCCCTGCCTTTGACACGATCGTGGCGGCTGGTGAGCATGGCGCCTTGCCGCACGGTCGCGCCTCTGATCGGGTGCTGGCGCTCGGCGATATGGTGGTCGTCGACTTCGGCGCGGTCGCCGGCGGCTACCACAGCGATACCACCCGAACGATCGTGGTGGGCGAGCCCACCGCGGAACAGAGGCGGGTGATCGCCGCCGTGCGACAGGCTCAGACGGAATCGATGGCCCTGATGAAGCCGGGTGTGACCGCGGACGCGATCGACCGGCGTGCCCGCGACGTGCTTGCCGGCGAAGCGCATGCCTTCGGTCATGGCCTGGGCCACGGCATCGGCCTGATGGTGCACGAACGACCCTTTCTATCGGCCAGCGACCAGACGCCGTTAAAGACCGGCATGGTCATCACGAACGAGCCCGGCATCTACCGGCCCGGATGGGGCGGGGTACGGCTCGAGGAGATGGTGCTCGTGACCGAGGATGGGCCAGAGGTTCTGACACCGGCCTCGCACGAGGTGGGGGTTGGGTGACACCCACGGAGGCCCTCCGGGAGAAGCTGGACGTCTCGATCTTCGCCGATGAGCTCTTCGGCGAAAACTGCTTCCTGATTCGCCGGCGCGATACGACCGCGGCTCTTGTCGTCGATCCCGGGCTCCAGGTCGACCGGGTCGAGAGACAGCTGCGGCAAGAGGGGCTCAGCCTCGAGCGCATCATGGTGACCCATGGTCATATCGATCACGTCGCGGGTGTGCCCGCGCTTCATGAAGAAACCGGCGCGCCGATCGCCATGCATGCGGAGGATCTGGCCATCCTCGACTGGGATCAGTTCGCTGGGCTGCCGTTCGTCCCCCGCGGCTTTGCGCCCTTCTCGATTGACCTGGCGCTGGGGCATGGCATGGACATCTCGTTCCAGGATCTCCGGGTGCGGGTGCTGCACACGCCCGGGCACACCGAAGGTTCGGTGTGCTTTCTCTTCGGACTGGATTGCTTCGCTGGTGACACGCTGTTTCAGCGCGGCATCGGCCGGACGGATCTACCGGGCGGCGACATGTCAAAGATCGTCTTCAGCATTCGCCATGTGCTCTATACGCTTCCGCCCAAGACGGTGGTCTTCCCCGGGCACGGACCCCGCACCACGATTGAAGAGGAGATGCTGCTCAACCCGTTCGTGCCCGCCGGCTGATGCGGATCGCCTCCCTCCTGCCCAGCGCCACCGAGATCGTCTGCGCGCTTGGACTCGAGGACAGCCTGGTGGCGGTCACCCACGAGTGCGATTACCCGGCAGCGGTGCGAGATAAGCCGATCGTGACCCGGAGCGTACTGCCTGGCGACTCGGCGAGCGCCGACATCGACCGCCACATTCGGGAACTTCTTCACCAGGGAAGCGGCATCTACCGGCTCGATGCCGATCGCCTGACGGCGCTGCGCCCCGATCTGATCCTTACCCAGGAGCTTTGCGAGGTCTGCGCCGTCTCTTACCCAATCGTTGAACGCGCCGCGCGCCTCAACGACGCGCAGCCCCACCTCGTATCGCTCGAACCAGAGACCCTGGCCGACGTCTTCGACCACATTCGGCTGATCGGCCGCCTGACATCGCGGGAGGTACGCGCCGAACAGGTGGTGGCCGGGCTCGAGCATCGGTTGGCGGCCGTCCAGCATCGGATAGCCGGTCGACCCGTCCGACGGGTCGTGTTGCTGGAGTGGGTCGCTCCGCCCTTCAACTGTGGGCACTGGACTCCCGGGCTGATCGCGCACGCGGGCGGCCGAGATCTGCTCGGGTCGCCGGGTCGGCCCGCCCATGCCATCGATTGGCGAGATGTGGTCGAAGCCCGGCCCGAGATCGTGGTCATCTCGGCCTGTGGTTTTTCGCTCGAACGCAGCGCATCAGAGCTCCGGGCCGCCGCCGCGCCGCTCGATCGGCTGGCTGGCGAGGTCTGGGTGGTCGATGGCAACGCGTTCTTCAGCCGACCCGGTCCGCGGCTGGTTGACAGCGTGGAGATTCTGGCTGGGATTCTTCATCCGGACTCGGTGCCGCCGGCGGCCCCCAACGTGGCCCGCCGGCAGCGCTAGCCGCCGTACATGAACCGGAAGAAGGCGGCCGCAACGACGATCAAAAGGATGCCGCCACCGACCGCAAGCAAGATCGCCGCAAGCGTGAAGCCGATGGCGCGGCCGAAGGCCTGCCATAGCTCCTGCTCTTCGGAACGGTCGGCCGGTTCGGTCACCGCAGGGGCAAGGTCGCGCCGGCGGGGCTGTTGGGCCAGGCTTTGAATGGACCGTGTGGGGGTCCCAGATCGGCCGGGGTCCAGCGGTCGATCATGGCCAGCCCTGCCGCCAGCTGCTGACGAAGCTCGCTCGACGCGGCGCGCCGATCGTAGACCCCGACCTTTTCGGATCGCAGGCGCCGGGTCTGCGCCGGCCAGTCATCGACCCACCAGATGACGCTTACGTCCAGCACGTGACCGGTGCGCTCTCGGTAGCTGATCGTAATGACGGCCTCTCCGCCCACCCGCCGGGCGAAGCGCAGCTCCCAGGCCGGCTTTCCGCGGCGGTATCGCTCGATGAGCAGGTCATGCTGACGGGCAAACTCTTCCAGCGTGGGCGCGACGGCCCGAAATGCGTCGACGATCTCCGCGGGCACAGGCGTCAGCCGGGTCGGAGGCGTCACCGCGCCATTGTAGAGTTGGGTCAGTGGACCCGCCGGCGACTGATGTCGTGTCGAAGATCTTCGAATCGGCGCGCACGATCGCGGTTGTGGGTCTTAGCCCGGATCCCCGCCGGCCGAGTCATGGCGTTGCTCGTTACCTTCAGAGGGTCGGTTATCGCATCATCCCGGTCAATCCGCATGTCGACGAGGTTCTCGGTGAACGCGCCTACCCCTCGCTACGCGACGTGACCGAGCCAGTCGATGTCGTCGATGTCTTTCGACGCTCCGAATTCGTAGGGCCGCTCGTGGACGAGGCCATCGCGATCAAGGCCGGTGCGGTGTGGTTGCAGGACGGCGTGATCGACGAAGTGGCGGCTCAGCGGGCTCGCGCGGCCGGCCTCGATGTCGTCATGGACGACTGCATGATGCGTCGGCACGCCGCCGGTCATTACTAAGCTAAGCCTTTCTCGTTTGCATTCGGGCTTCGGCGATCTCCTCCGCCGCCCCTCGATTTGAAATCGAGTCCCGGCGGGCGCGCTCCAGCAGTTCGCGAGTCGTGCCGCGCAACTGCCGGCTGGTGACGCCGAAAATCGACTCGAGGTTGGGCTGCAACCGCCTCTCGAGCAGCCCGCAGAACAGGAAGGCGGCCGCGGCATTGGCGACGAAGTCGGGCAGGATCGTAATGCCGCGCCGCTCGAGCTGCGCCTCCGCGTCGGCGGTGACCGGGTTGTTGGCGGCTTCAACCAGCAACCGGCAGCGGATGCCCGCCTGGTTGTCGATTCGAATGGCGTTGCCAATGGCCGCCGGAATCATGATGTCGACCTGCTGCTCCAGCCAGGCCGGCTCAGGAGCGCAGCGCGCACCCGCGGGTAGCCGCTTGCGGTCGATACGACCAAATCGGTCGCGGATCGAGAGCAGATACGCGATGTCAAAGCCGTCGTCATTGAGGATGGCTCCCTCGATATCGGCGACCGCGATCAGGCGGGCGCCCACTCGATCCAGATAGCGCGCCGCGGCACCTCCCACGTTGCCGAATCCTTGCAATGCGACGCTGGCGCCGCCCACAGGAAGGCCAAGCACGTCGGCGGCCTCGATGGTGCACTCGGCCACGCCATAGCCAGCCATCAACTCCGTGATCGGCACCCCATCGCTGGTGAGCGCCAGCGCCTGCTTGACGCGATCGAGGCCGGCCCCGCCTTCCGTCTTGAAGCCGGCCTGCAGCGGATGCGTGAGGCCGACGAGCTGACAGGCCGCGATGATGTCGTCTTCGCGGGTGCCGAGGTCTGCGCCGGTGGCATAGCGCTCAGCGATGAAGGGACTGATCGCGTCGATGAACCCGCGCAGCACAGCCGGTGCCTGCGCAGAGGAGGGATCGCAGTCGATCCCCGACTTCGCCCCGCCGTAGGGAATGTCAAGAATGGCCATCTTGTGCGACATGGTGCGGGCCAGGTCGGTGACCTCATCGACCGTGACCCCGGGACGCATCCGGATTCCGCCCGAGCACATGCCGCTGACCAGGCGATCGATCACGAACCAGCCCCGGCTGCCGGTCGCCTGGTCGTGCCACTCGCTCGTAAGGTACGGCGTCAGCGTCGGGACCTCAAAACACGCGTCCCCCCAGGGGGACGTCGTGGGTCGGCTCCAGGAGGACGACCTCGCCGTCGGCGTCCGGCACGCCCAACACCAGCACCTCGGATCGGATGGGTCCGATCTGGCGCGGCGGGAAGTTCGTCACGGCGACCACCAGCCGGCCGCGAAGCTGCTCGGGTTGGTAGTGCGCGGTCAGCTGGGCGCTCGATCGGCGGATGCCGATCGGCCCGAAGTCGATGCGAAGTTTGTAGGCCGGCTTGCGCGCCTGCGGAAAGGGCTCGGCCTCGAGGACCCGGCCGACGCGGATGTCGACGCGCGCGAAGTCCGAGACATCGATGACGCCAGCCTCGACCAACACCCCTAGTGTAGTGTGCCCAACGTATGCCGCTGACGCCCGAGGAGATGCGTGCACTATTCCCCATCACTCGGCGCTACGCCTATCTCGACCACGCGGCCATAGCCCCGCTGGCAACCCCGGTGCGCTCGACGATGGAGGTTTTCCTTACGCGGCAAGCGGAGGAGCCCTTCGAACGCGCGCATTGGGAGCGGCTGCGCGGCCAGGTGCGCAGCCGTGTCGCCGAACTCTTGATGACGCGGCCCGAGTTCATCACGTTCATCAGGAACACAACGACCGGCCTGGGACTGGTCGCGGCCGGCCTGGACTGGGAGTCAGGCGACAACGTCGTTGGCGTTGATCGCGAGTTCCCCGCCAACATCTATCCATGGATGGATCTGCGTCGCAAGGGCGTTGAGCTCCGCCTCTACCGTCCGAGCAATGGGCGCATCGAAGTGGCCGCCATCGCGCGGCTCTGCGATCAACGGACGCGGGTGCTTGCCGTCAGTGCCGTCCAGTTCTGGAACGGGTTTCGTGTGGACCTCAGCGGGCTACGTAAGGCGCTTCGTGGCAAGGAGGTTCTCCTGATCGTCGATGCCATCCAGGCGGTGGGCGCGTTGCGGATCGACCTCTCGGAGCTTTCTGTGGATTTCCTGTGCGCCGGCGCCCAGAAGTGGCTGCTCGGACCAATCGGGGCCGGCTTTGCCTATGTTGGTCCCCGCATGCTGGAGCGGCTGCACCCGACGATCATCGGCACCGATAGCGTGGTGCGCGACGAGGAGTACTTCGAATACGAGCTCACCCTGAAACCCGATGCTCGCCGGTTCGAAGAAGCGTCGCCCAACTATCCGGGCATCCTGGGGATGGGGGCGGCGGTCAACCTGCTGCTGCGCGCCGGTCCGGCCGCCGTAGAAGAGACAGTCCTTCGGCTGGCCGACCGCCTCCGCCAAGAGCTACCCCGCCGGGGTTACGAACTGTTGCTCAGTCCGGGCCGGCCCAGCGAGCGTTCCGGCATCGTCTCCTTCCGCCACCCGCGGATGGTGCCGGTCGAACTGCATGGCCGGCTACGCGACGCGGGCATCATCATCTCGTTGCGTGGCGACTTCCTGCGCGCCTCACCCCATTACTACAACAGCGACGCCGATATCGATCGCCTGCTCGAGGCGTTGCCCCAGTGACCTTCTGGCAAAAAGTCAAACGCGAGCTGGGCCGCGAGACGCAGCCGGTGGACACCGTCGTCCGGTTGATCATTCTGGAGCGGGGGATCCGCGGCACGCTGGTGGCGGTGCTGGGGGTCGCCTTGCTCACGAGCAGCCGGGGCATCGTCGGTCTGGTCAGAGGTTGGGTCGCCGAGCTGAACGTGAATCCGGAGCGGCGGCTGATCCCGAGAATCCTATCGGCGGTGTTGCGGCCGATTGGCGAGTTTTCCTCTCGAACCGTGCTGCTGATCGGCATTGGCGCGATCCTGTTTGGTGCCCTCGAGCTGACCGAAGCCGTGGGGTTGGCCCGCCGCCGGCGTTGGGCGGAATACCTGACGGTGATCGCCGGTTGCATCGGCATCCCCTTCGAAATCATGGAAGTGCTCCGCCGGCAGACGCCGGTGCGGATCGGCATCCTGCTGATCAACGTCGCGATCGTGATCTACCTCGCGTGGCAGAAACATTTATTTGGGCTGCGCGGAGGGGTTGCTACCGAGACCGAGGCGAGTTAGCGTCGATAATCGCGGTGTGCCAGACGACGCCGACTGGAGGCTACGGGGTCAGGAGCGCTATCTTCAGGGCGCGACCCTCGTTCGTAAGCCCTATCAGGCGCGGAGCGAAGAGTGGGAACACGACCACTGCGAGTTCTGCTGGACCAAGTTCATGGATCCGTCATTCTCTTCAGAGCAGGCACGCTATGTGGAGGATCACCCGGACGTCCTCGTAGAGGGATACGCGGTCCAAGGCGGCGCGACCATTCATGGGATCAAAGATGACTACTGGTGGATCTGCGCCCCTTGCGCCCAGGAGTTTGCCCATCGGTTCGATTGGACCGTTCTCGAGCCGGGTCATCAACGATAACCCTCGTTCCGCCCGGCGGGGTGGCGACGGAAACGGAAAGCAGCTAGCGCGTGGAGGCGGAAGTGCTGAGCGGGATGCCGACGCCGGCAACGCCCAGGGGACCGGCATGACGGGTTAGCATGCCGACCAGGAAACCGAGCACGCGATCCGCGGATGGTCCATCGGAGATGGTCGCGAGCAGCGCCGGCTCGGGGTTGCGAAAGGCGCCCAGGGCACCGGTCCTGGCGGCGCGGCTGAAGCTTGTGGTGCCGGCGGGGACGAAGGTGACGCGAATCTTCGTGTAGCGATCGCCCGAGTGGACCAGCGTGAACGGTGCCGTCTTCTTCACCTGCCAGGCGCGGATCTCTTCGTTCTTGAGCCGCCGCCGCAAGGTGGCGATCAGTTTCTTGCCGCCGGGATCGCGGTCAGCGTAGATCGCAACCTGCACGCCCACATGATACCTAGTGTCCCGAAGGACCTAGGTCTTCCCCAGGTTTTCGAAGAAGCGTCGCATGGCCGCCCGGACCGGTTGCGGACTGGGCGCCGGCTTGATGGCGTCGACGGTCGCGGGCTGGCCGCGGATGGCGCGGAGCTCCGCGCGGTTCTGCTGCCAGACGACCCAGACGCGCTGCACCGCGGTGAAGTTGGTGCCCACCGCCAGGATCACCAGGGCCACCGTCAGCGGCGTCCAGGCGCCAATTTTGAGGCCCACCGATTCCAGCAGCAGGCCGGCGACGATGATGACCACTCGCTCCGGTCGGGCGAGGATGCCCACGTCGCAGGTGAAGCCCAGGCTCTGAGCGCGTGCGCGGACGTAGCTGACCAGGAAGGATCCCGCCAGGGCGATCAGCACGATGATGGGGCGCAGCCCATCATGCTGATCGAGGAAGTAGATCAGGATCCCCAGATAGACGACGCCTTCCGAATAGCGATCGACCGTGGAGTCGAGGAACGCGCCGTAGCGGTAGACCTTGCCGGCCGCCCGGGCGAGGGCGCCATCGAAAATATCGAAAAGCCCGGCGAAGGCCAGCACGACGCCACCGATCAGGAGCAGGCCCATCGCCACCAGCAATGCCCCGACGCCGGTGATCACAAGGCCGAAGAGGGTGAGCATGTTGGGCGTGATCGGTGAGTCGCGAAATACCCCGACGAGTCGCTCCGCCCACCGCCGCACCCAGGCCTGGAATTTCTGAGTAAACATCAGCGCGGACTCAGGCTCGGCTCCAGCCGAACCGACGCTGCGGGTTGGGCCAGGTCGATCGCCTGCCTGTAGACATCGGCCACCTGGTCGATCACGCGTTCCCAGTCGTACTGCCGCGCGTTGACCAGGCCGGCCGCACCCATCTCCTGGCGCAGCGGCGCGTTGTTGATCAAGGTCTGCAGCGCGTAGGCGAGCTGCCGGCGGCTCTTGCGCTCCACCAGCAAGCCTTCCCGCCCATGGGTTACGACTTCTCGGAAGCCGTCGATACTGGTGGCGACGATTGGTTTTCCGGATGCCATCGCCTCGAGGAGCACGATGCCAAAGCTCTCATCCCCGGTCGCCGGAGAGCAGAAAATATCGCAGCTGGCGTAGTAGCGGGGCAATTCCGGTGCGGGAATGTAGCCGGCCATCACCACGTCCTCCAGCTGCTTGCGGGCGACGAAGTTGCCGTACCAGCGGCGAAGCGGTCCGTCGCCGACGATGATCAAGCGCAGGTTCGGATACTGAGGCTTTAACTGGGCAAAGGCGCGCAGCAAATACCCAAGGCCCTTGCGATACTCCAGCCGGCCAACGAACAGCAGGTTGCACATGCCGTCACGTAGCTCGGGGTAAGGCGGTTGGTTCTGGAAGCGGCGGAGGTCGATCCCGTTGGGGATGACGCGATATTCGCCCGGAAAGTAATGCCGGACGAACTCCCGCGCCGGGTTGGAGACCGCGATGCGGGCGTGCAGCCTGCGGACGTACCGCTTGAGCAGCGGCTTGCCGTAGTAGTAACCGACGTTCGAGCGGGCGAAAGCGTGAAAGGTGCCCACGTTGCAGGACTTGGAGAAGCGGAGTGCGGTCACGGGCAGGACGGGCATCAACGGCTCGTGGTAGTGGATAACGTCAAAGCCGCTGTCTCGGACGTAATGTTTGATCCGGTTGGTCAGGTGCAGGCTGACGGTGATGCGGGCCACGGAGCCATGCATCGGGATCGGAAACGGCCGGCCCACCCGGATGAAATCATGGTCCGCCGCGGCGATCTCGCGGTCTGAACACGGTGCAAAGACGGTGACCTCGTGGCCGCGTCGCCGCAGCCCTGCGGCGAGGTGACGGACATGCTCGGTGACACCACCTGGATGCGCGTAGTCATATGCGGAGACCAGGCCGATCTTCATGACTGGTGCAGCCGGCACGAGGCGATGCCCTGGCTTCCCGTCATCGGCTATCCCCTGGCGAATGCCCGGACGGCGGACCGTCCCATGCGAGCCCAGTTGCGGCCGATCCGCTGAAATTTCAGCTGTGCGATACGACGGTGGGTCAGGAAATCCCAGTACTCGCCAAACGCTTTTGTCTGGCTGGCCAGGATGGCCTTCTTCAGGTCCTGGGCGCTCTTTCCCGGAAAGCTCGTGAACCCGGTACCAATCCCCTCGAGATGATGGCTGTCCGAGCAGCCGACCTCCGGCAGGTGAAATCGGCTCTTGTTCAGACGGTGGATTTTCGCGGCGCACGTCCGTCCCGCCACCGATGGGTTGAAGGTCTCCACCGCGTCGAAATAGATCTCCGGTGAGCCGTTGCGCATAATGCCGTCGAAGGAGCGAAATCCGATGCTGCGGGTCAACATCGAGAACGGATGCACGGCGATCGCCAGGCCGCCCTGCTCGTGGATCTTGCCGATCGTCCAGTCCAGCGGGCGCCACATGGGAATGGGCTTATCGATGAAAAGGCCCAGGAGGTGGCCATGGATGGTCGTGATCTCACAGCCGGCGACCACGTCGAAGCGATACTCGTTGGCCAGTTCCAGTGCCTCGTAGCTGCCGGTAAGACGGTCGTGATCAGTGATGGCGATCACGTCCAGGTCCGTGCGATCCCGGATGTAGTTCAGCACCTCCCGGACGGTGGCCGTCCCATCGTTCAGGGACGTGTGCATGTGGAAGTCGGCTTTACCCACGAACTCCTCCTTAATCGCCCACAGCGGCCTGCGCCGGCGGTGACGGAATGGTGACGACCGGGACGACAGGCTTCTCCGGCCAGATCGGCTCCAGCACGTGCCACTGGTCCGGATACCTCTTTATATACCGTTCAAACGTCGCCAGGATCTGTTCCATGGCACCCCGAACATCCGCCGCGTGATCTTCACTCCGGGTGAGGAACAACGGCGGCTCGCCGACGGCGACGTAGCCGTCATTGCGGTCGCGGATGCAGAAGGCCGGTAGGATCGGCGCTCCAGTCTTGAGGGCAATCTCAACCGGGCCGGTGGGAAATGAGGTCGGGCGGCCGAAGAATTTGAAGCGCTGTCCGGTATTGAGGATGTCGCGGTCCATGGCCAGCACCACCATCCGGTGCTCCTTGAGCATCCGCATGATGTCGCGGGCGCCGGTCCGGCTCAACGGGATGACGCGAATGTTCATTCGAGAGCGCAGCGCCGAAACGT
Source organism: Chloroflexota bacterium (assembly GCA_005881175.1). GTDB lineage: Bacteria > Chloroflexota > Dormibacteria > CF-121 > CF-121 > CF-13. The sequence continues at coordinate 85,154 of VBEN01000012.1, forward strand.
GGTCGAAGAGCCGGCGCGGTTCGATCTGCTCCACCATGATGCCGATCTCGCCGAATGAGGCCGCCCAGCTCGCGGCGGCCAACTCCCACGATCCCATGTGCGGCGCCACCACGATTACGCCCAGCCCGCGCGCCATTGCGGCGTCCAGGTTCTCCAGGCCGATCGGTGTCAGCAGGCTGCCCAGTCGACGGCGGTCCGTCCGCGGAATCTTGAAAAAGTCGATCCAGGCTTTCGTGTAATTCAGCCAGTTCTGCCAGGCCAGCTTGCGGAGCTGTGGCGGCGCCATTTCGGGAAGCACCTGTCTGAGATTCGATTCGAGGGCCCGCCGCTGGCGGGCAAGGAGGGGGAACGCGAGGGTGCTGATGATGACGCCGATGGCATAGGCGAGCCGGCGCGGCAGGCGGGCAATGGCGCCCTCGATCAGCCGGAAGCCGATGTAGGTGATCACGATGGATCGAGGGCTGGCTGCATCGGTGAGCCGGGACCCTGCGGCGCGTCCAGCCGCCAGACTGGCAGAAAGACGAGCCACTGGTCGGGCTCCCGGCGGATGATTCGCTCGAAGAATTGCACGATCCGTTCGGTGGTCACCTGGATGTCGCTCTGCATGTTGCCCGTGCGGCTGACCTCGATCGGCTCCTCGATCTCGGCGACGTACAGGTTGTCGGGCTGCCGGCGGATCCAGACGGGAAGAATCGGCGCCCCGGTCTTCAAGGCGATGGTCGCCGGACCGGCCGGGAAGATCGCGGGCCGATTGAAGAAGGGCACCCGCACGCCACGGTCACCACTGTACAGGTCACTGGCGAGCGCTACTAATTCATTTCGGCCAAGTGCCCTGAGGATGTGGCGGAGGCTGCTCGGCCCCAGCCGGATCATTTTCATCCCGATGCGTTCACGCGAGGCGATCACGAGCTCGTTCAGACCTCCGCTGGGGAGCTCGTTGGTTACCGCGCTGATCGGATACCCGTAGACCGCCGATGCCGCCGCGAGGATGTCCCAGTTCGAAACGTGGGCGGTGACCACAACCGCGCCCTTCCCTTCGGCCAGCACCCGATCGATCCGCTCCACCCCTTCTGGGCGCACCATGCGGCGGATCTCCTCGGGCTTGAGCGTGTACATCAGCATGAAGTCGGCGAACATCTTGAAGTAATTGCCGAAGGCGTGCCGTGCCGTGCGCTTCACTAACGGGTCGTTCCAGGGCAGCCCCAAGACCTGGCCGAAGTTCTCGAACGCAACCCGGCGACGGCGGGGCATCAGGAAGAAGGCGCAGCGCCCCGTCACCGCGGCCAGCGGATAGCGAACGCGCGGCGGGAGCGCCCGCATGACCCAGTTCCCCAGCCGGAATAGGGGAGGCAGGATCATCAGCGGCGAGCGGTCTCCGCAGCCACCGGCGGCGTCCCGACCCGCGTCGGCGGCTCGCCGTCTGTCGCGGCGATAAACGCCTCGGTCATCTGGTGGGCCACCCCATCCGTGTACTGGGTCGGCGGTGACTTCATGAAGTAAGACGATGGTGCCTCCAGCGCCCCGCCGATCTTACGGTCGAGCCCGAGCTTGCAGCAACGAATGGCGTCGATCACCACACCCGCCGAGTTCGGGGAATCCCAGACCTCCAGCTTGAGTTCGACGTTCAACGGGACATCGCCGAAGGAACGACCCTCCAGGCGGATGTAGGCCCACTTGCGGTCACCCAGCCAGGGTACGTAGTCGGAGGGCCCGATATGAATGTTGTCGGCGCCAATGTCGGCCTTGAGTTGAGATTTCACACTGTTGGTCTTTGAGATTTTTTTCGACACGAGCCGCTCGCGTTCCAGCATGTTGAGAAAATCGGTGTTGCCGCCAAAGTTCAGCTGATACGTCCGTTCCAACTTGACTCCGCGATCCTCGAACAGCCGGGTCAGGATGCGATGAACGATGGTGGCGCCCACCTGCGACTTGATGTCGTCGCCGATTATGGGGATGCCGCGCTTCTCGAAGCGTCCCCGCCAGTACGGCTCCCGGGCTAAAAAGACCGGCATACAGTTGACGAAAGCGCAGCCGGCCTCGAGAACCTGTTCCGCATACCACTTCACGGCTTCTTCGCTTCCTACCGGCAGGTAGTTGACCACCACGTCGGTCTTCGTCTCCTTCAAGATGCCAACGATGTCGGCGGTGGGGCCGGGCGCCTTGGTGATGATCTCGGAAAGGTACTTGCCCAGCCCATCGTGGGTCATGCCTCGTTCGACCCGGACGCCGAGATGCGGCACGTCGGCAAACTTGACCGTGTTGTTGTGGCCGGAGAAGATGGCGTCGGCGAGATCCTTGCCGACCTTGTCCTTGTCGATGTCGAACGCGGCCGAAAATTCGATATCGCGAATGTGGTAACCGCCCAGGTCCACGTGCATCAAACCCGGGATGGATGCTCCGGGTTTGGCGTCGCGATAGAACTCGACGCCCTGCACCAGCGACGACGCGCAGTTGCCCACTCCCAGGATCGCAACTCGTACCTTCCGCCGTGAGCGGCTCTCCGCGCGGACGACGGTTCCTCGCGCGGCTCGACCATTGTGTTTACTGCCGTTCTTTGCTGCCATCGCTTCTTACACCTCGCTCAATTCATGCTGCAGCGCCCGAACCCGGGGTCGGGGCGCGATCAGGGTCGACAGTTCTCGCTGGAAAGCGTTCAGGCCTTCCCGGTTGATGGAGTACAGGACGGTGCGCCCCTCGCGGTGAGCGCGAACCAGCTGGCCGCGGCGTAGCATCCGCAGGTGCCAGCTGAGGCGCGGCTGGCTGACCCCGATCGCATCGGCCAGTTCCTGCACGGTGATCTCCGGGATTCCGGCGAGGAAGTGCAGGATGCGTAGCCGTGTCACG
>VBEN01000003.1 GCA_005881175.1 Chloroflexota bacterium
GGTGTTGGATGAGGTTCTAAAGGGACTTCCCGCACCGCAGAAGGTCGCGCTCGAGACGGCCTTGTTGATCGATGGGGGAAACGATCGCGCTCCCGACCCCCATGCCGTGTCGATGGCCGCCCTGACCGCGCTGGAGTTGCTGGCGAAAAAGAGGCCGGTGGTCGTGGCCGTGGACGACGCGCAGTGGCTGGACAGCCCCTCCCGCATGACGCTCCAGTTCGTCGCCCGAAGGCTGACAGCGCGAATGGCTCTGCTCATGACCGAGCGGACCGAAGGTCATGGCGAGCCAACGACCCAACTCGAAGGCGAGCGCCTCACGCTCCGCCCTTTGAGCGCGGGCGCGCTGCAGCAGTTCATCCACGAGCGCATCGGCGTCGCGCTTCCTCGCCCGACTCTCTTGCGACTGCACGAGGCGAGCGGCGGATATCCGCTCTACGCGCTCGAGATCGCGCGCGCCCTTCGCGCACGGTCGAGCGACCTCGGGGCCACCGACCCGCTGCCGGTGCCGGGAAACCTGCGGCAGCTCGTCGCGCGGCGGCTCGCCGCGATCTCGCCCGAGACACGGAGCGAGCTGCTGGGTGTCGCGTCCAGCGCGCGTCCAGCACCCGCACTCCTTTCGCCCGAGGCACTCCAGGAGGCAATCGCCGCAGAGGTCATCGGGGTCGAGGGAGCGCGCGTCCGATTCACGCACCCGCTCTTTGCTTCCGTTCTGTGGGTGGAGGCGTCCCCCGCTGAACGGCGAGCCGTCCACCGGAAGCTCGCCGACCTTGTCGGGGATGAGGAGGAGGCCGCGAGGCACCTTGCACTCGCGGCGACCGGGCCCGACGAGATCATCGCGGCCCGCCTCGAGCGGGCGGCGGCTCGAGCTCGCGGACGCGGGGCTCCGACTGCGGCGGCGGAGCTGATGGAACGAGCACGTGAGCTCACACCTGAAGCGCATAGGGTGGACCGACTCCGTCGAGCCGTCGATGCCGCCGAGTTCCTTGTCGCCGCACGTTCACCTGGTGCCGAGCAGCTGCTCGAGGCTGTGCTGCCAGCGACGACCGGCAACCTCCGCGCCCGCGCCCTACAGCTGCTCGCGGTCGGCCGCGGTCTCAACGACAACCGAGCTGCCCCGCCACTGCTCGAAGAGGCACTCGAGCATGTCGAAGACCCAATGCTCGAGCTCCGGATCCGGCTCCAATTGAGCGATCCGATCCTTCGCGGCACTAGCGACCGTTCGATCGTGCATGCCGAACGTGCGGTCGAGCTCGCTGAGCGAGGCGGGGACGCGGGACTAATGGCTGCCGCGGCCGGCACGCGCGCCGCGCTCCAGGGCAAGCCGATCGAGGATCTCGAGAGGGCCGCCCGGATAGAGGAGTTGTCGCGCGGCGGCGTTCAAGCTCGGCTCCTGCTCGCCTGGTTGCATCTGGCCAGGGGATCGGACGCAGGGCGCGTTCTGCTCAATTCACTTCTCGATGAGTCTCTGGCTGCCGGGCTCAGGGCGCACAACACGGTCATATCGATGCTGGCATATGCCGAGGCTCGCGCGGGCAACCCCCGTCGCGCGAAGCTGCTCGCGAACGAGTTCCTTTTGTACAGCGTGCCCGAGCAGAACAAGACGGGTGAATCGGGCGGACTGGGCATACGCGCCTACGCGGAGGCGTGCCTTGGCGAGCTTTCGGATGCGCGCCGCGACGCTGACGCCTCGATGCGGATCGCCGATGCCGCGGGCTTCGCGGGTCGCTCGATCCAAACTCGAGGAGTATTGGGGTTCGTCGACCTTTCCGCGGGCGATATAGATCACGCCGCCGAGCACTTTCGCGCGGCAGTCGCCCGGCTAGTCGCGGCCGACCCAGGCGCATGGCCCCCACTCGCCCACACACGACTCGCAATACCGACGCTGCTGGCGGATGCCGTCGAAGCGTTTGCTGACCTCGGCCACCTCGAGGAGACGCGCCCCCTCATCAACTGGCTCGAGCGCGATCCCACAAATCCATGGCATAGCGCTCTCGCGGCACATTGCCGCGGGCTCACCGCGGCCGCACGCGGCGAACAGGAGCGCGCGCAGGCCGACTTCCGCGAGGCTGCGGAACGACTCGAGCCGCTGTCGTTGCCGCTTGACCACGGGCGCGCGCTCCTTGCGCTTGGTGCCGCGCAGCGGCGTGCGCGGCGTAAGAGCGACGCCCGTCGGTCGCTCGAGCGCGCGCTCGAAGTGTTCGAGGGGATCGAGGCGCCGCTCTGGGCCGCGACAGCACAGCGGGAGCTCGCCATGATTGGTGGGCGCCCGGGCTCGGAGGCGGGTTTGACCGCCTCCGAGCGACGGGTCGCAGACCTCGTCGCATCTGGGCGTACCAACAAAGAAGTGGCCGCAGCCCTCTTCATTTCAGCGAAGACCGTCGAAGGCCATCTCGCGAACGTCTATACGAAGCTGGGCGTCCGCTCGCGGAGCGAGCTGGCGCGCAAGATCGCGTCCGAAGGGGTCCGCACACCGTAGCCCGAGGGATTCTCAGGGGATATCCCGCGTAGCAACTACCAGCGTCCGCCACGAGAGTCTCGGCATGCCGAGCTTTCTCGTCGAGACGTACCTCCCGCGTCCCGGCAAAGCGCGCCTGCGGAGTGCACAGCGCGCGCGCGCTGCGGCGAGAGAGCTCGCCGAGCGCGGCACCCGCATCCGCTTTGTGCGGTCCATGTACGTTCCCGACGACGAGATCTGCTTCCTGGTCTTCGACGCGATCTCAGCGGACGCGGTCGAGGACACCTGTACCCGCGCAGGTCTCCGCTTCGAGCGCGTAGTCGAAGCGGTCGAGTCGCCACTTCCCCGCGGCCGAACGGTCCGACGTTCCAGCACCAAAGCCCGGCTAGGCGAAAGGAGACGCAGATGAATCGTGAACACGAGATCACGCGACGCGAGGTCCTCCGTCGAGGCACGGCGTTGGCCGCCGGGCTCATGGTCGTTCCACTGCTCGAGGCATGTGGCCAGGCCGCGGCACCCGCCAGCACCGTCACCGCCGCGCCGACGCCAACACCACTGCCGGCGCCGGAGACGACGACGTTCCGCATCCAATGCGCATCGTGCGACGCGCCGATCATGGCCGCGGAGCGGTACTTGCGCGATGAAGGATTCACCGACGTCCAGATCACAGACACTGGTGGCGCGGCGGCGCTGGCGTCAGGAAAGCTTGACATGACGATCTTCTTCCCGCCCTCGATCGCAAACGCCGTGCAGTCGGGGACGAAGCTCGTCGCACTCGGCGGCATTCATCCGGGATGCGTGGAGATCTGGGCACCGCAGAGCGTCCCCGCCCTCACCGACCTGCGCGGGAAGACGGTCGTCGTGCGCTCCAAAGCGCTTTCCGAGCTCGGCTACAGCTATCTCGCGCTCGTTCTGAAGCAGGCAGGTGTCGACCCCACTGCGGTGAATTTCGTCGTCCAGGCCGATGCCGATCCCGTGAAGCTCTATCTCGAGGGCAAGAACGACGCGGTGTTCGCGGCCACCACCACGACGGCCGCACTCAAGGCGAACCAGGCGAACAAGGGCCACGTGATCCACTCGCAGGTGATGGACGAGCCGTGGTCGAAGCTCGACTGCTGCATCCTCGCCGCGAACGAGGATTGGTACCGGGTCAACCCAATCGCCGCGAAGCGCGCGCTGCGGGCGATCTATCGCTCTGCCGACGCGCTCCCCGCCGATCGCGCGGACGCGGCGAAGCTCGCGACTGACAGGGGACTCTTCGGCGGCGCCGCGAACGTGGCCCTCGTCCGCGAGGCGGCCAACATGGTCCCGGTCGACTGGCGGGCGTCTGATGTCGACAAGAGCATCCGGTTCTTCGCGCCGCTTCTCAATGACACAGGACTGTCGAAGTTGACAGCCGACGAGATCGCGAAGTTCGTTGACCTGCGCATTTTCAAGGAGCTGAAGACGGAGCTCAAGAAGTAGAGCGCCGTCTCGATCGGACGGGGAATCAAGAGGAGGAGATCGATGATCCAGCGTGCACGTTTGGCGGCGTCATTATTGCTTCTGGCCGCGTTCCTGCCGACGACAGTTGCGGCGAGCGAGGGACCCGCCGTCATCGCGACCATCAACCTGGGGCCGAACACGGAAGCCACAGCGTTCGCTCTGGCAGTCAATCCGAACACGAACAAGACCTACGTGACTCCTGGATGGGAGACGCTTGGTTGCGAGTCCCACATCGTCTCGGTCATAGACAACTCAACGAACACGGTGTTGGCTCCCATCACGGTGGGCCTTAGCCCATTCGGGGTGGCCGTCAACCCAAAGACAAACAGGATCTATGTGGCGAACATCGGCGGCGCTCTCTGCACCGAAGAGTCATCGAATTCCGTGTCCGTCATCGATGGCTCAGCCGACGTGGTTGAAAAAACCATCACCCTGGACGGCGTCGGTCCAGCCTTCGTCGCCGTCAATCCCAGGACGAACAAGATCTACGTCACGATGAACGGCGGCTGCTGTGCCGATGGGCATACGGTCGCCGTTATTGACGGCTCGACAAACGCCGTTTTGCGTTACGTGGACGTTGACCTCAATCCGTCTATGGTGGCTG
>VBEN01000004.1 GCA_005881175.1 Chloroflexota bacterium
GGCCCGGGGCGTGGTCGGCATGCCGCGACTCCATCGGATATTGCGCCGCCCGCCACGCCGCAAGGCCGCCACGTAGTGCCCACGCCTGGCGGCCCTGTTGTCGAAGGAATTGCGCCACACGGGCGCTGGTGCCCTCCTCGGGTCAGGTGCAGTAGGCGATCAGCTCCCGATCGACTGGGAGAGCCTCCAGGTGTTTGAGGATCTCGGCCGCCGGCCGGGCAGCATTGAGGCCACGGATTATCGGCTCGGGCGGGATTCGAATCGACTTCGGGATTCGATGACTGACCGCCGGATAGACCAGCGAGCTCGTGACGTCGACTGGCACGGCGTCGCCTGCGTCGAACCTCGCCTTTGCCGCTGCCGGGTCGATACGAAGTCCGATCAACCGCGCGGCTCGGGAGGTGCCTCGGGCAGGAGCCAGGGCAGGGCCTCCGCCATTGGCCGGGCGAGCGTCACATATTGCTCGTGGCTCAGCTTGTCGCGGGTCAGCAGCGCCAACGCTGCGCCCAGCATGGCCCGCTCGGCCTTGTGACCCAGGTCGCCATGCTCGACTTTCCAGGAAACCAGCGAGGCGCGCCCCTCGGTCAGGTCGAGGATGCGCCTTCTTGTATCTTCCCAAGCCGGCCCGCGGTCGGTCTGCTCCAGCGCGTGCAAGGCGATTCGTTCGGCGTCGTGAAACCGCTGCATCGCGGCTGGATCTTCGTGGCGGTCCCAACCCCAGGCCGCTCGCTCGATGCCGGCGGGCGAAAGCACGCGCGCATCGCGCAGGAGCCGCTCGAGTCCTTCCTCGCCGGCCCGGTATCCATAGCCTTCGGCGTCAATTGCCATGCTTAAACCAGGATCCAGCCTAATCCAATGCTTCGGGCGACGGCCTCGGCGCGGGAGCGCGCATTCAACTTGCCCAGGATCGCGCCCGCATGAAACTTGACAGTATGTTCACTGATCTGCAAGCGCCGCGCGATCTGGCGGTTGGTCAAACCTCGCGCCATCAGTTGCAGCACCTCCAGCTCGCGGGGTGTAAGGGATTCCGCCGGGGCCTTGAGCGCCGGCTCGATCCGCTCTTCCTCGGGCAAAAGCGCCGCCAGGTCCCGGCGTGAAATGCTGACGAGACCGCGGGCCGAGGCGTGGAGGGCCGCCGCCAGGGTCTCTGCATCTACCGCAGTTGGAAGCAAGGCGGACGCTCCAAACGCCAGCGCCTGCGAGACGACACCCTGCTCGCCGGCCAGCGCCACGATCGGCAGACCGGGCTGCGCCGAAGCCAGCCGCGCAATCGCATCGAGATCCTCGGATTCACCGTCGCCGGTGTCGAGCAGCACGGCGTCGGGAAGCAGCTGCGCCGTCAGCGAGGCGGCTTCGCTCACTCCACCTCCGCCCACCGTTTTGATGCCGGGCATCCCGTCGAGCATCGCCACCAGTCCGCCGCGGGCCAGTGGGTTTGGGGAAATGATCAGCACCCGCAGTTCCGGCATCGTCATGGTTGTACCCAAGGATATGACGGCGCATCGTCCGTAATCCAATCTCGAGTGAGAAAGAGCCAGAAGGCGAGCCCGGCGTATGGGCCGTATCGCCGAAAGCGGCGCACGATCGTTCGGTCACTGACCGGCCGCTTGCGGCCGAGGAGACGGGCGTACTTGGGTCGGGTCCAGGAGTCGAGGATCAGCCGCGAGTAGCGACCCAACATCAGCATGATGTGGGCGGCGGCGTAGGGACCGACACCCGGCAGTGCTTGCAACTGTGCGGCCACGTCGTCGTCTGGGAGGGCATCGCGGGATGTTCTGCCAAGGGCCTCGACGTCGACCCGGCCTTCCACTACGGCAACGGCAAGGGCCTTCAAGTACGCGCCGCGATATCCGGCACCCGCAACCTTCTTATAGAAGTCAGCCGGCGCCGCCGCCATCGCGTTCGGCGTTGGAAAGGCGCGGCCGTACGGGCCGCTGTTCGGGGCGCCCGGAGCCTTCTCTCCCAGGTGCTCGACCAGCGCGTTCACCATGCGGGTGGTCCCGCCCCACGAGGTATTCGTGGTGCAGATGGTCTTCACCACGTCTTCAAACACGGTGGGACTTCGCACCATCCGGCCTGCGCCGCGCACCACCCAGCTGAGGTCAGCATCCTCGGCGGCCACGGCATAGAACGGCGTCAGGTCGAGGTCGAGGCTGAGAACGTGCCGGACCTGGGCCATCACGGCCGACCCGACCTCCGACGTCAGCGATTCGCCGACCAGCGACACCAGCCCGTGTCCCGGGCGTGCCTGTGAAACCGTCAGCGTCCGGGCGCTAAACCCATGTAACGGCACCGTGATCTCGAAGGTCCAGGCCTTTTCGTCGAGCCGCATCGGCGGCAAGGCGGCGATGCCGTGGGAGAGAAAGACGCGCCGGAGATCGACGACCTCACCCGCTGGGCCGAGGAGCGGAAATTCCGCGCTCCAGGTCACCCAGGCAATGTAGCGAGAAAGTTCAGAGCGGCGAGGTAACCCTCGAAGCCGAGGCCGGAGATCAGAGCTTTTGCCGCGGCGGCGGTGACCATCCGATGCCGCTCCGGCTCGCGAGCGAAGACATTTGAGATGTGGACCTCGACGACTGGCTTGCCCGAGCCGCGTAGCGCATCGGCGAGCGCCAGGCTGGAGTGCGAGAGCGCGCCTGGATTGATGATGATGGCGTCACTCTGCGCGCCTTCTTTCTCGATCCAATCGATGAGCTGACCCTCGTGGTTTGATTGAAGGCAGAGGAGCTCGATGCTCAAACCACGCGCCCGGCCGGCTAGTAGGGTTTCCAGATCGGCAAGCGTCCTGTGGCCATAGACCTCTGGTTCCCGTCGACCAAGTGTGCCAAGATTCGGGCCGTTCAGGACCAGAACCTTCAAAGCGACAGCACCTTCGCCAGCGTGTCCCAGACGAGGTTCGGATCGACCTCACAGCCGTAGTCCGCCCGACCGATTTCACGAAGCAGGACAAACCGCAGTGCGCCCGCTTGCGATTTCTTGTCGTGCCGCAGTGCTTGCCAGAGGTCCGCTCGCTTGACCTCAGGCCGGTTCGCCAATAGTCCCGCCCTCTGCAGCAGCGCGTGCTGCGTGCGTACCGCCTCGGGCGTTCCGGCTCCGCTCGATAGGCTGAGTCGTCCGGCCACTTCCATCCCCCACGCCACGGCCTCGCCGTGTCGCAAGCGTCCCAAACCGGCTGCGCGTTCCAGCGCGTGCCCCACCGTGTGCCCGTAGTTGAGGATGGCGCGTTCGCCGGTCTCGTGCGGATCCCGACTGACCACGCCGGCCTTGATCGCAACCGCCCGCCGAACCGCCTCCAGCATTGCCGGCTTGTCTCGTTCCAGCAGCGCAACCAGGTTGACCGATAGCCAATCAACGAAGGATCGGTCGGCGACCAGCGCAACTTTGGTGATCTCGGCGAGGGCCGACCGGAACTCCGCATCAGCAAGCGTCTCCAGGTACTCGAGGTCAGAGAAGATCGCCACCGGTTGGTGAACGGCGCCGGCCAGGTTTTTGCCGGCTGGAAGATTGATCGCGGTTTTGCCGCCGATGCTGCTGTCGACCATGGCCAGCAGCGTGGTCGGCATCTGGACATATCGGATCCCACGCATCCAAGTGGCTGCAGCGAAACCCGC
>VBEN01000005.1 GCA_005881175.1 Chloroflexota bacterium
CTCGGTCCATGTGGTGATCGATGTCGGTGGTTGGTTCACCGATGGCACTGACCCGAGCGCAACCGGCAGCCTGTTCGTCGGCATGACCCCAATCCGTGTGATGGACACCCGCGACGGGCACGGCGCGGTCGGCCCGGGCGCAACCATGACCCTGATGATTGCCGGCCACAACGGCGTGCCGTCGACGGCGACTGCCGTGGTGATGAACGTCACCACCATCGGGCTGACCGTGCCCAACCTGGTCGTCGTCAAGGTGGGAACCGGCGGCCAGGTCGACTTCTTCAACGCGGTCGGCATCACCGATGTGATCGTGGACGTCGTCGGCTGGTACGGCTGATCGATATTACGTAGCAGAGTCGCGACGCGGGCAACGTGCGCGATCACCCTTCCGTGACGTCCTGCAATCCTGGCGCACCGACCTCCGTTTTGATCGGTAGTGGGTAAAACCTGGTCGGCCCCGGCGACCGCTGGAGTGCTGGGGTTGGTCCTCGCATCCTTACTGATGATGTGGCTGGCGCCGGCCGGCCGGGCGTACGCCGCGTCCGGGCTCGGCGTCAGCCAGCAGCAGAACCTGATCAACCAGGACCGGGCCGCCGCGGGGCTTGGCGCGCTGAACTGGAGCGACTGCCTGGCGGCGGTCGCGGTGCAGAACGCGCAACGGATTATGGCGCAGGGTTATCTGTCGCATACCAACGGGCCCACCCTGGATCTCAACTGCGGGGTGGGCGCCAGCCAGGGCGGGGAAAATATCGCCTACATGTCCGGCGGCATCAATGAAGACCAGGCGAACAGCATGTTCATGAACAGTGCACCGCACAAGGCCAACATCCTTGGCCCCTACCAGTACGTGGCCACGGCCTGGGCGGTGGCGCCGAACGGCTACGCCTACGTCGCCGAGGAGTTCCTGGGAGCCAGCAACATCGTGGTCCCGAGCGGTTTCCATTCAGTGCCGCCGGCGCGCATTCTCGACACCCGCACCGGTCTCGGCGGCGTCCCGGCCGCGCGCCTCGGATCCGGGGCCTCGCTCACGGTCCGCGTGGCCGGCGGCGGAGGCGTCCCGCTCAGCGGCCTGGCGGCCGTGGTGCTCAATGTCACGGTCACGAATACGACAGCCACCGGCTACCTGACGGTGTATCCAAAGGAGGATCCACGGCCGAACGCCTCAAACCTCAACTGGAGCGCCGGCCAGACGGTGGCCAACCTGGTGCAGGTGGCCGTCAGGGGATCCGGACAGGTCACCATCTACAACGCCGCCGGCGCCGCGGATGTGATCTTCGACGTGGCGGGCTTCGTGCCCACCACGACCGGCACTCCCGGACCCGACGGTCTCTTCAACCCGCTGGTTCCGGCCAGGATCCTCGACACCAGGAACGGCAACGGGGCCGTGTCGGCGCCCGTTGCCGGCGGACAGACGATCAGCGTCCAGGTGAGCGGCCGGGGCGGTGTCCCGGTGAACGGCGCTGCGGCGGTCGTGCTCAATATCACCGGGACCGATGCGACGACGGCGAGCTTCATCACGGCATTTCCGGCGGGGACCGCGATGCCGGTGGCATCGAACCTGAACCTCGCGGCCGGCCAGACGGTGCCGAACCGGGCCATCGTCAAGCTGGGGACCGGCGGAAAGATCAGCTTTTACAATGCTGCCGGATCGGTCAACCTGATTGCCGATGTCGCCGGCTGGTACACGGATGGAATCTCGGCATCGAGTGGCGCGACGTTCACCGGCGTCACCCCGGTCCGCATCCTCGATACGCGCACTGGAACCGGCGGCTTTTCGGCGCCGGTCGGTCCGGCCCGTACCATCGCCGTCACCGTGGCGGGCTGGGGCGGCGTGCCGTTGATGACGTCGACGTCGCCGGTGCCCCCGGTCGCGGTGGTACTCAACGTGACCGCCGTAAACCCGACGGGCAACAGTTATCTCACAGTCTTCCCGGACGGGGCCGGCCAGCCACTGGCATCTGACCTGAACTTCAGCGCCGGGCAGACCGTGCCCAACCTGGTCGTGGTTCGTGTCGGCAGCAACGGCGTCGTCGACATCTTCAATGCCGCCGGCGCGACGGACGTCATCGCGGACGTGGTCGGCTGGTACGGCTGATCGATTGAGCGCCGCGCTGTCGTATGATGGCGCGAATGCCGCGGGGGAAGCTTCGATGGGGAGGGAGCCTGCTCGCGGCTGTGGCCCTCGCCTTAATCTCGGGCCAGGTAGCCCTCGCCGCCTCGACTGACTGGCCGACTTATCACCGGACCAACAACCGGGACGGCAACGACGCGAGCGCCAATCCCTTCAGCGCCATCAGCCAGCAATGGATCTCACCGGTGCTCGACGGGCATGTCTATGCCTCGCCGCTGGTGGTCGGGAACCAGGTGATCGTCGCCACCGAGAACAACTCGATCTACTCGCTCGATGCCACCACCGGCATCCCCACCTGGGCTCAGCCGGCGAACTTCGGCGCGCCGATGTTGCTGTCGGACCCGCGCTTCGGCTGCGGCAACGTCAGCCCCCTCGGCATCCTCGGGACGCCGGTGATCGACACGGCGACCGGCATCATTTACGCCGTCGCCTTCGTGCAGCCGGGTACCTACGAGCTGGTCGCCGTCCAGCTCAGCGATGGCAGCCAGGCGTTCACGCCCATCCCGATCGCCCCGTCCGGTTTTGACCAGTTCCGCGAGCAGCAGCGGGCCGCGCTCGCGCTGGCGAATGGAAACGTCTACGTCTCCTTCGGTGGCTACGCCGGCGACTGCGGCTCGTATCACGGCTATGTGATCGCCATCAAGGCGGATGGCAGCAGCACCGCGCTCACGGTTTTCCAGGACCAGGCCCAGGCGGTTTGCCTGGACACCACGCCGAACGAGGCCGCGAGCTGGGGTCCTGCCGGTCCATCGGTGGACGCCAGCGGCAACATCTATGTTGCCTCCGGCAACGGTGCCAGCAGCTCACCGTACGACTGCGGCGAGACGGTCTTCAAGCTCTCACCGACATTGGCCTACCTCGATTCGTGGGCTCCCACCGTCTGGGCTTCACTCAACGGCAGCGACGCCGACATCGGGTCGGTGAATCCTGCCCTGGTCGGACCCAGTAGCAACGTGGTGTTCCAGACCGGCAAGAACGGTTGGGGCTACCTGTTGAACACGACGCAGCTCTCGACGCAGGCGAGCCACATCGGCGGCGAGGCGTTCAACAAGGCGGTCTGCAACGCGGCCGTCAGCAGCGGAAATCAGATCAGTCAGAACGGCCAGGTCTTCGGCGGCACCGCGTACATGGATCCCTACATCTATGTCCCCTGTCCGGAGGGCATCAAGGCGCTCCAGCTCGGGGCCGGGCCGTCCTTCACGACGGCGTGGAGCAGCGCCACGTTTCACGCTGGGGCGCCGATCGTATCGGGCGGCGTGGTCTGGGCGGTCGATACGAATGCCGGCACGCTCTACGGGCTCGACCCGGTAAATGGCACGACGAAGTTCACGGCCAGCATCGGAACGCAGACGCACTTCTCGACGCCGGCCGCCGGCCAGGGACGCATCTACGTCGCCGACGGGGTGGCCAGCCGGATCCGCGCCTTCGGGCAGGGGCCGGGCCAGTACCATCCGCTGACGCCCAGCCGGATCTATGACAGCCGCACAGGCGGCGGCGCTCTCGGCACGGGCAGCGTGCGCAACATCCAGGTGACCGGTCGGGGCAATGTCCCCGCGAGCGGTGTGGCGGCGGCCATCATCAACGTCACGGTGACGAACACGAGCGCGACCAGCTATCTCACCGCGTTTCCAACCGGCTATCTCCGACCGAACGCGTCCAACCTCAATTGGACCGCCGGTAAAACCGTGGCGAACCTGGTTGAGGTGGCCGTCGGGAACAGCGGCCAGGTGAGCGTCTACAACGCCGCCGGCAATGCCGATGTGGTCTTCGACGTGGCGGGCTGGGTGAACCAGCCGACGATGACGCCCGGCGTCGATGGGCGCTACATCCCACTGGTGCCGGCGCGCATTCTCGACACCCGAGACGGAACAGGGGGGTTTAGTACCCCGCTCGGACCGGGCCAGACGATCACGGTGCACGTGAGCGGGCAGGGCCTGGTCCCCGTTACCGGCGCGGAGGCGGTCATCCTCAACCTGACCGCGACCGACGCCACGGCGCAGAGCTACCTGACGGTTTATCCGACCGGGGCGGCCCGACCGACGGCGTCGAATGTCAATTTCGTGGCCGGACAGACCGTGCCCAACCGGGTGGCCGTCATGCTGGGCACCGGAGGGCAGGTCGACATCTACAACCCGGTCGGCACCGTCAACGTGATCGCCGACGTGAACGGCTGGTTCACCGACACGACGCCCGGCGGAACCGGCAGTTCCCTGACGCCGGTGGCGCCGACTCGCATCCTCGACACCCGCACCGGCACGGGCGGCTTCAACACGGCGGTGGGACCGAACCAGTCGATCGCGGTCCAGGTCGCCGGTGTCGGCGGGGTGCCATCGATGGGGGCGACCGTTCCGCCGAAGGCCGTGGTGCTGAACGTCACGGTGACAACGCCTACGATCGGCAGCTATCTAACCGTCTGGCCGGATGGCGTGGGTCGACCGACCACCTCCGACCTCAACTTCATGGGCGGACTCACGATTCCCAACCTCGTGGTGGTACAGGTAGGGGCG
>VBEN01000006.1 GCA_005881175.1 Chloroflexota bacterium
GACGAGAAGACGCTCATCCTGGTCCACGCCTGGAGCCTAGGACGGAGCCGGGATCGCGTCATCACGGAATTTACTGATTGTGAGGAGGACGGCCGTGGTAAGCGTTAGAGAACTGACAAAGGAGCTGTTTCGAGATCAAGGTCCCATTCTGCCGACGGCACGATTCGAGTGGACCATGGTCGCCCTGTGTACCTGGCTGATGTCGGGCGCCTATCTGGATGCATGGGCTCATCGGCATCTGGCCAGGCTAGAGACGTTCATCACTCCCTGGCATGGAGTGCTGTACTCGGGAATCTTCGCCATCCTGCTCTTTCTGGGCGTGAGCGCCTTGCGCAACCAAGCCCGGGGTCACCGCCTCGATCAAGCCCTGCCGGCCGGCTACAACCTCTCGCTGCTAGGTGCCGTGCTGTTTGGCATCGGAGGCGCGATCGACATGCTCTGGCATCTCCACTTCGGCATCGAGGTCAACCTTGCGGCTTTGATCAGTCCGCCCCACCTTCTGTTGATGCTGGCTGGCACGCTGATCGTGGCCGGACCACTGCGGGCCGCCTGGCGGCGCCCCGGCAGCAAAGCCCCCTGGACGGCCGTGATCTCGGCGAGCCTCCTCCTGTCGATGCTCACCTTCTTCAACCAGTTTGATGAACCGCTAGTGGATACCTACGCGGCGGCCACCTCCGGGGCCCCCGCCACCATTGCGCACCTGCAGGAGCTGGGTATTCTGGGCATCATGGTGCAGACGGCGCTGCTGACCGGCGTCGTTCTGTACCTACTCAGTCGTTTCAGGCTGCCCTTTGGCAGCATCACCCTCCTGGTCGGGTTGAACGGTGCGCTGCTCGGCTCGTTGGAGCAGAACTTCGATCTGATCCCGGTCGCGATCATCGGTGGCCTCCTCGCGGACCTGGTGCTGGTGTGGCTCAGGCCCGGACCACAGCGGGTTGTCGCACTTCGGATCGGCGCATTTCTCGGCCCGGTCGCGGTGTCCGCCCTGTACCTGCTCTTTCTGCAGATCACCCGCGGGATCGATTGGCCGATTACTCTGTGGCTTGGCTCGATTTCCGTGTCGGGCGCGATTGGCGTCTTGCTCAGCTATCTCACGGTGCATCCGCCGCTGCCTGCGCTGGATGTCGCGGGCTAATTCAACCTTAGGCACCGAGCCGGTAGATCACCGACGTGTCCGACATGTAGAGGGCATGGTCGGGCCCTTCTTTGACGTCCAGCTGGCAGCGTGGACCATCGGAGAGCAGCCGGGTGCCGTCGGACGACAACATCTTCAGGCGGCTCTCGTCGTAGCTGCAGAAGACGAAGTTCCCCGCGTAGCCCGCCGGGCCCTGGACGCTGACGAATGTCGCGCCGGTTGGAACCAGGGTGGTGTTGCCGCTCTGGTAGACGGGTGCTGTTCCGGCGCATGAGGATCCCTGGAGGTGGATGCTGTTGCCATAACAGGTGGGCCATTGGGAGTTCCCGCCACGGACGACATGATCGACCTCATCCCAACCGCTGCCTGGAGTGCCGGCATCGCCCGACGGGCCATTGTCGGTGACGAACAGTCTGCCGTCAGCGGAAAAAGCCAGCCCAAAGGGGTTCCGTAGGCCGATCGCCCAGACCGGGTTGCTCGACCCGAACGGGTTGTCGCCGGGAACGCTGCCATCGGGGTTGTAACGCAGGATCTTGCCGCGCAGACTTGACGATCGCTGCGCGTCGGCCGGGACATGATTTTCGCCGAGGCTGACGTACAGCTTTCCGTCGGGACCAAAAGCGAGGCGCCCGCCCTTGTGACAGCAGTCGTTCCCAGCCGGCAGGTTATCGATGATGGTCCTCAGGCTGGTTGCGGACCCGCCCTGGTCCGTCCAGCGCACCACCCGCTGCTTGCTCTCGTCGTCGGCGCGGCTGTAAAACGCGTACACGAAATGGTCGCTCTGAAACGACGGGCTCACCGCGAGGCCGAGCAAACCGCGTTCACCCGAGGTCGAGGCTGACACCCTGGCAAAAACCCGGGATGTCTTGCCATCGAACGTTCGGATGGTGCCGCCCCGCTCGGCGTAGAACAGCCGCCTGTCGGGCGCCCAGGCGAGGGCGGTGGCAAAATCCGCGGCGACATATGCGGTGAAGTGCGGCGCGCCCTGCTGGGACGTCCCGGTCGGAATCGCGGACGCGGTCGGTTGTGTGGTCCCGGACAGGCTGCAGGCCGAAAGCGCAAGCAGGGCCACGGCCCCGATGATCGGGCTCGGGGAGGTCCGTGCCACTTAGCCGTATGGTATCTACCAATGCCAACACCGAGGGAGGAGGTCCTCCAGGTCGACGGCCGTGAGGTCAAGATCAGCAACCCAGACAAGCTCTTCTTTCCGAAGAGCGGGCACACGAAGCTCGACCTCGTTCGCTACTACATGGAGGTGGCGGAAGGCGCGCTGCGTGGGGTGAATGGTCGACCGATGGCCCTCAAGCGATTCGTCAATGGTGCGGAGGGCGAGGCCTTTTTTCAGAAGCGCGCTCCAACCTCACGTCCAGAATGGATCGAGACCGTCGAGCTGTCGTTCCCGTCGGGCCGAACCGCGGAAGAAATCGTCGTGACGAACGCCGCCCAGCTGGCGTGGATCGTCAACCTCGGCTGCATTGATCTCAATCCGCATCCCGTGCGCGCCTCCGACCTCGACCACCCCGACGAGCTACGCATCGATCTCGATCCGGTCCCGGGCGTGTCGTGGGCGCAAATTCGCGAGGTGGCGCTGGCGACGCGTGAGGTCCTCAATGATTTCGGCTTGACCGGCTGGCCCAAGACCTCCGGCTCGCGAGGTTTCCACATCTATTGCCGGATCGAGCCACGCTGGACATTTCCTGAGGTCCGTCGGGCCGCGGTTGCTCTCGCTCGTGAAGTCGAACGGCGTGCGCCCGACATCGCCACCAGCCGCTGGTGGAAAGAAGAGCGCCACGGTGTCTTCCTCGACTACAACCAGAATGCCAAGGATCGCACGGTCGCCTCCGCCTACTCTGTCCGTCCCACCGCCGATGCCCGGGTCTCGACGCCGCTGACGTGGGATGAAGTCGCAAGCTGTGAAGCCGGAGCCTT
>VBEN01000127.1 GCA_005881175.1 Chloroflexota bacterium
AAGGTGCAGCTGAGTGCTGTTCCACTAGAGTCGATCGCTTGAACGTCCGCCACCAGATTCGTGAGTGTCATCGGATCGACATAGAGAATTGCGCTGTGACCATCGCTACAAGAAAGCGTGACCTGTGTGTTTTCCGTCAAGCTGATGTCGGCGGCGACGCCAAGCGACATGCCGGCGGTCAATCCAAGACTCGCGACGAGCGCGAGAACGAGGCGTCTCATTTGTCCTCCTACTCAAGCGGGAGCCCGGCTCGGCGATTAAGGCTTGAATCCCAGCCCCTGGCTTGCCCGTGCTAACTGACACATTTGGGCCGGCAGGTTGCCCAAATCCCGCTGCTGCCCAAGCCTCCTGAGGACGCCCCTTATTGTGCTAGTGGACCGGCAGTCAATCGGCTGGTCCTTACCCCTTTATACTGAGCCCGCTACTATCGGTCAAGATCACACTTCGACAATCAGGTAATCAGAGCCCGAGTATCGTGCCTAGCGGTCCAGGTGTGACTCTGGCGACCACCGCCGTGGGCGGGACTCCGGAAAGCTCTTCAGGACGGAGGGCCAAGGTGCCGCGCAAATCTGGGGACGGCGGGGCCATGTTGCGATTGCAGCAGCCGCACGATCGCCAGACGGACGAATTCCGCTTCGCTCATCCCGGCTTTGCGGGCGCTGTCAGAGAGCTGTCTCGCCACCTCGTCATCAAGTGAGAGCGTGATCCTCGTCATGGCGACACCGTCTCCCTGGCCGAAGCCTGCGAGGCGGCGCGGTTTCTCGCCACGACAATCAAGGCGACGGCGGCGAGGATGATGCCACCGGCGGATCGCAGCAACCAGACATAGGCGCTGAATCCAACCAGACTGCCAAAGACGATCAAGTAGAGCAAGGCCACAAGCGAGGTGGTCGAGATGCTCTGGATGTGCAGGCGGCCCAGTTCGCCGGTTACGAGGCTTGCGATGCCGAAGAGCACGCCGGCCCACAGCATTTCCATTGCGGCGGCGACGAGCGGCCGGGCGGGGAGCTTGACGTGACGGGTAAACACCGAGCCGCTGGCCCAGCAGATTGGGGCGGCGAGCGCGAGCGCCGCGCCGACCAGCCGAACATGTCCAGAGCCGGGCGAGCCGATCAGGAAGGCCACCCCGCCGAAGCCAACCACCAGGCCGACGATGACGAGCGGCGGAAGCCGGCGGCCGAAGATCACGCGATCGATGATCGCCATCCACAGCGGCGCGGTGGCGACGAGGAGGGCGACGACCCCGGTCGGCGCGTACTGTTCCGCCAGGATGACCCCGCCATTGCCGCCGAGCAGCAGCGCCGCACCGATGAGCAGGGCGGCTCCCCACTGGCTTGCGCCCAGGCGGTCCTGACGGCCGCGACCGCCTCGGGCGGCCATCGCATACAGGACGCCGCCGGCCACGAGAAACCGTAGCGAGCCCATCAGCAACGGCGGGATGGTGTCGATCGCGAACTTGATGCCGAGGTAGGTGGACCCCCAAAGCAGGTACACCGTGCCCAGCGCCAGCCAGATGCGGGCGGCCGGCGTGGCCGCTCGCTCCCTCGCCTGCCGGCCCAGTGTCTGCGCCACCTCAGCGGGGCCGAACTTCCGTGCGGTTGCCATCGTCGACGTCCGGCGTGGTCAGGCGGCCTTGCGCTCGTTCTTTCGGCGAGCGAGCGGCCACCCCAGGCGGATATTGATGTGCGTGGTCAGATAGCGCGAGTGCCGAGCCAGCCGGTGCCGGGCGGCTTCCCGCTCGAGATGGGCTTGCTTGTCCATCGCCCACGTATATAAAGCGTAGTAATCCTGCATGTTTTCGTCACCTCGTTGTAACCGGTGCTTGCCTTCAGACGAGTTACAAACAGATTCTACCGTGTTAGATTTAACCCGTCAAGTGGTATAAGGGGGTTACAGGTGAACGATTCGGTAACAGGATCGGCGCCGCTGATGCCCATGGTGACCGGTCACCTGGCGCGGCTTCAGACCGGCCTGGATTTCGTGAACACGCTCGATCTGTGGCCGGTCCCCCACGATCACCTGGACTCCCCGACTGCCGCGCTGGATTGGCTCGTCGAGCATGACCTGATGCACGGTGAGGCCCGGCTCCACCTGGTGGCGCAATACGGTGCCTCCCCGGCGAGCGGCACCGAGACCCTGGCTCGACTACGGCGAGTCCGCCAGGCGATGCGGGGCGTGCTGGAGGCCGCCGCCGCACGCCAGGCCCCGAAGGCAGCCGATCTGGACGAGATCAACCGGGCTCTGCGCACGCACTACATCTACGAGCTGGTCCCGGCGCCGGACGGCGTCTCGCTCGACCACCGCCATCAGGGTGACCCGGTTGATGGCGCCATCGCCCGGCTTTCCGAGTCGATCGCGCGTGAGCTGATTCAGGGCGATACCGGGCGGCTGCGCATCTGCGAGAACCCCCAATGCCGGTGGGTGTTCAAGGACACCTCGCGCACCGGCAAGCGGAAATGGTGCAGTATGCGCAGCTGCGGGAACAGGGCCAAGGTCGCGCGGCACCGCGCCCGGCGAAAGGCCGTCATTAGCTAATACAATGTCCGCCCGGAGGGGTGTCCGAGCGGTTTAAGGTGCGGCTCTCGAAAAGCCGTGTGGCGGCAACGCCACCGCGAGTTCGAATCTCGCCCCCTCCGCTCCCTTCCCGCTCGTCGGCCGGGCTGTAGACTGTCGCAAAGGTGGGCGATCACCTCTCCGCCGCAGGATTGGAGAAGTCCAAAATGAGTTGGAACCCCTACGACAACCTTCCCAGCGCGGCCTCCTTCTCACTGACCAGCAGCGACCTGCGGGAAGGTGAAAAGCTGGAGATGCCGCAGGTTAGCGGTATATTCGGCGCCGGCGGCGAGGACGTCTCCCCGCAACTGTCCTGGAGCGGCTTCCCCTCAGGGACGAAGAGCTTCGTGGTCACCATGTGCGATCCCGAAGCCCCTACGGTCACCGGCTTCTGGCACTGGGCCGTGGTGAACATTCCCGGCAACGTCACCGACTTGCCTGCCGGCGCCGGCGACGAGTCCGGCTCGAGGCTCCCGCCGGGAGCCTTTCAGCTTAAGAACGACGCCAGGATGGCGCGTTATTGCGGCGCCGGTCCGCCACCGGGTCACGGGAGGCACCGTTACATCTTCGCGGCGCTCGCCCTTGAGGCCGAGACGATCGAGATTGACAGGGAAGCGACGCCGGCCTGGCTGATGTTCAACCTATTCAAGGGCACTCTGGGACGGGCCTTCCTGGAAGGCTGGTACGAGAGGTAGGCGTCGCCCTCAGCCCATCGAGTTTGCCAGATCAGGTCATGGCTCTCGTGGCCACTGAGAGGGCCATCGAGGAAGGCCTCGGTCGGCAGGCTGACCTGACGCTGACCCACACCAGGCTCCACTCCTCGTTGGAGGCGATCCAGGCCCAAGCCGGCATCCAGCGACGGAATCTCGAGAACTATCTTGGGCAGGAGGCCGCCCAACCAACCGAGCCCCGATCGCCGATTGCGCCCTTGCTGGCAGATTTCTCGTCGCCCTTGAAGGTGTCCAGTCTCCTCGCGGCGTATGGCGCCGCCTTCAGCTTTGCTGTCATGGAATACTCGGTGTTGATCGCATTCGCTCTGCGCCTGTACGACCCCGCCCTGCGGGCGCTCGCACGTAAACACCTCAACTCTTACGCAAAGGCGGCTCGGTTGCTAACTCACCTGTTGCCAGGCGCCGTCGTTGAAGAGCTGGACCTACAGCGACTCGCGTGCCGGTGTATCTGCCCCATGTGCAGCATCGGGGCCTGCGGCTGCACCGCCGCCGGCCGGCATTGGATCCATGAGGCCTGGAGCGAGGCCCAACCCCTGCCGGACAGCCAGCCCGGGGTGGAGATATCGCCTCCGCGGCAAGGCAGTCAACTCGCACGGGCGGGCGTCCACAGCGGGGATCACCTGGTTGGCGTTGATGGCCAGTCGATCAATACCTTCTTGGACGTGCAGAAGGCGATCCGGCAGCACCAGGTTGGTGATGAACTGGTCTTCCGAGTTAGACGCGGATCTGAGCCTCCGCGCGATATCCAGGTCAGGCATGTGAGCGATTACCCACCTGGCTAGGCGTCTCGGCTTATCGACATACTGCGGCGGCAAGCTTCGGCCGACGAATCCGCCATGACCTAGGCGCGCTGGAGCTCTAACCGCCGGTAGGCGTGGCGCGCGTAGGGCAGCCAGCGAATCGGCGCCGGGGCGAGCGCGACCAGCCCGACGAGGCCCACGCGGAAGGTGGAAAAGGCGACCCGCTGCGCTGGTCCCCACGCGAGCCCGTACTCGTCCCGGAGCCGGGGCGGCAGCAGGGCGGCGGTGATCACCTGCATCGGCGCAAAAGCGATCCGTGGAACGCGGCGAATGCGCGGTCGGAGAACGCGCCACCCCATCTCGCGAGCACCCTCCCCGACCCTCAACTCGCCCCCCTCGATTAGCGTCTCCAGGTAGGCGTCAAAGGCCTCGATATTCGCTGGATACATCTGGCGGGGGATGCCGAGCAGGATGCCGATCTCCTTCGTGTCCTGGTAGTAACCGTTTCGATCAGCGGCGCTCAGTGGGCCAACGAACGCTTGGTAGGCGCGCAGCCCGGAAAAGACCAGCGTGGCGTGAACCCACATGAGCAGCTCCGGGTCCAGGGCCGAATATCCCGGACCGTTGACGGCTCGGTGTCTGGCATTGATCGACCGGACAGCCTGCATCGCAGCCGTGCGTGAGCCGAAAACGATCGTCATCGTCAGGTCCAGCGTCCGGCGAAGACGTCCGACTGTATCCTCCTCGAACCGGCTGTGGTCGCGGACTCCGGCGGCGACTCGTGGATGCGCCAGCTGCATCAGGATCGCGCAGGTCCCTCCGAGCGTCACCGCGGACTCGCGGTTCACCCGCCAGATACGGGACTTCGGCCCGAACAGGCCCTTGTCCTCGATTATGCTTCCTGACGCCATCGATCCCAGTCTAGTAACCGGCGCGCGCGACGACGCTCATTACATGGAGCGCGCCCTGGCACAAGCCCGGCGCGCCGCCGCGATCGGTGAGGTTCCGGTCGGCGCAGTAATCGTGCGTGATGGGTCCGTCCTGGCGGAAGCTCACAATCTGATCGAAGGCACGCCGGACGCCACGGCCCATGCTGAGATGCTCGTCCTCAGGCGAGTGGCGACTCTGGCTCGGTCCTGGCGACTGGACGGTGTCACGCTCTATGTCACGCTGGAGCCCTGTCCGATGTGCGCCGGCGCCATGGTGCTGGCCCGCATCGATCGCCTGGTCTATGGTGCGCCCGACCCCAAAAAGGGCGCCGTCGATTCGGTGTACGACGTGCTGCGTAACCCCGCGAACAACCACCGCGTGGAGATCAGCTCGGGGATCCTGGCCGAACCGGCCGGCCGCCTGCTGCGCGACTTTTTTGCCGCCCGGCGCGGCAAATTCGTTTAGCCGCTACTGGCCTCCGCCGGCAGGCTTTGGCTTTTGATCTGCGGATTGGGACCCACTGCGTGCCTGCAAATCGCGCTTGCTTCCGCGAAGCGTCTGGTCAACGTGCGACTGGGTACGACTGACGGCAGCCGCCGTCTCCCGATCGCCGCTGGCGGCCAGCGATCCGGCAATTTGCTTGAGGCTGGCATCCGCGCGCGCTTCCCGATCGTCCATGAAACGGCTCAGGTCGTCGACCGTGCGGTTATCCAACGCACTTGCGGCGATCGACCGATTGAACTGCGTCACGTCGCCGTCGTATTCGTTCATGACACGCACTCCATCCTGGACCCTCCCCAGCGCAAAGAGGCGTTGGGCCTCATCGAGACGAACGTCGGCGAAGTGCAGCTGCAGCCGGGCCCGCGCACCGGTATCGAAGGTGGTGGCCAGCTGGGCTCGCTCCACTCCGAGCTTGATGGCGTAGAGCGGATCGCCCGGGAGGCTGCTGCCGGAGGCGGCCGCGGCCGTCAGGCTCGCCACCATCAGCGCCGCGGCGCAAGCGCCGGCGACGGCGAATCGCCAGACCGGTCTGGGCAGCGCAAGGCGTCGGTTCCAGCGCTGCCGATGGTGGCGATCGGCTGCGGTAGCCAGCATCCGGTTGCGAGCACGCAAGCGGAACGCGGGGTCGGCGGCGGGCGCGCCGCCCAGTCCACCGAGGTCCACCGAGAGTCGGAGGAGAGCGACCAGCTCCTGGCGATCGGCCGGATAACGACGCAGGACGTCCTGCAGGTTGCGCTTGTCCGGCCGGCGGCGCATGAGGTGGGCGATCTCATCGACGTTCAGGTTGTCGATGAACCGCATCGTGATCACTCGCTGTTGCTCTGGCGTCAGCCGTCGCAACGCTGCCACCAGGTGGCGGCGGTCCTCGGAGTTCTGCGCCAGCGTGGCCGGATCGGCTTGCGGGCGGGCGTCCTGGACCCGCTCGGTGAGCTCCACCGCCTCGCGTCCAGCGCGCCGATACCGATCCACCAAAAGGTTGTGGGCAATCCGGTAGAGCCAGGACGAAAACGCGACCCCACGCGGGCGGTATCGCTGAATGGAATCGACCATCTTCAGAAATACCTGCTCGGTGAAGTCTTCAGCGTCGGCCTGGTGGCGCAGTCTGGTGAATAGATATCGGTAGATCCCATCGAAATGCCTGTCATAGAGCTCGGCCAGTGCTCCCGGGTCGAGAGCCTGGGCGCGGCGGATGAGCGCGTCGTCGGACGTCGTCAAGGCGCCTACAGCATATAACGCGAGTTCCACACAATTTGAACGGTCGGGGATGGGTAACCTCTTATAATCACGGGCGCAACGGTGGCTTTAGCTCAGCTGGTTAGAGCATCAGATTGTGGATCTGAGGGTCGAGGGTTCAAATCCCTCAAGCCACCCCAACCAGCACGCGTGAGGGTTAGCAGCCGTTGGAAGGCCCGGTGTTTTTTGGCGGAATCCTGTTTCTCCTCCTCCCCTTCGTCCTCTTCTCGGTGACGGCCGGCGTGGTCGCCTACTTCGTCGTTCCCGCCATCGTTCAGAAGGTTCGCCACGACAGTGCCCTGGTCACCCTCGAACAGCGTTTTGCCCGGGGCGAGATCGACAGCGAAGAGTTCAAGAAGCGGCGCCAGGAGCTGATCGCGCGATGATCCTCGAGGGGAAGAAGATCCTGGTCACCGGGGTCCTGACCCCGGCCAGTATCGCCTTTGCGATCGCCGAGCTGGCTCAGCGGGAGGGCGCCGATATCGTGCTGACGAGTTTCGGCCGGGTCATGAGCCTGACCGAGAAGAGCGCCCGACGGATGAAACCGACGCCAGAGATCCTTGAGATGGATGTGAACAACCAGGAGCAGGTCGACGCGCTGGCCCAGACGCTGAAACAGCGCTGGGGTCGCCTCGACGGGTTCGTCCACGCCATCGCCTACGCGCCTCCCGACTCGCTGGGCGGCAACTTCCTGACCGCGCCGTGGGAGAGTGTCGAGACCGCCTTTCACACGAGCGCCTACTCGCTCAAGGCCATGGCCCAGGCGCTGAGCCCGCTGATGGCGGAGCGTGGCGGAAGCATCGTCACCCTCGATTTCGACAATTCGACGCAGGCCTGGCCCTTCTACGACTGGATGGGCGTCTGCAAAGCTGCACTCGAATCGGTGACGCGCTATCTTGCCCGCGATCTCGGCCGGCATCAAATCCGGGTCAATGCGCTCGCGGCCGGGCCCCTCAGGACGATGGCGGCGAAGGGCATCCCCGGATTTGAGAAGTTTGAGAGCACCTGGGGACAGCGGTCTCCGCTTGGGTGGAACAGCGAGGATCGGACGCCGGTCGCGAAGATGGCGTGCGTCCTGCTCTCTGACTGGAGCTCGTCCACCACAGGCGAAATCGTGCACGTCGACGGGGGCTACCACGCCATGGGCGCCGAGGTCGCCAGCGAGCCGCCCGACTAAGGCATGTAGCGAAGGCCGAGGTTCAGCAGTTTGTGAACCGAGGCGTCGAGTTGCGATCGCGGGTAGCTGCCACTCTGCACCGCGGCACGGATGGCGTCGTAGGTGGCATCAGCGACCTCGATGTCATGGGAGACGATCACCATGTCGCCGCCGTTCTGCAGAAAGCGCACGGCCGCGGCCGCCGGCGGATACTGCGGGCTGAGCGCTCCCGTCTGCAGGTCATCCGAGATGACGAGGCCTTTGTATCCCAGGTCCGAGCGCAGCGCGTGCAGCACTGCCGGCGACATGCTGGCCGGCGCTGAGTCGTCGAGCGCCGGGACATTCATATGGCCGATCATCACGAACTCAACCTGGGCGGCGATCGCCGCCTGGAATGGAACAAAGGCGTCGGCGGTGCCGTGGCCGGGAAAGTGCTTGGCGGCGGCGTACATCCCGGCCGCGTGCATGCCGGCGATCGCGGCTGTCACGTCTTGCGCGACGACACGCGGATTCTGCCCGTAGCTCCGCTCGCTAATGAATGGGTGGACGCCATCCCAGACGTCGGCCACCGGGGCCAGATTGATATCAAAACCGAGCGCCTTCAGTCCCCGCGACATCGACGTCATCTCGGCCTGAATCGCGGCTGGCCCCTGCGGGCCGGCCTGTCGGGCCCCGGCCAGACAGGGGACGCGGGTCTCGAGAAAACAGACTGACCCACCTTCCTGGGTCGTCGCCGCCAGCAGCGGATGGGCCATGACGCCACGGACGGACTGGATGAGCTGGCGGATGGCTGCCGGGTCGTGGGCGTTCTGGTTGATCGGCACGACGATCAAGCCACCGAACTGGCGTTGTTTCCAGTCGTCCAGCACGGCCGGGGTGAGCGCACCGTTGAAGCCGACCATCATTACGGCGCCGATCTCCTCGCGCAGGGTCAATCCGGCAGGACCGAGGGTCGGGTCCTGGTCGACCGTTGCGGATGCGCGTGCCGTTGCGGACGGGCTGACCGTCGCTGCCGGTGGGGGCGAGGGCGAAGTGGCGGCAGCCCGCGGTGCACAGCCGATAAGGACGATCGCCGCCAGACAAACCATCCGACGCATGGCAGGCGGCAGTGTAGCGTAACCCGACGGCGAATTAACCACAGACCTGCCGACTACCGTTCGGAGCGCCGGTTAAAGTCCCCTTTCCGGCGCTCCTTTTGCTCGCAGCAGGCTCCAGCGCCGGCGTTCCTCGAAGAGCATTGCGCCGAAGGCCGCGAGCAAGACCACGCCGATCGCCATTCCCCAGGGCGGCGCGCTGGTGCTCTCAGCCGATGGCTCGGTCCCGATCGGCAGCAGGCCCTTCAGGTGCCGTTCGAGCAATGCCGAAACCTCGGGAGACGGCAGCATCCAGCGGTCCTCGAGCGCCGCGTCGCTCTGGCTGAACTCAACCATCAGGAAGCTGGTGCCCTCGACGCCGGTGTAATAGATGAAGCTGGTCTCGGTCGGCCGGGGCCATGAACCGGTGAGATAGCTGGGCGGAAGGCGGCGCACGACGACCCGGTAATGGGGCAGCATGGCGGCGGCCTCCTCGATCGGTTGCGCCGGTCCTTCCAGCGCTCCACCGACCTGGTTGAGCAGGGCCGCTGCGCCGCGACGGTCCTCGGGCGACAGAGCGACGAAAGTCCGCAGACCATTGGCACCGATGATCCGGATCTCAAGCGGACCGGAGAGAACGGCGCCGTCGCTCGCGGCCACGGGCTGCACCGTCAGCCAGCCAAGCCCCATGGCGAGCAGCAGGATAAACCCGGATCGAGGCCAGGATAGGGACACGACGATTCGATTATCGGCTGGTGGTCTTCGGGGGAACGGCCTTCGGCGCTCCGCCGCCGAGGGTGCACGGCACACCGCCGACCAGGGTGTCGGCCCAGGAAAGGCCGTAGGGGTTGTACCGCCCGAACTGGCAGACGGGCCAGCCCAGGACCTGGGAGCGGACATTCTCAGTGCCGGGGAGGAAGTAGTTGTCGCCGATCTGATGCAGGCCGGCCGGCATTGTGTACCACTGGTCCGGAGTTCCCGCCAGCGCCTGCTGCATGAACTTGTGCCAGATGGGTGCGGCCCCCACGATCCCGGTCGAGTTGTGGCTCAGCGGGCTGTTATCCGGGTTCCCGATCCAGACGGCGGTGGCCAGGCTGGGTGTAAAGCCGATAGTCCAGTTGTCGTGGAAGGCTTGGGTGGTACCGGTTTTGGCGGCGACATGGCGACCGGGCAGGGTGAGGTCGCCATGGCAGCCGAACTCCATGCAGCGGTTGCGGTCGTCGGACATGATCGCCGCCATGATGAAGGCGACCTGCTCGCTGACGGCGCGGGAGGCGGTTTTCGCCGGGTCGTAAGTGAAGACGTCGCGACCGGCCGCATCCTTGATGAAGAGTACCGGCGCCGGCCTGTGCCGGACGCCCATGGCCGCGAGCGTCGAGACACCGGTCGCCATGTCGAGGGGCGTTACCTCGGCGCTGCCCAGGGTCAGGCTGATCCCGTACTGGTCATCCTCTTTGGTCAGGTGTGTGACCCCCATGCGGCGGGCCATCTGCACCACGTTTTGGATCCCCACCCGAAGCTCCGTTTTGACGGCCGGAATATTCAGGGAGTTGCCCATCGCCATCTTCAGCGGCAGCACACCGTGGTACTTCAGGTCGTAGTTCAACGGCATGTAGGGCTCAAAGCCACTCGCCCCGCCCCAGGTGGGAAAGACCAGTGGGGCGTCCAGGATGGGGGTGATCATGTTGAACTTCCGGCTCTCGATGGCGGCGGTGTAGGTATAGATCTTGAACGTCGATCCCGGCTGGCGCGGTGTGTCGGCCATGTTGATCCAGCCGCCCGGTTTGTTGTAGTTGTCGCCACCTACCATCGCCAGGATCTCGCCGGTCTTGGGGTCCATGCTCACCAGGGCGGCGTCATTGAAGTTGTAGTACTTGCCCTTCTGCGCGATCTGATCGCGCACCACATGCTCGGCGATGTGCTGCAAGTTGAGATCCAGCGACGTATAGACACGATAGCCGCCCCGGTCGCTCGGCTGGATGTGGTATTGCTGCCGCAGCGTCTTGAGGACATAGTCGACGAAGTAGGGCGCGACGTACTGGTTGACCGGCGGGTAGATCTGCAGCTTTACCGCGTAGGCCACGTCCGCCTCCTGCGCCGTGATGAAGTGATACTCCGCCATGGCGGCCAGCACGTCGTGCTGCCGCTTTTTGGCCGCCGGCAGGTTGATCAGGGGGTTGTACTGGGTGGGCGCCTGCGGCAGTCCGGCGAGCATGCTCGCCTGCGCCAGGCTGAGGTCGTGCGCGTTGGTCCGGAAGTAACTGCGGGCGGCGGCCTCGATGCCGTAGGTCTGGCTGCCGTAGAAGATCGTGTTCAGGTACATCTCGAGGATCTGGCTCTTCGTGTAGTGCCGATTCACGATCAGGGCCAGGACGGCCTCTTTGGCTTTGCGCTGGATGGAGTTGTCGGGGTTGGGGCCGATGAAAAGCTGCTTGACGAGCTGCTGGCTGATGGTGCTACCACCCTGCTTGATGCCGTGGTGGGAGTAGTCGGCCAGGGCGGCGCGGAGGATCGCGGTCGGATCGACCCCGCTGTTCGAGTAGAAGGTGTGGTCCTCGATGGCGATCGTCGCGTCGATGATGTTCGGCGAGATGTAGCTGATCGGCACGACGATCCGGTGATCGCCCTGGTCGCCGACATCGGCGAGCAGGTTGCCGTGGCGATCGAAGATCAGCATGTCCTGAGGCAGGATGGAGGAGGCCAGCCCGGTAACCGACGGAACGTCGCCGACCGTCTGCGCCGCCACGGCCGGCACTGTCAGCAGGGGGAGCGCAAACAGCACGATGAGGGCGACGATCAGATTTCGCTGCAGGCCGAGCCGGCGCCGGCGCTGCCACTCACGCAGGTGGTAGTTCGCATGCCGGTATGGGTAGCGGCGCCCATAGCAGCGCCTCATCCGGTAGCCAGCAGCCCGTAGAAGCCGGCCGCCACCAGCCAGCCGAGCGCCAGGAACAGGACGCTCCAGGCCGCCAGACTGACCAGGCCGTGAACCGCTGACCGGGCAACCCGGCGGCGTTTACGGCGCTCGACCCGATGGGCCCGCCCGACTGGCGGCCGGTGGGTCGACGCGATCGACATGCTGCTTTCCCTGCCTTGACGTAGAGTTAGTTGCTCGCTGCGTTACCAAGATGTCACGCAGAGTTGAGCCTGTCAAGAAACAGGCTATCGGCCGAAGGCCGCCTGGTCGACGATGAACTCGAGCTCGCCGTCCGCCGGCTGGACGTGGCTGGCCGGCAGCGCCAGGTCGCGCCGCAGGACCCGGGCCAGCGCCTCGCGCTTGGCGGCTCCGGAGACCATGATGAGCACCGCCCGGGCGGCGTTGAGGGCCGGGAGCGTCAGCGTCAGCCGATGCGGCGGCGGCTTAGGCGCATCGTCGACGGCGCGAACGATGGCGCGCCGCTCCTTGAGAGCCGAATTCCTGGGAAACAGCGACGCGGTATGCCCGTCCTCGCCCATCCCGAGGTGGATGACGTCGAAGCGCGGCAGGCCAGCGGGGTCTTTCGGCACCCGGCCCAGGGCCGGCAGGTTCTCCTCCGTCAGCGGAAAGACCTGGTCCGCGGGCACTGGCACGTGATCGAGCAAGGCTGCCCTGGCCATCGCGTAGTTGCTGGCCGGATCGTCGAGCGGGACGCGGCGTTCGTCGGACCAGGTGATGAAAACCCGGCTCCAGGGCAGCTGGCTGTCGTACGGCGGCTGGGCCAGCCGCCGGTAGCAGCCTGTGGGCGTCTCACCGCCGGCCAGGGCGAGGTAACAGGCGTCACGCTCCCCAACCGCGCGCCCGATCCGCTCCGCCGTCCAGCGAGCCGCGGCTTCCGCCAG
Organism: Chloroflexota bacterium; assembly: GCA_005881175.1. Classification (GTDB taxonomy): domain Bacteria; phylum Chloroflexota; class Dormibacteria; order CF-121; family CF-121; genus CF-13. The sequence goes on from VBEN01000127.1 coordinate 12,737, forward strand.
CGCCGCTGGGTCCGCGACGACGACCGGCGTCATCGCAGGGCTGCGGCCAGCGCTTCCTCGAAGAGTGTGTCGTGACCCGGCAGCGTCAGCTCGATGCCGAGCAGTTCCTCCGGCGGGCGAGCCTCCAGTCGGACCGTTCGCCGGGCGAGCTCTTGATCGCCGAGCCGGATCTCGACGGTTAACCGGCCACCCCGCAGCCGGTTGAAACTGAATCGGCCTGGACCGTCGTCACCGCTCGTGTAGATGACGAAGCGGCAGATGCCATGTTCAAACGTGTCATCGGCTCGGAATTCCAGCGGCACCTCGATGCCCACCGTCGCCATCCGGCTCCGGATCCATCCACCGAGCAGGCTGGCCTGAGCCGTCGATCCATCGCTGCCGTGGTAGATGGAGACCCCGTGGGTCCCGGCCAGGTCGTCCAGCACCCCGGGAATGTCGAAGCACTGCGCCGCCACGTGCCGCCAGGCAATCAGCCGGGCCCAATTGAGGTCGCCGATGGAGGCCCGCGCCTGCTCCCGGCGGGCCACCTCCAGCAGCCGGCGGAGGTCGGCCTGATCAAAGCCCTGGTCGGTATCGACCACCAGCCGATCCGCAAGCTGACACAGGTCGTCGAAGAGCGGATGGTCGAACTGCGGTCCACCCGGCCACCACAAGACCACCGGAATATCGGAAATCAGCAAGGGCGTGACCAGGCTCGCCAGGTGGCGAGCCGGTTCCCCGTGCGCGTGGAGGATCACCCGCTCGGTCGTGACTCGATGACCGCTTTCCGTCCGGTCCTGGGCCGAGACCTGGGCCTCCAGCTTGTCGGCGTCCTTGGTGTGCTGAGCCAGCAGGATCAGGGTCCGCGAGGGGTTGGTGACCGACAGCCGGTCGAGCACCTGGATGACGCTGTCCTTTTCGGCTTCGTTGCCGACGACCGCGATCAGGTTGAGGACGCTGGCCCGTGCTTCGTTGGCGGCGTGCTGCGCCGCCTCGCTCAGCTCGCCATCGCTATGCAGACCCCAGCGGACCTGCTCCAACTCCTCCTGGATGGCATGGACATCGACAAAGGTCTGGACCGTGAGCTCGGTGTGGTTGCTGCTCATGGCCGCCGCCAGCGCCGGCCGTCGCGCTCGATCAGGGCATCCGCCGCCTCTGGCCCCCAGGTCCCGGCCGGGTAATTCGGAAAGTCCGGCGCGGGCTGCGCCGCCCAGCCATTTTCAATGGTGTCGGCCAGGCCCCAGGCCCGCTCCACCTCATCCTCGCGGGCAAACAGGGTGGGATCTCCCAGCATGCAATCCAACACCAGCCGCTCGTAGGCATCCGGCGACTCCACCAGGAAGGACGAGCCGTAGAAGAAGTCCATGTTGACCGTTCGCAGCCGCATGACCGGTCCCGGAATCTTCGCCGCGATCTTGAGCGATGCGCCTTCGTGCGGCTGAATGCGCATCACCAGGACGTTGGGCGTCATACCCTGGATCGCGGTTTTGGCGAAAGGCTGGTGCGGCGCGCTCTTGAACTGGATGGCAATCTCCGACGCTCGGCTGGGCAACCGCTTGCCGGTCCGCAGGTAGAAGGGCGTGTCGGCCCAACGCCAGTTGTCAACCTTGAGCCGCACGGCCACATAGGTCTCCGTCGTCGAGTTGGGGGAGACATTGGCTTCCTGACGATACCCGGGCACCTCCTGTCCGCCGACCCATCCGGGACCGTACTGGCCGCGCACGACGTCGTTGTCCACATCGACTGGATGGATCGACTTCAGGACCTTGAGCTTTTCATCGCGTACCGTGTCGGCGTCGAAGTTGGGAGGTGGTTCCATGGCCGCGATGCTGAGCAACTGCAACAGGTGATTCTGAAAAATATCGCGCAGCGCGCCCGAAGTTTCGTAGTACTTGCCGCGGCGTTCGATGCCGATGTCTTCGGCCACCGTGATCTGAATGTGGTCGACATAGCGACGATTCCAGATCGGCTCAAAGATGCCATTGGCGAAGCGGAAAACTAAGACGTTCTGGACCGTCTCTTTCCCCAGGTAGTGGTCGATCCGATAGACCTGCGGCTCCGCAAAAACCGAGTGGATCGTTTGATTCAGCTCTTTCGCGGTTTTCAGGTCGTGACCGAAGGGCTTCTCGATGACGACCCGCTTCCATCCGCCTCCGGTACGGGCGATCCCGGATGCGCCAAGCCGTTCCACGATGACGGGGAAGAATCGCGGCGCGGTGGCGAAGTAGAAGACGCGGTTGCCGTTCGTGCCTCGCTCACGATCCAGGCGCTCGAGTTCCGCCGCCAGCCGCCCATAGGCTTCCGGGTCGTCGAACGACATCCGCACGTAGCTCAGACCCTCGGCGACGCTCTGCCAGACCGCGCGGTCGACTGGCTGAGTCCGGGAGAAACGACGCACAGCGTCCGCCATGTTCGAGCGGAATTCCTCCTCTGACAGCGCCGTGTCGGCCACACCAATCACGCTGAAGCCCGAGGGAAGGTATCGATTCAGCGCCAGGTTGTAGAGCGCGGGCATCAGCTTGCGCGCCGTCAGATCGCCCGAGGCACCGAAGATCACCATCACCGCGGGATCGGGTGTCCGCGACAGGATCAGACCTTCGCGAAGGATGTTCTGCGTCAGCGCTGGGGCGGCGGCTTGCGCCACGGCCTATACTCCCTCCCCCCTTGTGGGGGAGGGTCGGGGTGGGGGGTCTTCCGCCTTGACGGGGTGTCCCCCGAATTCGTTGCGGAGCGCCGCCAGCACCTTGGCGCTGAAGGAGTCATCCTGCCGCGACCGATAGCGCATGAACAGGCTCATCGCCAGCGCCGGCGCGGGCACCGCATGATCGATGGCCTCCTCCAGCGTCCAGCGGCCTTCACCCGAGTCTTCGACCCAGCCCCGAATTTTCGCCAGCTCCGGATCTCGCTCGAGCGCCGCCTGGGCTAGCTCGAGCAGCCAGGAACGGATCACGCTGCCGTGATTCCAGAGCCGCGCCAGCTGCGCCAGGTCGAAGCCGAACGGCGCCGCCCTCAGGATCTCGAAACCTTCCGCATAGCCCTGCAGCAGCGAATACTCGATCCCGTTATGCACCATCTTTGAGTAGTGCCCGGCGCCGGTGGCGCCCACGTAGGCGTACCCGTCCGGCGGCGCCAGCGTCTTGAAGATGGGCTCGACCTGCTCGAAGACGGCCTGGTTGCCGCCGACCATGAGATTGAAGCCCACTTTGAGACCCCAGATCCCACCGCTGACGCCGACGTCGAGATACTCGATCTGTTTGGTGCGCAGGTCTTCGGCCCGGCGGATCGAGTCCTTGTAGTTCGAGTTGCCGCCGTCGATGATCACATCGCCCGGTGAGACGGTGTCCTGCAGCCGTTGGATGGTGTCGTCGACCGGCGCGCCCGCGGGGATCATCATCCAGAAAACCCGGGGTGCCTTCAGCTTCTGACCGAGGTCTTCGAGGCTGATGGTCCCGCCGGCGCCCTTGGCCGCCAGCGACTTGACCGCCTCTGGTGATCGGTCGAAGACCATGACCTGGTGGCCGCCCTGAAGCAGCCGCTGCGTCATACCGGCTCCCATTCGGCCCAGGCCGATGAGGCCCAGCTGCATCACGCCACCTGCACGCCTGTGGCAATGGCCTGGCCGATCTTGACCAGGCCCTGGTTCGCATCCCGCAGCTGGACACGCAGCACCCGGCGACCATGATTGCGCAGCGCCTGGAAATCGCCGAGCGCCTGGGCCTGCTTCAGGACGCCGAACGTGAATCGCTCGCCGGGAATCTCGAGATCCTTCACGTCGTCCCCCACGATCTGAAGGAAAACACCGGTGTTGGGGCCGCCCTTGTGCAGCTGGCCGGTCGAGTGCAGATAGCGCGGTCCGTAGCCGATGGTGGTGGCGACCCGATGCTTGTCGCGGATTGCGAGCCGGATGCTGTTCAGGGCGCGATCATGCTCCTCGTCGGGGGAAATGTAGGCGAGCAGGGCCACGTAATCGCCCGGGCGGACCTGTCCGAGGAGTGATTGGATGGCTGTATCCAGAGTCGCGCCCTGCTGCCCAGCCCAGCGGATCCCCTCCCCCACGGTTGGCGGATTGCCCTCGCTGAGCACGTTTTTGGTGAGGTCTTTTGCCTCCTGCACGTTTGGCTGGTCGAAGACATTGATTCCAAGGATCGCGCCCGCGACCGCGATCGCATATTCCCACCGAAAGAACTCGGCGCCCAGGCTCAGTGGGTCATTGAGCTTGAGCGTTACCACGGGGTGCCCGGCTTTGCTCAACGCCGCCAGGCGGGCGGCATCGGCGTCCGTCCCGCCGGGCAGGGACAGCCGCACGAAGAGCCGGTCATGGCCATAGACCTCCGGCGATCCCAACGCCTCGTCGGCCACCGGCACGAGGCCCTTGCCTTCTTTGCCGGTGCTCTCGGCGATCAGCTGCTCCGCCCAGATCCCGAAGCTTCGCATCGCGGCCGGCGCGAGGATCGTGACCTTATCGCGGCCAACCTTGGCCGCCTCAGCAAGGACCGCACCGAGCCAGGCGCCGGGATTCTCGGCCACCGGCACCGATGGTGAGCAGGCCTGCGTCATCGTGGCCGCCCGGTCCAGCAGACCAGCCAGGTCCACGCCCCCGAGCGCAGCCGGGACCAGCCCGAAGTACGAAAGCGCGGAGTACCGCCCCCCGATGTCGGACGGGTTGAGAAAGACTCGCCGGAACCCTCGGGTCGCGGCCTCGTCCGCCAGCGACGTCCCCGGGTCCGTGATGGCGATGAACTGCTTGCCGTTGCGCCCGGCCCGCTCGAAGAAGTATCGATAGTGCGAGAGGGTCTCGAGCGTCGTGCCCGATTTCGACGCGACAAGGAACGCGGTTTTCTTCACGTCAATCGATTGCTCGACCGCGGCGATGGCCGCCGGATCGGTGGTGTCGAGTACATGAACGTTAAGCGCGCCCTCTGCGGCGCCGAACGTCTGCCGAAACACCTCGGGGGCGAGGCTGCTGCCGCCCATCCCCATCAGCACGGCGTCGGTGCAACCTTCGGCGACCAGCTGCCCGCGCAGCTCGGTCAGCTTCGGGACTTGTTCTTCCATCCGATCGGCCACCTGGAGCCAGCCAAGCCGCTCGCGGATTTCCTTCTCGACCGTCCCGTTCGACTTCCAGAGCCCGGCATCCTTCTCCGAGATCCGCCGGACCACGGCCGCCTGCTCGAGCTGCCCCAGCCGACGGCTGACCGCCTCTTCGATGGTGCCCAGCTCCGCCTCATGGGCGCCGACGGCACCCGCTTTCAACTGCTGCTTTTTGTTGGCGATCTCCTCGAGCAGCTTCGTGACCGAGTCGGCGAACAGCTTGACGCCGTCCACCTGCAGGTCATACGTCACCTTGTCCATGTCGATACCGATGGCGGCCAGCTCGCGCATCACGTGCTCGGCGCCGGCCAGGTTCTCGAGAAGGCTCGGCCGAACCTCGCC
>VBEN01000007.1 GCA_005881175.1 Chloroflexota bacterium
CTGCCGAAGCCACGGTGGCGCTCGACGCGAAGCGGCGCCAACTCTACTTCGTCGGTTGGCGGCAGAGTCCCACGGAACGACATCTGTTCCGGGTGTCGCTGGATGGCGGCGAGCCGGAGCGCCTGACGCGCGAAGCCGGTATCCACGGCGCGGAGATCGCGCCGGATTTCTCCAGCTTGATCGACGTCTGGGATAACCGCGAGCATCCGCCCAGCGTGACCGTCCGCGGTATGGATGGCGAACCCAGGCACGTGATCCATGCGGCGAGCCCGATCGATCTCGATCTTCGGGCACCGGAGCTGCAGCGGTTTCGGGCGGGCGACGGCGTCGAGCTGCATGCCGCGATCTACCGGCCACCGACTCCCGGCGAGGCGCCGGTGATCGTGTCTGTCTATGGTGGCCCCGGCCCGCAGATGGTCAACGATAGCTGGGCCCAGACCGTCGACCTGCGCGCGCAGATGCTGGCCGAGCACGGCTTTGTCGTTCTCAAGGTCGACAACCGCGGCTCCGCGCGCCGCGGATTGAGGTTTGAAGCGCCGATCCATCGCAACCTGGGCGAGATCGAGGTCCGCGACCAGGTCGAAGGCGTGCGCTGGCTGGGCACGCTTGGTTTCGCCGATGTCTCGCGCGTCGGGATTTACGGATGGAGCTACGGCGGATACACGACCCTGATGGCGCTGTTGACCCAGCCGGACGTGTTCAAAGCCGGCGTCGCCGGGGCGCCCGTCACTTTCTGGGAAGGCTATGACACGGCGTATACGGAGAAATACCTCAGCACGCCGCAGGACAACCCCGAGGGATACCGCCGCAGCTCGACCCTGACGCACGTCGATCAGTTGCGAGGCAAGCTGCTGCTGGTCCATGGCATGATCGATGAGAACGTGCACTTCCGGCACACCGCCCGCGTCATGCAGGCGTTGATCGATGCCGGGAAGCCGTTCGAAACGCTGCTCTATCCGAACGAGCGGCACATGCCTCGCTCTGAGCGTGACCGCGCGGACATGGAGCGGCGCCTGCTCGCCTTCTTCCAGCGCAACCTGTAGCGAGTGATGAGGATCAAGGCGCTTGTCTTCGACTTCGACGGCCTGCTCGTCGATACCGAGGGCCCGATCTTCGAATCGTGGCAACGAATCTATCGGGAACGCGGGCAGGAGCTGCCCCGCGAACGGTGGCTGACCATCATCGGGACGGCCTCCGGGCCGTTCGATCCGTTGCTGGACCTTGGAAAACGGACAGGCGAGAAGCTCGATCGCCAGGAGCTCGATAATCTGGAACAGCTCTACTACAGGGAGGCCACGTCGATGCAGCAGCTACTGCCGGGCGTAGAGAAGTACCTGGCCGACGCGCGGCGGCTCGGTCTCAAGATGGCCATCGCCTCCAGTTCGGGGTCGACCTGGGTGACAGAGCATCTCGAGCGTTTCGGCATTCACGATCACTTTGATGCCATCGTGTGTCGTGAGGACGTGACCAGGACCAAGCCCGATCCAGAGCTCTACCGCGTGGCGCTCGATCGGCTTTCCGTATCGCCGAACGAGACCATTGCCTTCGAGGACTCGACCAACGGTATCCGGGCGGCAAAGGCGGCGCAACTGTTCTGCGTCGCCGTACCCAACCCGCTGACTGCCGACCTCGACCTGACCGACGCGGATCTGCGGCTGGCGTCGCTCGAGGCGACCTCGCTTCACGACCTGATCAGCCGCGCGGAAGCGGCGAGGGCGGAGTGAAGCGCTGGACAAACCTCGCCCTGTTCCTACTGCTCGGCCTCGCCTTCGTCAGCGGCTGGGTTGCCTTCTTCTATGCCACCGCGCCGTCGCGTGCTTCGCTGATCGTGCATGCCGCCAGCGGCTACGCGATCGTCGCGCTCACGCCGTGGAAGAGTGTGATCGCGGCCCGGGCCATCCAGCGCCGCCGGCCCGGATGGTGGGCGTCGTTGCTCTTCGCCCTGCTGGTCCTTCTCTCCGTCCTGGCGGGCATCCTGCACTCGACCGGGCTCCTGATCTCCGCGGGAGCCTTTACCGCGATGGAGGTTCACGTTGGCGCGGCGCTGCTCGCGATCCCGTTCGCGGCCTGGCACATCATCGCTCGCCGAATCCCGATGCGGGCCGTCGATCTGTCGCGACGAAGCATGCTGCGCGCCGGCGCCCTGATGGCCGGAGCCGGACTGACCTATGCGACGGGCGAAGCGGCCGTCCGTGTTTTCCACTTGCCGGGATCCGAACGCCGCTTCACCGGTTCGTACGAATTCGGTTCACTCGAGCCGAGTCAGCTCCCTGCAACGCAGTGGATGTTCGATTCGGTGCCGATGGCTTCTACTCGACACAGGACTGGTCAGGCGTAAGGCTCAGCCGACTGATTACTCCGTCACATCCCAAGGGCAGCATTCATGTTCGATCGGCAACGGGTTATGACCGCCGGTTCGCGATTGCCGATGCGGGCCGGTTGTTATTGGCCACTCGACTTGGCGGCATGCCGCTCGATGCCGGCCACGGTTTCCCGGTGCGTGTGGTGGCGCCGGACCGGCGAGGGTACTGGTGGGTCAAATGGGTGAGCGTGATCCGTGTCGATGAACTACCCGTATTGTGGCAGCTGCCGTTCCCGATGCAGTAGGCCTCACCACGACCGTCCCCCGCCAGCGGGGGAGCAAAAGACCAGAACCGCTCGAGGCGCCACCGGTATTCGTAGAGATGGAGCCGACGGGTCTTATTCGAACTAGCGACCCGCTGTTTACAAATCAGCCGGCAATTGAATTCAGCTCGCGTTTTTGGCTTTCCATGTATTCACAAGGGTTCCACTAGGTGCCGTTCTTCCCATTGGCGTGGCTACAACCGGTGGCTACAGAAATGAGGCCTGGAAATCTCGGCAAGTTCGCGCCGGCGCCCGACGAAACTGGTCAGGTCCGCCAGGACGCTGTGGATCCGCGTCCGGAGTGCGAGGCGCGGACCCGACCCTTTGGGCGCCGCGGCTAGACGTCTGGCAGCGTCGCCGTCGAGCGACGTGATCGCCGAGTAGATCAGCTTGGCCATGCTGAGTTGGCTTGTCTGACATCAAGATTCAACCCGCCCATTTGGGAAATGACGCCGACCAAGCTTCTACCCGATATTGCCCGACGTTGGGTTAGTCGCGATCGTGCTGACCGTCCCCTTTCGGTTTGAAGGCTATGTTGTGAACAAATGCTATGCCAGTGTTGAAGAGTGGTGTCAGTAGGCCCGTCTTTACATCGACCCTGTAGATTGTCGAAAGTGTCGGAGGACCAACGAGGTCAGCAGCGTAGAAGCTGCCATCTTCATCGATTGCAATGCCCATCACCAGCGAAGACCCGACGAAGTCGACCACTTTTGTCGCCATGTTCGTTGTTCTGTTTCGATGAATCCTATAAAGGGCCATCATGCTCGCGCCATACAAGTTGCCGTGAGAGTCCCAGGCGAAGCTCATGATGTAGTCCGTTTCGTTCACACCCGCCCCGAGAGATCCAATCCGAGTCGCTAAGCCGGTGTGCACATCGATCGTGTACAGAGAATTGAACGTCGGCGATCGGGGGTCAAAGTCTCCGGCCCCGTAGAGAGCCCCGTCAGGCGCAAACGTCATGCCCATGACGCTTAAGTTGCCTCCCATGGGCCTTCCCACGAGAGTCGCCGCGCCCGTTGCCAGGTCTATTCTGGCCAGTTGTGCATTGGCGCCATCTATCCCCGGCGGGAAGCCGGTCACCGCGCTGGCGATGCTGTATGCGGCTCTCCCATTTCGGGTGATCGCCAACGCGATAGAGCCCGGCTGGCCTGTGGGTCCGATAACCTTAGTCGTTCCCCTCTCCACGTCGATCGCCAACAGCGCCGTGCCCAGCTGGCCGGTGGCAAACAGCGTCGAGTTGTGGTGGTCATGCTTCGAGTTTTGACGAGCAGCGGCTGGTACAGCGCCGCCCAGAATCAGTAAGAGAGCGAGAGCTAAGCCTGCAATGCGTCGCATATCCGTCTCCTTCTTGGAGCAACCCTCCAGTTTGTGTTCCCTCGGGTCCGAGGGTGCGATGAGCATGTGCCTAGGGTCTTGAAAGCTCTAGCGTAGAAACACCTGAATCGCGGTGCCGCAGTCTGAGTCCGAGGCAGGAGGCTGGCGAGCGCCGGGGCGACCAATAAGCCAGTGTCAGTGCACGCAGCGCTGCGGGCGTCTTCGAATCTGCGTGAGATCAAGGTTGGCTCGAGGATCGTCTATCTCGAGGCGCTGCCACCGCCATATACCACGCTGAACAGCGACATCGTCGTCGTTGTAGGGACCGGCGACGAGTCTGCTCGGCCGAACTTCCAGATAGCTCGGCTACCGCCGCTCGGAGGGGAGCCCATCGTGGGCCCCTCTCGTTGAAGCGACGCCCTGTTCAGCCGTGAGGTCGACTGTGAGTCCGTGCTCGACCGCCCAGGTGGCGACCCCAATCCGAGACCGAACTCCCAGCTTGGTCCTGATCCGCTCGACGTGCCCTTCGACGGTACGCTCGGATAGGTAGAGGCGCTCTCCGATCCGGCGGTTGCTCGTACCGGCAGCGACCAGCTTCGCCACCTCGCTCTCGCGGCGGCTCAGCGGGCTAGCATCGATTACGGTTTCGGGCTCCCTTTCACCCAAGGCGTAGTCGATCGCCTCGTCCAGGCTCATACTCCAGCCTTGCCTCCAGGCATCTTCACTTTTGCGCGGCCCAAGCCTGCTTTGAGACCGGCGACGGGAAGCTTCGATCTGGCCCAAAGACCACGGGTCGTTTCGGAACGACATCTCGTCCGACATCCGAGTGGCCGCCGCCGCCAGCCGACGCGCGCGCCTGTCGTCGCCGCGGCCCTCGGCTACGCATGACAGACCATCAAGGCCGAGGACAATGCCAACCTGGTGTTTGAGGAGGCCAAACGTGGACACAGATTCCTTCCAGCTGGCGGCGGCCGCCTCGAGCTCATTACAGCAGCGCTGCGCCCACGCGAGCGTGTGCAGATGGACTGCCGTTCTCCTGACGTCGCCCCTCGCTCTGGCAGCGCTGACGCACTCGACCAGAATTCCCCGCGCTGTACCGCAATCACCCCTCTGGAACGCAACCTCAGCGATCGCTTGCCTCGCCACGCCAACCAGGCCATGGTTGCTTGAATTCTGTAGGAGGAGGAGCGCCTCCTCGCGCATGGCGGCCGCTGCAGCGAGTTCACCTCGTCCCATAAGGGCGGCGCTTGCCTCGTGCATGGCGCGCGCCATCATTTCGTGGTCTCCCAGATCGCGTGCCAGCGCCAGACAGCCTTCAGCCAAGCCCGCGGCGGCTTCGTAGTCGCCCTGGCTGATGGCCAAGTTCGATGCAAAGTAGAGACCCTGTACGCGGGCGGGCCCCTTCATGGAAGGACGGGCTAACAGCTCTTCAAGCAGGCTCCTTATCGGCGTGATGTCTCCGTACCAGCTTCCCGCCAGGTCCGCGGCGAGACTGAGCGCCGAATCGTCCGGGCTGTTCCGGACCCACGCGATTGAGGCCATCAGGTTGCCCGACTCGCGTGCAATCCACTGCGCCTCCCTGAAACCCGTTGGGGGATCGGCTTTTGGCCGAGCCCGGTTAACGGGCGACTTCGTAGCGAAACAGTCCCGGAAATACGCGTAGTGGCGCTGGCGAATCAACTCGAGCTCCCCTGCCTCGCGCAGGCGGTCCTCGCCGTAAGCGATCTGTGATTCAAGGAGTCGGTAACGGCCGCCCGACTCATTGGTCCGCTCAGCCACGACCATTGATTTCTGGACCAAGCTCGTAACAAGGTCGAGTACCGTTTTCGTCACTCCGTCCGAGCAGACCGCCTCCGCGCTCTCTAGCGTAAAACCACCTCGGAAAACGGACAACCGGCGGAAGAGCATGGCCTCGCTTTCGGTGAGTAAGCGATAACTCCAATCGATCGCAGCGTTCATCGATTGCAGCCGCTCCGGGTCAGACCGGCTTCCTCCGGTAAGCAGGCGGAAGCGCTGGCTGAGCTGGCTCAGGATGTCCCGCTCGGGCATCATGTTGATGCGGGCTGCTGCCAGTTCGATGGCGAGCGGCAGACGGTCGAGGTGCTCGCAGATTTCGGCGATCGGCTCGCGATTGGAAGCGTCGACCTTGAAGTCGGGAAGGGCCAATCCAGCTCGCGCCCCGAACAGCTCAATAGCCTCGCCGGCCGTCAGCGACGAGAGCGGCCACCGAGCC
>VBEN01000013.1 GCA_005881175.1 Chloroflexota bacterium
GACAATCGCCGACAGCGTGTTCTCGAGGATGACCCGTTGTTCAACGACCCAGCGAAGGCCTGCCAATAGCTGGGCGCGCCAGCCTCGTTCGAGCGGCCGCTCTATCGGCGGGAGGCGGCCGAGGGAAAGCCAGGCGCCTGCGGCCAGCAGGAACGAGAACGCATCCGCGAGCAGCGCGTTCGCGGCCCCGAAGAGCCTGATGAGAACGCCACCGAGCGATGGACCGACCAGCGTGGAGACGCCTTCGGTGACCTCGAGGCTACTGTTAGCCTCGACCACGCGCGCCGGGCCGACGAGGTTAGGGATCAGCGAGTAATGCGCGACCTCGAACCACACTCGAGCCGTGCCGGCGATAAAGGCCACCAGGTAGAGCTGGGCCAGGGTAAGTACCTGCAGCAGCGCCGCCAGAGGTACGCTGGCGAGCACCGCGAACCGGACCAGGTCCGCGGCCAGCAGGATGATGCGTCGATCCCAGCGGTCGGCATAGACGCCCACAACTAGTCCGAAGAGCAAGAAGGGCACAAACTCCAAAGCGCCGACCACGCCAAGTTGAAACGGTGAGTTGGTCAGCTGCAGCACCAGCCACGGAAGGGCGAGGACGGTGACCTGGTTGCCGAGTGTGGAAATCGAGGAGCCGCCCCAGAAGCGCAGGAACGCCCCATCCCTCAGCACGGATGCTCGCGCGACTTCGGCGGGTTCTTTCAGGGCCGGGCGCCCAGCTGGCCCGCAATGGCGGGGCCTAAATCGGGGAGCCGAACCGCCAGCGCTCGCAGCAGACCAAAGCAGCCGGTCAGCATCATGTCGCCGTGCGGGACCGCCAGGTTCGGTCGAAGGCGCGAGCCGTCGAGCAGAGCGCGGCGGGGTCCGGTCAGCGCGAGGGGCGCGGATGGGCCGGCGACTGCGCCCAGCTCCAGCGCACCGTGGCCCATGTCATCGAACACGGCCTGGTTCGATAGCGTGCCGGTGGCGAGCGCGTCGAGGTAGCCTTCCAGTTTTTCACGGGTGAGCTCGCCGGTGTGGTGCTCGAAGAGGCCGGCGATGCGCCGCCCGTCCAGGAGCGCGGCAATCGTATGAAAGTTGCCGAGGTTGGCGACCATCGCATGCTCGAGCTCGCTCACTCGGGGATCCTCTAGGGCGCCCAGGATGGCTGCCGGCCCGGTGTCCATCAAAAACAGCGGCTCGGACCCGGTCCAGGTCCGGACGACCGCCTGCATCCGGGTCATTCGCGCGGGGATCTCCGAGGCGAGAAAGCCGAAACCATCTAGCCCCGTGCCGCGCTCCACCTGCTCGCGCAAGTAGTCGAAACGAAAGCGCCGGTCACTGATGTCCGGCGGCGCGGCGCCATGGTCGAACACGGCCACAGCCACAGCGTCGAATGCGGTGCTTACGTGAAAACTTCGGAGCGCGTCCATCAGCTCGGAGAAGTAGAAGTCGCGCATCTCCAGTCGGCGGGCGCCGGCCACGCCATTGGGACCATCGACAATTCGGACGCCCATCGTTTCGACGCGGGTCAGGTCATCATCAAAGGTTCGCGCCGCGTCCGGGGTCGCGTAGACCTTCAGTCCCCTGCGCAGGTGCGCTTCGACGGCCCAGTGGTCGGGGCCACCGCCCATCGTCACGCCGGTCAGGAACAGGTCGGCCCCGTCGGCCGTGGCTTGCTTGACTTGCTCGGCGAGCAGGGCGGTCGGTGACGGCATGATCAGCTGGACCGCGTTTTCGATGACGGTGCCGGCTTCGAACACCAGGATGTCCTGGGTGCCGGTGCCAACGTCGATCGCGAGGACACGCGGATGCGCCACGGTGAACTAGCGTACTTCGGTCGGCCGCCCGCAAGCGTTGTGTCCGGCCGATAGTTGCTCTATCGGTGCGGCAACTCGCTTCTCCTGCCAACAGGCTATTGTGGCTGCTGGCGGGATCTACGCTCGTCATCTACCTGTTATCAGGTCCCGTCCTCCTCGTCTACGACGGAACCATCATGTATCGAGTTAGCGAGAGCCTGCTCTGGCATCATTCGCTACGCATCACGGACCCCTTGCTGCACATGAACGAGCCCTACGCCACTTATGGCCTGGCGGTGCCGTTCCTGATCCTGCCCTTGGTTGCGGCCGGCCACGCCTTCCTCGGTGACGGCACTCGCCTGTTGACGGTTTACCAGCCGGTCGTCACGGCCGCCACCGTGCTCGTGGTTGCGCTGATTGCTCGGGAGCTTGGATGTACCTGGCGCCGCGCGATCGGGTCGGCGCTCCTCTTCGGATTTGCCACCGTGGCCTGGTATTACAGCAACATCCTCTTCAGCGAGCCCCTCGTCGGGCTCGCCACGGCCTTCGCATTTCTCGGCCTCTTGCGTTTCAAGCGTAGACCGTCGTTACGCTGGCTGGCGGCAACGGGTTGCGCCGTAGCGCTCGCTTGTCTGACGCGAACCGACGCCGTCGTCGTGACCCTTCTCCCGTTCGCGACCTACGTGGCTCTGCTCGTCGTCCTCCCCGCAGTCCGCTGGTCGGATCGGCTCAGGCGCGCGACCGCCTATAGCGTCCCGATCGTGATCGCCGGCATCATCATGCTGGGCCATGACTGGCTACGGTATGGGAGCCCCTTAGCGACCGGATACCTGTCGCCCGATACCGGCTTCAGCTTCCCTTTCATCAGGGGTTTGTACGGCCTCTTGCTGAGTCCTGCCGCCGGCCTGTTCGTGTTCATGCCGGTGATGTTGCTGTCCGTCGTGGGCTTTCCCCAGCTTCTTCAGCGATATCGGGGCGAGGCCCTGTTGCTGGCTGGCCTCGTCGGGGCGCGGCTGATTTTCTACGCGAGCTGGTACGGATGGGATGGCGGAGAAAGCTGGGGTCCGCGCTTCCTCGTGCCGATCCTCCCTCTGCTGGTCCTTCCAATCGCCTTCTTGCCGGCGTGGGTCCGGCCTAGGTTCAGCCTTGTCGCCCTTGGCGGACTGAGCCTCTTGATTCAGCTATTGGGCCAGCTCGTCTCCTATTACAGCTTCTCGATTTGGACCATCCGAGCCCTTCCCGCCGGTGTGTCGCTTCCGAGCTGCACAACGTGTGGGATCAGATCGGCCGTCGCAATGCAGGCCGCCAAGAACATTCTCGACTTCGATTGGGCGAACGCGCCGATGCTGGACCAGCTATTGATCCTTTTCCGATATGGACCGGTTCGCAAGAGCTGGGGCTTCCCGCTTGTCGCTCTCGCGTTCCTGCTCGTAGTTGGCGCCGGAATCTGGCTCGGGTTGCGGCTACTCAAGGCCATCGACCGCGGAAAGGCATCCAGTTCGGAGCTGGCGACCGTTCGAGGCGCGGCCTAGACGGCTCGCGATTTTGCTGCTGGGGGCGTTCTGGTGAGCGCCGCCAGACCGAAGCAAGCTCGCATCTCAGATTGCGTTCATCCCGTAGTCGATGCAGAGCCTCGAGGGCCTGGTCTGCCCGAAATGCCACGAGCCGCTAACGATCACCGAGGCTGGACGGGAGCTCCGCTGTGTCCGTGACGGCAGCCACTATCCGCTGATCGACGGCATCCCCTCCTTCATGACGACCGCCGGCGAGGCGGTAGCCCTGCCGGGCTGCGCGCTGACTCTTGTGATCCCGGCCCTGAACGAAGCCGTCAACCTCGAGCGGATTCTGCCGGTGCTCACCAAAGCGCTGTCAGCCCTGGGACCGACCAGCGAGATCATCGTCGTGGACGGCGGGTCGACCGATGGCACGCAGGCGGTCATTCGCAAGTACGATGCCCGGCTGGTCAGCCAGAAGCTCCCCGGTTTCGGCGGCGCCTACCGGGCTGGCTTCGAGCAGGCGCGCGGCGAGTATGTCCTGACTCTCGATGCGGACGGGTCGCACGACCCGGCATTCCTTGGCGATCTGTGGGCCGCCCGGCTTCGGGGCGATGTCGTGATCGCCTCGCGCTACATGCCCGGTGGGGCGGCCGATATGCCCGCGTGGCGGCGGTTGCTGAGTCGCGTCCTGAACATCACCTTCAGGCGTGGGCTCTCACTGCCGGTCCACGATCTCTCCAGTGGGTTCCGGCTTTACCGCCGGACCGTCTTGCGCGAGCTGAAGCTGACCGCCGGCGACTTCGATGTTCTCGAGGAGATCCTGATCCGCGCCCTGGCGGCCGGGTACCGCGTGGTCGAAGTGCCGTTCCGCTACCGCGCGCGCGTCGCCGGTCGCAGCCATGCCCGGCTGTTTAAGTTCGCCGTGTCCTACTTGCGGACCTTCCTGGCAATGTGGCGGCTGCGTAACTCCATTGTGTCGGCCGATTACGATGCTCGAGCCTACGACAGCGTCATCCCACTGCAGCGCTACTGGCAACGTCGCCGATATGCCACCATCACCCGGCTTGCCGCGGGCTTTACGCGGGTGCTGGATGTCGGGTGTGGTTCGAGCCGCATCCTGGGCGCGGTCCCGGGCATGCTGGGTCTCGACATCCAGCTCCACAAGCTGCGCTATGCGCGCCGGTATGGCAACGCACTCGTGCACGGCTCCATCGTGGAGCTGCCGTTTGTCGACGGCACCTTCGACTGTGTCATCTGCTCGGAGGTGATCGAGCACATCCCGGCCCAGGAGAAGCCCTTCGACGAGCTGACCCGGGTACTGAAAACCGGCGGACGGCTGATTCTCGGCACTCCGGATTACGACCGCTGGCGGTGGCGCGCGCTCGAGTGGCTCTATGGCCGCCTGTCGCCCGGTGGCTATGCCGACGAACACATCACCCACTACGGCCGGGCGAATCTCTCGAGGTATTTGCAGGGCAAGGGCTTTGCCATCGAGAGCATCGACTATGTCGGGGGATCGGAGATGATCTTCAGCCTGCGCAAGCTCGCGCCGATGGCCTCGCCGGTTGGCAGCCGTCCGGTGCGCACCGCGTTGCGCGCCGCGCGGGCACAAGCCGGCTGAGTCACCCTTCTGCGAGGTGCGCCTGGAACAAGTCGAGAATCTCCTGCGGGCTGGCGGTCATCTGGTCGACGAAATAGCCGCCGTCAAAATCGAGTCCCTTCGCCCGAAGAAATCCGGCACCGGGATGGCGCTTCATTACTGCCACGCCCGGTTTCAGTCGGTACGCGAGGACGGTTCGACCGCCGGCCTTGACCAGCCCAACCGCGGCGATCTCGTCCCAGGGGAGCAGCGGGCTCTGGCCGGAGCGGCGGAAGATCACTCCCTCGTCCGTGAACTCGAAACGCGGACGGACCGGTCCGCGCATGGCCAGGAAACCGATGGCGGGCGCCAGCACGGCGGCCCAGCCGATGCCCCGGCCGCTCAGGAGCAGTAGCACGCCGCCCGCCTCCGTGATCGACGCTAACGGCAGGAAGAGCACCCAGGGAAAGCGCGCGTTGACGACGGTCACGCGACGACGCGGACTCCACCGGGCACGATCTCGGCGCGCAGCACGTTGCCGCGATGCACGTCCCCGTCCACCTCGTGCCATAGCACGTCGGGCGCCTTGATTTCCACCGACCGCGCCTTTCGCTGCATCATGCTCTGTCCGTCGCTTCGCTGGCGGAGGATCCGCCACAGCACGCCGGCCCGCTCGAGGGCCGTGCGTGGCCGATAGACGCAGATGTCCAGCCAGCCGTCGTCGATCGCGATGTTGGGCCCGAACCGAAACGGCGCCGCCCCCAGCATGCCGGCGTTGACCACCAGCACGACCATGGCGGTCAACCGGATTTCTTCCCCATCGGCACGGATGGTGCACTCGAACATCGGTGCCCGCGGCAGCCACCAGGCACCGGCCAGCAGGTAGGCCCCGCGCCCGAGCCAGATCTTGAGCGCCCGAGGCGTGTACCGCATCACGGTGGCGTCGAAGCCAATGCCCGCGGCCAGCGCCGAATAGCCGTCGTTCACCCGCACCAGGTCGACCGGCCGGGTCGAGGGAAAGCGTTCTAAGGCCCGTCGCGTCGCCGTCCGCCAATTGGCCGGCAGCCTGAGCTCGCGGGCCACGATGTTGGCGGTCCCCAGTGGCACGATGCCGATCGGAAGTCCGCGCTGATGCGCCGCGGCCATGACCTCGGCCACGGTGCCGTCGCCGCCGGCGGCCAGCACCATCTGGAAATCGCGACGGGCCAGGGCGGCGCCGATGCTCTCGACATTGAGGCCGGCGGCCGTCTCCAGCACCATCGCCTCCCAGCCGAGCTCGCCGGCGAGTTCGAGCAGGCGCCGGCCGAAATCGGGACCGGTTCGGGGGAGAGCCGGGTTTACGACGAACAGAGCGCGGCGCCGGTCTGCGTCATTCAAGCCCGCCGCGTGAGCGGGCTCATCAACCGGCTGCTCGTCGTGTCATGCGTTCGTGGGCGTCGTCGATATGCGGATGGCCCTCGGGCTGGACGCAGAACACGTCGCCGGGCCGGCAGACCAGGCTTTCGAACTGGATCGTCGTGTGTTCGATCTCGAACTCGTGGGCCAGCACTTCGCGAACCTCCGCCAGGATGTCCTGCGCCTGGATCACCCGCTGGTCATCGATGAGCAGGTGAGCGCTCATCGCCCGGCTCTGTGTGCCCAGCGACCAGATGTGCAAGTCGTGCAGGTCGCGGACGCCGGGAACCCGTTTCACCGCGGTCACAACGGCATCCGTTTGCAGGTCTGCCGGGGTCGACTCGAGGAGAATGTCGATGGCGGCGGCCAGCACCCGCCAGGCACTCCAGGCGATCAGCGCCGCGATGCCGAGGCTGAGCAGTGGATCGATGGCGAGCCGGCCGGTGACCGCAATCAGCAGTCCGGCGACAATGATGCCGGCCGAGGCCCAGGCATCGCCCCAGATGTGCATCAACGCGCTTCGCACCGTCAGATCCCGCTCCATCGGCTGCAGCGAGCGGGCGATCAGCAGCGAGATGCCCAAGCCGAGCACCGCCGCCGCCGCCATCAGCCCGCCGCGAACCGCGGAAGGATGCTGCAACCGGTGGAGGGCCTCGACAATGATCGCGACCACGACGGCGCCAAGCAGCACCGCGTTGAGCAAGGCAACCAGGATGCCGACGCGCTGGTAGCCGAAGCTGCGACGGGGGCTGGCCGGTCGCTGCACCTGGCGAAGGGCGAAGGTCGAAAGCGCGAGCACCACCAGGTCGGTCACGACGTGGCCCGCGTCGCTGAGGAGCGCGAGGCTCTGCGCCCACAGACCGCCGACCACTTCGACGACCAGCACGATTGCCGTCAGAACGAGAGCCAGCCGCAGTCGGGCGCCGGCATCCACCCTCACCCTGGCGTGCTGCATGGCTCCATCTTATTGCGCATCTCGAACCAACCCGACGACCTTGCGTCCGTGGCTAGGACAGCGCAGCCGCGATCGGCAGATACAGCTGGCGATACCGAAGGTATGGCTCGCGATACGCCTCGGTGTCCGGACCCGGGGTCGCCACCAGTTGTGGCGGGGCCGCCATCGCGGCCACCCGCTGCGCGTCCCGCCAGGCGCCAAAGCCGACGCCGGCGAGCAGCGCGGCGCCGAGCGCGGAGGCGTCGCCGACCGGCGTCGCCAGCAGCGGCCGCTCCAACACGTCCGCCAGCAACTGGCGCCAGCGAGGGTCCAGGGATCCGCCGCCCGCCAGGCGCAACTCGCTGGTGCGAACGCCCGTGGCGAGTAACGCCTCCAACCCCTGTCGCACGGCAAAGGCCACCCCTTCGAGAGCCGCCCGCAGTAGGTGACCGCGACCGTGGCCGAGGCCCAGCCCGATCCAGGCCCCTTTTGCCGCCGGATCGAAATGCGGGGTTCGCTCGCCCGTGAGGTACGGCAGGAAGATCAGACCCTGGGCACCGGGCGGGACGGCGAAGGCTTCGGCGTAGACGTCATCCCAGGTCGCCCCCAGCGTGGTCCGCACCCACTCCAGGGCGAGGCCGGCGTTTTGCATCGCCGCCATCGCGTACCAGCGCTCGGGCGCGGCCGCCCGGTAGGTGTGGATGCGGGCGGTCGAATCGATCGCCAGCCGGTTAAGTGGCGCGACCACCTGCGCTCCGCTGCCGATGGTGAGTTGGACCGGCCCCGGATCGAGCAGGCCGCCGGCAAGAGCCGCCGCGGCGGTGTCGGCGGCGCCGCCCACCACCGGCAGGTTGGGTCGCACGCCCAGGTGCTCGGAAGCCAAGCGGCTGAGGACGCCACAAATCTCGGCCGACTCACGAATCGGCGCCAGGAAATCGAGGCGCAGGTCGAGCGCGTCCAGGACATCTTTGGCCCAATAATCCGTGCTCAGGTCGTAGAGTAGCGTTCCCGATGCGTCGCTGGGCTCGGTTGCCGCTTCCTGGATCAGCCGCAGCCGAAGCCAGTCTTTTGGTTGGAGCGCCCACTGCGCGGCCCGATACTGTGGCCGCTCGTGGTCCCGGAGCCAGAGCAACGTCGGCCCCGCCATGCCGGTGGCTGGTGGATTTGCCAGCTTGCGCCGCAGGTCCTCGCTGAGCATCCGGTAGTCATCGAGCTGGCGACGCGTCCGTCCGTCCGACCAGAGGATGGCAGGCCTCAGTGGCTGGCCGATGTCATCGCTTAAGACGACACCATGCATCTGGCCCGAAACTCCGACGGCCGCGATTTCCGTGGCGTGATCGCCGGCGGCCTGCCTCGCTGCCGTGCCGGCCGCCTGCCACCAGTCCTCGGGGTCCGACTCCGACCAGCCAGGCTGCGGGGTCGCCATCGAGTAGGATGCCGAGGCCCTTCCCACGATCCCGCCGTCCACGTCGAGAACGAGCGCCTTTAGCGAACTGGTGCCGAGGTCGATGCCGAGAAACATATGGCCCCCTCCCATGGACCCAGGCCGAGGCCATCGGCGACTTGTTCCCCATCCCGGGAGCGCGTGGTCGAGATCAGGATGTGCCCTCTGAGGTCCGGAATGCGAACCCGGCGCCCGGATAAGTTGATGGCAACGACGGTTGCGGCGCCGCGTTGCCAGGCCCAGGTGTCGCCGGGCGATTTGAGCTGACGATACTGGCCGGCCCGCAGGTCGGGCGATGTTCGCCGGAGCGCGATCAGGTCCCGCACGAAGGTCAGGATTGAGCCGGGATCGGCTTGCTGGTCCTCGACGTTGCGGGCCGGATCGCCGATCGGCAGCCAGGGCTTTATCGCGGCATCGGTGAAGCCGGCGCCTTTCACGTTGCGCCACTGCATCGGGGTGCGTTCCGGGTCACGGCCGCGCGGCGAAGGCCAGTGCCGCTTGCCCATTGGATCCTGCAGGTCCTCCTGCCGGATCCGCGTGTCCGGCATCCCGATCTCATCGCCGTAGTAGAGCACCGGCGTTCCCCTCAGCGCCAGCAGGCTAAGCAGGGCCGTTCGCAGCTTGCGCTCGTCGCCCTCCGACCAGCGCGACATCACCCGGGATACGTCGTGATTCGAGACCGTCCACACCGGCCAGCCAACGTCGGGAATGACGAGCTCGCTCTCGGCCACCACCTCGGCGAGCGCCGCCGCCTGGAAGGGCGCGTGCACGTAGGTGAAATTGAAGGCCAGGTGGAGCTCATCGCCGGTGCCGTAGAAGCGGCCCATCGTCCGAATATCGAGCACATAGGTCTCGCCGAGCAGGATGCGGGACGGATCGTAGCCGTCAGCCAGGGTGCGCCAGTGGCGGAGCACGTCGTGGACCTCCGGCCGCTCGACGTTGTAGATGGTGCGCTGGCCATGCGCCCGCACGTCAGGCGGATCATCTTTCGTTGCCACCGGGTTGTCCCGAAGCTCCCGGTCTTTGACGATGCCGTGGGCGACGTCGATTCGAAAGCCGGCGATGCCGCGGTCGAACCAGAACCGGTAGATGTCATCGAAGGCATCCCGGACGTGGGGATTCCACCAATTGAGGTCCGGCTGCTCGGGCAAGAAGTTGTGGAGGTAGTACTGGCCGGTCCGTTCGTCGAGCGTCCAGGCCGGACCACCGAAGGCGCTGAGCCAGTTATTTGGATAGCCTCCATCCGGTTTTGGGTCGGCCCAGACGTACCAATCCCGATGCCGGGCAGCGCGTCCAGAGCGGGCGTCGATAAACCAGGGATGGCGATCGCTGGTGTGGTTGGGAACGATGTCGAGAACGACCTTGATGCTGCGCTGTCCGGCCTCGCGAATCAGCTGATCGACGTCCCGCAGATCACCAAAAGCTGGCTGGACGTTGCAGTAGTCGGCGACGTCGTAGCCGAAGTCGGCATCCGGCGAAACCGTGATCGGGCTCAGCCAGATGGCGTCGACGCCCAGCCACTGGAGGTAATCGAGCCGTCGGATGATGCCGGGGAGATCGCCGATGCCATCACCGTTCGAGTCGTGGAAGGAACGCGGATAAACCTGATAGATGACCCCGTCGCGCCACCACTGGCCCGAAGACACTGCCGGCCATCGTAACGGACGGTTGTCGGCGATACGCCGAGCCCCACCCGACGGGCTGGTCCGCTTAGCTCATCGTCTCGGCGATGCCAGGCCGTGGCCATTGGGTGACAGGCCGCCCGCCATCATCTTGATGGACGGCTCGATGATGGCGTCGATCAGGCCGTAGTCCTTGGCCTGGGCGGGCGTCATGAAGAAGTCGCGTTCGATGTCGTGTTCGATCTGCTCCTTCGGCCGTCCGGTGTGCTGCGCGTAGATGCCGACAACGATCTCGCGCAGGCGCAGAATCTCTCGGGCATGGATTTCGATGTCGGTCGCTTGCGCCCCCTGGATGCCACCGCTTGGCTGGTGGAGCACGATCGTGCAATGCGGCAAAGAGTAACGCTTACCCTGAGTGCCGCCGGCGAGAATCAGCGAGGCGGCGCTGGCCGCCATCCCGGTGCAGAGCGTGCTGACCGGCGGATGGACGTAGCGCATCGTGTCGTAGATGGCCAGTCCCGCCGACAGCGAGCCGCCCGGGCTGTTGATGTAGATGCTGATCTCCTTGTCGGGATCCTCGCTGTCGAGGAAGAGCAGCTGCGCGATAACCAGATTGGCGACATCGTCATCGATCTGGGTGCCAAGGAAGATGATGCGATCGCGAAGCAGCCGGGAATAGATGTCATACGCTCGCTCGCCGCGGGCGGTTGACTCGACCACGTTGGGAACCAGGGCCATGGGTGATCCTCCTTATCGGTCGACGGTAAATCCGATGCGCCGCCGCGGCGGGGTCGCCTGGGTGGCGGCGAGATACACACTGAAGTCGGCGACGCTCCGCAGTGCGTGCGGACGAAGGCTGGCCGTGGCGATGCGCAACTGCATCCGTGGGTCGTCAGGCCAGCTGCGCTGCTGCTGCATCGCCTCGCGGCTGCCCAGTTGCCGAGCCACGTTCAGGTAGAGGTCGGCCACCGAGAGCTCCAGCGCCCTCGCCAGGGCGATCAGCTTGTCGGTCGAGATGTCCTTCAGGCCCCGCTCGACTTCCGAGAGGTAAGCGGCTGAAAGGCCCGCCGACGTGGCCACCTCGACCAGGGATCGCTCCGCTTCGTCGCGACGCTGCCGGAGCAAGCCCCCGAGGGCGCTCCGAACCGAATTTGCGCTTTCGCTCTGAGCGTATGTCATATGCCTTGAGCGCATCATAGCACGCCGGTGCGCCGCACGACATGTAACGCTTTCGCGTTGCAAGACCATGCCCCGCCGGTTAGCCCCGCTATGGGCGGCCACACTTGCCGCCCTGCTGGCCGGCTGCACCTCCGCTTCGGCGGTCAAGCCGCTGCCAACCCCGATCTCGAACGCTCGGACGGCCAGCGACTCGCCGACGGCAACACCGGCTCCGTCCGCCGCGGCAAGTCCAACGCCCACGCCTTCCAGCCTGGATCCCCTCTTCGTGCCGGCCCTCTCGGCGATCCAGATGGTCGGCCCCCGGCTCGGATGGGCTGTCGGATCGCATGCGATCTTCGCTACGAGTGATGGAGCGCACTGGACGAAGCAATTTGCGTCGACCGAAGAGTTCGTGGGGGTCGACTTCATCAGCACCACCACCGGCTGGGTGGTGGGCGCCCGCAGCCTGCTCGGCACCAGCGACGGCGGGCGGTCCTGGCACCAGCTTGGCGAGGCGGACAGGCCGATCCGCTCCGTGCATTTCGTGAGCCCCAGCCAGGGCTGGGGAATCGCCGGGGGCACCGATCCCCAGGCAATCCATGGATGGCTGGTACCACGCGATGGTGCGACACTGGTCACGACGCGTGATGGCGGCGCGACCTGGACCACACTCGAGGGCCCGCCCAATCCCCAGACCGTATGCTTCAGCGATTCGATGCAGGGCTGGGTTGGCACGCAGGAGGACGGCGTTTACCTCTATCAGAACATCGCCCAGGGGCAGAGCTGGAGCAAGGCGCTGCAACGGCCCGACCAGCCCGCTGCCGAACTGGAGCCGGCCACACTGATTCAATGCGCCGGGCCGCGTTCCCTCTGGGTACTCTTTCTGGGAGGCGGCGCCGCCATGAGCCACAGCCCATACATCGCGTACGCGACCACGGACGGATCAAGCTGGCGTGCAGTCCTGAATGAACCGATGACGATGCACCAATCCGGCGTCCCGGCAGGCCCGGACAGCTATCCCCCAAGCTTCAGCGTGGTCGATCCCAGCGATGCCGTCTTCGTCGGCGATGGACCCGCGACCAATGTCGCCCAGTGCGTCATCGCCAGCAACGGCGGCGCTTCACTCCGCCGGACTGGCGCGATCCAGAACGCCACCGAGACATTCGCGGCCGCCTTCGTCAGCGTGACGACCGGCTGGGTCCTGACGCGGAATGGCGGCGGCGACTACGTGATCAACGCGACCACCGACGGCGGCTATCACTGGTCGCAACAGCTGGCCGTCCCGCCAACCTCCGCGGGATAGTGCTTCTCGGTCTCGACGTCGGGGCGACGCGGGCCACGGCGGTCGCCATCGATGAGACGGGCACCGTCCACGCGGCGGCCTCCGCCGAGTACCCCGCCGATGGCAGGCCATCCGGCGGGCTCGAGCAAGATCCCTCCGAGTGGTGGCGCGCGTCGCAACGAGTGCTGGCCAAGGTGGCGGGCACTGCCGGTGGCGAGGCTGCTGGAATTGGCCTGACCGGCCAGACGGCCGGCTCGGTTTTTATGGACGCCCGGGGGATCGTCGTGCGGCCCGCCATGGTCGGCGGCGATCAGCGCGCCCGGGCGCAATCGGTAGCGATCGCTGACCGCGTCGGTCGCGACCGCCTTCTCGAGATCACCGGTAACCCTGTGGTGTCCGACGGCCTGGCCTCCACCCTCCTCTGGGTTCGCGATGTCGAACCGGTCCAGTTCCGCCACACCCGCCGTGTGCTGGCGCCGAAGGATTACGTCCGGCTGATGCTGACCGGCGAGGCGGTGACCGATGTCACCGACGCCTCCAGCACAACGCTGCTCGACCTTCGGCGGCGAACCTGGTCAAGGGAGATCCTGGATGCGCTCGAGATTCCACCCGCGTGGTTGCCGGATGTCCAGGAGAGCCCGGCGATCTCGGGTGGGCTGCGCCCGTCGGTGGCCGGTGAGCTCGGGCTGCCGGGGCGCCTTCCCATCGCGGCCGGCGCCAGCGGCGAGGCGGCGGCCGCGATCGGCTGCGGCATCGTCGAGGCCGGGCTGATCAGCTCGTCGATCCGGCGGGACGCCGTCCTCTTCGCGCCAGCCGACCATGTCATCATCGACCCGACCGGCCGGCTCGATGCCGGATGCCACGCCCTGCCACAGCGCTATCGCCTGCGAGCCCGCACAGCCGCAGCCGGGGCCGCCCTGCACTGGTGGGGTGGAATCCTGGGCGGGCACTTCACCCGTGATGATCTCTATCAGCTGGCCGCGTCCGCACCGGTGGGGTCAAATGGGCTGTTCTTCCTTCCGCATTTCGAGAGTGCGTCCAGCACGCCCGACGACGCCGGCGGGCGTGGCGCGTTCGCAGGGCTCCGGGCCCATCACACCCGGGCCGACCTAACGCGCGCCGTGATGGAAGGCGTGATCTTCGGTCTCCGGGACGGCCTGGATCGCCTGCGCAAGCTCGGCATCGAGGTGCGCCAGGTTCGAGCTCCCAGGCGTGGTGGGGGCGCGTGGTTGTGGCGCCAGCTGCAGGCCGACATCTTCGGCGTGCCGGTCGCGTCCATGGCGGCGACCGCCAGCCCGGCTATGGGCGCGGCGCTGCTGGCCGGGGTAGCTTGCGGACGGTATGCCAGTGTGGCTGACGCGGCCCAACACGCCGTCCATCCTGGCAAGCTTATCGAGCCCGATCCCAGGCGGTCAGCACTCTATGAGGGGCTCTATCGCACGTTCATGACGCTCGCCCCGGCTATCGCCGTCGACGTAGAATCCAGCACGCGGGGCGTAGCGCAGCCTGGTTAGCGCGCCTGCTTTGGGAGCAGGAGGCCGAGGGTTCGAATCCCTCCGCCCCGACCATCCGCTCAGGTACGCCGAATGATTCCGGTCTTGATCGCCGTCGCCCTGATCAGTCTCGCGGCCGTGCTCGCCTTTCGCTGGTTCGAGCGCTACCGCTACACGGATGCCTGGCGCACGAGCGAATTTCGCGGTTGGGCCTTCGGTTTCTTGATGTGGTTCGGCGGCCTTTTCGGCCATCGCGTCCCGCCTCCGCCGCAGGCCAAAGTCGAGTTCGCGGCGAAACCGAACGAGCCCGACCCACCCGACTCAGGCGGCACGGCGTTCTCGAATCAGGCTGCGGATGATGAAGACTAGGTTGGCCGGGCGCTCCGCTAGCCGCCGCATCAAGTACGGATACCACTCGGTCCCGTAGGGCACGTAAATCCGCACCCCATAGCCTTCGCGCAACAGCCGGTCCTGCAGGTCGCGCCGGATGCCGTACAGCATCTGGAACTCGAAGCGATCGGACGCGATGTCGTGGGCACGAGCGAATCGTTTGGTCGCCTCGATGAGCCGGTCGTCGTGCGTGGCGATCGCCGGGTAGGTGCCATTGAGAAGGAGTTGCTGCATCTCCGCCTCGAACTTTGCGTCCACCTCGGCCTTCTTCGGAAAGGCGACCGATGGCGGCTCGTCGTAGGCACCCTTCACCAGCCGGACGCGTACGCGGGCGGCGTTCACGCTCCCGACATCGTCCAGCGTCCGATACAGATAGCTTTGCAGGACGACACCACAATTCGGATATTCCCGGTGCAGGTCGAGCACCAGGTCCAGCGTGCGCTGCGTGTAGGCGGAGCCTTCCATGTCGATCCGCACGAAATTGTCCAGCTGCTGAGCTCGCTGTATGACCCGCGTCAGCAATTCCCGGCACAGGTGGGGTGAGATGTCGAGGCCCAGCTGGGTCAGCTTCACCGAAACATTGGCATTCAGCCGGTCGGTCGCGATCCGCTCGAACGCCGCCAGGTAGTCATCGGCCGCCGCTCGGGCCGCCTTCTCTTCGCTTACGTTCTCGCCCAGATGGTCCAGGCTCGTGCTGAAGCCACGCTGATTCAGGTCCGTCACCACGCGAACCGCGTCATCCAGCCGGTCGCCGGCGACGAAGCGGTAGGCGAGCGATGCGGTAAGCCGCTGCCGGGTGACAAATCGTTGGAGACCTCGGCGGTGCGACAGATAGAGAAACGACGCGCGCAGCACGTCAGCCGCCGATCGCGGCATCGAAGGCGCCGTGCACCTCGAGCGCATTGAGCGCCCGGGCCCGGTGGCTCAACATGTTCTTCTCCTCCGTGGTCAGCTCCGCCAGCCGCCGGCCGCCGGCCAGCTGGAACACCGGGTCGAAGCCGAAGCCGTGTTTGCCGCGCGGCTCGGCGGCAATGGTGCCGCTGAGCACACCCTCGCCCTCGAACATCCGACCGTCCGGCAGAGCCAGCACGGCGGCGCAGCGAAAACTCGCCGGCGGTGAGCTACCGGCGGCGTCGCCGAGGGCGGTGAGCAAGGCCCGCACCAGGGCTGGGCCGTCGCCATAGTGCTCCCGGCCGGCGAAGTACGCCGACTGGACGCCAGGCCGGCCGCCGAGTAGTGGCACCTCCAGCCCGGAGTCGTCGGCGAGGGTGGGGAGCCCGCTCAGTCGCCTTCCGGTGTCGGCCTTCTTTTTCGCGTTGTCGAGATACGTTGCTCCATCCTCGGCAACGTCGAACCGGATTCCGATGTCCTTTGGTGTCACGAGCTCCATTGGCAGGTCGGCAAGGATCGACCGGATCTCGCGGAGCTTCCCCTCGTTCGTCGTGGCGAGCAGCAGCCGGTTCAGTGCAGCTTCAGCGCCTTTTTCTGCGCCTCGACGAGCTCGGCGGCGCCCTTAATGGCCAGCTTGAGCATCTGCTCCATCTCTTCCGGCTTGAACGGTTCCTGCTCCGCCGTTCCCTGGATTTCGATGAAACGTCCGTCGTCCGCCAGCACACAGTTCATGTCCGTCTGGGCGGCGAAATCCTCGAGGTAGTTCAGGTCCAGACGAGGCTGCCCTTGCACGATTCCGACGCTCACCGCCGAAACGAAATGCCGGATGGGCAGCACGCGCAGCAGGTTGCGCTCGACCGCCTTCTGCAAGGCGAGGTGCAGCGCAACGAATCCACCCGTAATCGACGCGGTCCGCGTGCCGCCGTCGGCCTGCAGGACGTCACAGTCGACCATGATGGTGCGCTCCCCCATCAGGGGCATGTTGATTGCGGCGCGAAGCGCGCGGCCGATCAGCCGCTGGATTTCCTGGCTGCGGCCGTCGATCCGACCGGTGCGGGCCTCCCGCGCGGTGCGCGTCTGGGTGGCCCGGGGCAGCATCGAGTACTCGGCGGTCACCCACCCTTCGCCCGTGCCCTTCTTGTGCGGTGGCGGCTTGTCGTCCCAGCTTGCCGTGCACAGCACCCGAGTGTCGCCCATGTTGATCAATGCCGAACCCTCGGCATAGAGGTTGACGGCGGTTTCGATCTTCACCGGCCGGATCTCGTCCGGTTTCCGGCCGTCAGGTCGGGTCTGGGCCAACGCCCTCTATCTTCGCAGAGCGCGGATCACGAGGATGGAGATCTCGAACAGGATGATCAGCGGAAGCGCGAGCAGGGTGGGTGTGACCGGGTCAACGCCCGGCGTCACCATGGCGGCCCCCGCAAAGATGCCGATCCAGAACTTGAACCGCTGCCGGCGAAGCGTGCTGGCGCTGACAATGCCCGCCAGGCCGAGCATGGTCATGGCCAGGGGCAACTCAAAGGTGACCCCGAAGATCGCGATCAGGATCAATACAAAGTTGATGTAACTGCTGGCCAGTGGAAAGTACTGGATATCGGTCGTGCCAAACCCGATGAGGAACCGCAGCGCAATCGGCATGGCGAAGAAGGCGAAGCCGATCCCGATGGCGAACAGGAGGACGGCGGAGCTGACAAAGCCGAGGGCGAAGCGTCGCTCGTTTCGATGAAGCCCTGGAGCCACGAAGGTCCACACCTGCCACAGGATGACCGGGCTGGCGAGAATGAAGCCCGTAAACATCCCGACCTTGAAATAGAGAAAGAACTTGTCCACGGGACCGGTGAAGTAGATGGGCTTGCCGGCTCCGATCACCTGATGTACCGGGCCGAGCACCACGGAGAGCACCCATCCCGAGATCAGGAAGCCGATCACCGTCGCCAGTCCCCAGGCGATCAGCGAGATGATGAGCACGCGCCGCAGTTCCTCGAGATGCTCGATCACGGTCATCCGGCGCTCTTCGTCGTCGGAAACGACGAGCGGTTTGGCCATGGCTCCCGCTAGCGCGGCCGCCTAACGGTCAGGCCTTGGTGTCTGTGGTCGACTTGACGTCCGTGGCCGGCTGATCCGTCGGCGTCCCCGAATCCCGGTTGGGCTCCGAGGCGCTCTTCTTGAACTCGTCCTGCAGGTCGCTGGTGGCCCGCCGGAACTCTCGCATCGCCTTGCCGATCGCCCCGCCGACCTCTGGGAGCTTCCCGGGGCCGTAGATGATCAGGACGATGATCAGGATCAGGAGGAGGATGTACCAGTGATTCAGGAATGGCATGTGGGCTCCTTGGGCGGCCCCATTATACGCCCGCCTTCCGCAGACTCCTTACCCTCGGCTGAGACTTAACCGGTCTCTTCCTGAACGGTGACAGAGGTCATGACGTCGCCGACGGCAATCTTGAGCACGACATCCATGCCGCTCTGGACATAGCCGAACAGGTTGTAGAGCTTCTGCAGCTTCTTGCTGTCGTCAACGGTGCAGATGAAGAACTGACTGCCGTTGGTATTGGGGCCCGAATTGGCCATCGCCACCGCGCCGGTCGTGTACTCCCCCGTCACCGGCTCGTCCTTGAACTGGTAGCCCGGTCCACCCGTGCCATCGCCCTTCGGGTCGCCGCCCTGGATGACGAAATTGGTTTCGACGCGGTGAAACTTGAGGCCGTCATAAAACTGATTTCGGGCCAGGAAGACGAAGTTGTTGACGGTGTTCGGGGCGAGCTTGGGGTCGAGGCAGAGCGTGATGTCGCCTTTGGCGGTCTTGATCATCACCAGGAAATGGTGGGCAGTGTTGATCGTCATCGCCGGCGGCGCGCTGAAGCTCTTCTTGCCGGCGTTGCCGGCGGTGGGCGTGAGCGCCGCACCGAAGTTCAGTGAACCGCAGGATGCGGTCACGCTGGAGGCCGGGCTGGGGGTGGGCTGGGTACCAGGGCTGCCGCCGGCATTGCGTCCAACATAAACCGTGAAGGCGAGTATAGCGGCGGCCAGGATGGCCAGGGTCGCGATCATTTGCGGCACGCGCCGGGACGTCTGGCTCATCTCATCCCATCTCATCCCAGCAGGGAATATCCGCTGCCGCAGCCTTCGCGTGGTAGGTCAGGATCATCTGGGCGCCCGCACGCCGGATCCCCAGCAGGATTTCGCGCAGCACTCGGCGCTCGTCGATCCAGCCGTTTAAGGCGGCCGCCTTCACCATGGCGTACTCACCGCTGACGTTGTAGGCGGCGACCGGAACCTGGGTCGACTCGGCGACCGCGCGAATCACATCGAGGAATGCCAGGGCCGGCTTGACCATCACCATGTCGGCCCCCTCGTCGACATCCATGCGGGCCTCCCTGACGGCCTCGCGCACATTCCCGGCATCCATCTGGTACCCTCGCCGGTCACCGAAGCGGGGGGCGGAACCGGCGGCCTCCCGGAACGGCCCATAGAACGCCGAGGCGTACTTGGCGGCGTAGGCGAGGATCGCCCGGTCTGTGAATCCGGAATGATCGAGCGTCGAGCGAATCGCGCCGACCTGGCCGTCCATCATGCCGGAGGGCGCGATCACGTCGGCGCCGGCCGCTGCCTGGGAGGCGGCGATCCGCTGGTAGATCTCGAGGGTGCGGTCGTTGTCGACCCGTTCCCCATCGAGGACGCCGCAGTGGCCATGGTCCGTGTACTCGCAGAGGCAGAGATCGGCGATGAGCAATGCGTCGCTCCCGAAGGCGTCGCGCAGCTGCCGCAGCGCGCGCTGCACGATTCCGTCCTCGATCCAGGCACCCGATCCCTGGGTGTCCTTGCCGGCCGGAATGCCAAAGAGCATGAAGCTCCGCACGCCCACCTTGATGGCGGCCTCCGCCTCGCGGGTCAGCGATTCGAGCGTGTGCTGAACCTGGCCCGGCATGGCATCGATCGGTTGCGGCTCCGCGATGGCCTCACGAACGAAGAGCGGGTAGATCAGGTCCTGGGGCGCGATCTGCGTTTCGCGGGCCAGCCGGCGGAGCGCCGGGTTCCCCCGCATGCGGCGGGGACGTTGCGTGGGAAAGCTCATGCTGAAATTGGAGTCCGGCTGCGCACGATGGCCTCGACCAAGCCGCGGGTCGTGTACTCCTGGGCGATGATATCAACCCGCATCCCCCGGTCGCGGGCGGTCTGCGCCGTGATCGGGCCGATGCAGGCGATGGCGACCCGTCCCGGCAGCGGCCGATCGATCGCGTCCGCGAAGTGCGCGACGGTGGAGGAACTGGTGAAGGTGATCATGTCCACCCGATCGAGGTTTTCCGCCAGCCGCTGACCGAGGCCCGCCGGCGGAACGGCACGATAGAGCTCGAGCACGTCAACCCGACCCCCGGCCTCGCGCAGCCGGTCGGGGAGGACGTCGCGGGCGCCGGCTGCCCGCGCCAGCAGGATTCGAGCATGTGGGGTCATCGCCGCGGCCAATGCGTCGGCGAGCTCCTCGGCGATGAAGCGAGCGGGCACGAGCGCGGGGTCGAGGCCACGATCTCGCAGGCGGGCGGCCGTCTGTGGCCCGATCGCCGCAACCTTTATATGTATCGGGAAAACGCGATCGGCTCGCTGGAGCTGGGCCAACAGCTGGTCGACGCCATTCGCGCTGGTAAACACGACCCAGTCGTAGCCATCGAGCGCTGCCAGCCGGCCGGCCCCCACGTCGATCGGTTCGATCGCGATGACCGGGCAGGCAACGGTGGTCGCCCCCTCCGCTTCCAGAGCCCGGATAAGACTGGCCGCCTGATCGTCCGAACGCGTCACCATGACGCGCAATCCGGTGAGCGGCCCTGCCGCGGCGGGCGGCCGCAGGAGCCGGACGGAGCCGGCGGCGTCGAGCGTTGCCGTCACCTGGCGGACCACCTCAGCGTCGTCGACGCCACGCGCCCGGGCGCGGAGCACCCGGCCTCCGCCATCGCCAAGGACGACGGCGTCCAGAACAAGCTCATCGCCGGCGACGACGGCGTACGCCCCGACGGCCGACAGGCAGCCGCCGCCAAGGCTGCGCAGCAGCAGGCGCTCGGCCCGGACGGCACGGCTGGTGTCGCGGTGGTCGATGCCGGCCGCCAGCTCGGCCGCCTCAGTGCCCACAACTCCCTGGATGGCCAGCGCCCCCTGGCCGGGCGCTGGCAGCATGACCTCAAAGGGCAGCAGCTCATGGGCCTCGCCGAGCCGGCCGAGCCGCTCGAGTCCGGCGGCGGCCAGGATCAGCGCATCCACGGCCCCCTCCGCGAGGCGGCGCAGCCGGGTATCGACGTTGCCGCGGATCTCGACCGCGCGAAGGTCGGGCCGGATCGCCGCGATCTGGGCGGCCCGGCGTGGACTCCCGGTGCCAAGCCGCGATCCAGGCGGCAGCTGAGCGAGCGTGGACGGTGGCCGGGCGATCAGCACGTCGCGGGCGTCGGCCCGTTCGAGGAAGCCGGCCAGCACCAGCCCTGGGGTTGGCAACGTGGGAAGGTCCTTCGCCGAATGCACGGCCAGCTCCGCCCGCCCGTCGAGCAGCGCCTGCTCGAGGTCCTTGACGAACACCCCCTCGCGCGGCGAGTCGGCCAGGCGCAGCCTCGGCTGCCGGTCGCCATGGGTGGCGAGCGGCACGAGGATGAATTCGTGCTCAGGATATCGGCCAGCCAGGGCTTCGACCGCAAGCCGCGCCTGGATCATGGCGAGCGTGCTGCCTCGGGTCGCCAGCCGAAAGGTGGCCATTGGGTTCGGGCGGGCTAGTTCCGGCGGCCCACCACGTAGTAGGTCAACGACTCGAGGGCATCGCGATGGGCTGAGGGCGCAAAGGCCTGTAACTCGGCCCGCGCCTTTTCGCCAAAGGTCCTGGCGTACTCGTACGACTCGTCGATGCCGCGCGAACCGCGCACAATCCGGACCACCTCGGCATAATCGGCGTCCTGCAGGGCCGGCCTGGCGAGGATGGCGTCGAGCTGACCATCAAGAGAGGGGTCATGCCGGGCGAGCATCAGGGGAAGTGTCACGGTGCCTTGCTTCAGGTCGTTGCCTACTGGCTTCCCCACCTCCTCCTCGGAGGCGAGATAGTCGAGGACGTCGTCCGCGATCTGGAACGACATCCCGAGCAGCCGGCCGAAGCGGCGGATCGCCTGCACCTCGGGCTCCGGCAGGTCGCCCAGGACGGCGCCGCAGAAGGTCGATGCCCCGAGCAACACGGCGGTCTTGCGCTCGATCTTCGCGTAGTACTCATCGAGAGTCTGGTCGTATCGCCGCTGGCTGGTGAGCTGGAGCATCTCGCCAAAGCAAATCGTCATCACCGTCTGCGAGAGCAGGGCGTCGATGCTCGTGTTCCCGATCTGGGACATCAGGTTGGCGCCCTTGGCGAAGTAGTAGTCGCCGATGATGATCGCGGGGTTCGCCCCCAGGGACTCATGGATCGTGCGCAACCCGCGCCGCGTCGGGGCCCCGTCGATCAGGTCGTCGTGGATCAGGGTGGCGTTGTGGATGAACTCGATGGCCATGGCGGCCCGGTGCACGTCGTCCATTCGACTGGGGTGGCCAAGGCCGGCGGCCAGAAAAACAAGCGACGGCCGCAGCCGTTTTCCGCCGGCATCCAGGATCTGCTCCATGGCCTCCGCCACCGGCCCGAGATCGGCGCGGACGGTCTGATGCAGGCGCTCTTCGAAATCCTGCAGCTCGGCCTTGATGGGCGTGATGAAATCCGTGCCGGTCATGGTGGCCGTCACGCCGCTCCCTCCCGTCCGCTCATCGCTTCAACCAGCTCGAGGCGGACGGTCGTGATGGGGGGCAGCGCCTGGCCGAAGAGGATGCGGGCCACATCCGTGAATCGCTCCGGCGAACCGGTGACATAGATCTGGTGCCGGGCCGCGTCAGCGTCCGCGGCCTCCAAGCCGTTGCGGGCGAGGACCCGTTTGACGCGGGCGGCGGTCGTCTCGGCGGAATCGACCACTGTCATGCTGTCGCCCGCGATCTTTCGAATTAGCGGTCTCAGCAGCGGATAGTGCGTGCAACCCAGGATCAGCGTGTCGGCCTGGTACCGCAGGATGTCCTGGAGCGCCCCCCGCAGCACGGCCTCGGTTTCCGCCGCATCCGACTTGCCGGCCTCCACGAGATCAACCAGCTCAGGCGCGGCCTTCGGCAGGACGCCAATGGTCGGGTTGGCCTCGCGGATGGCATGGAGATACTCCTGGCTTTGCAGCGTGCCTTCGGTTGAGATCACACCGATCCGTTTGTTGCGCGTGGCTTGAACCGCCGCCTCAGCTCCCGGCGTGATGACACCGATGATCGGGATGTCGAAGACCTCCCGGGCGGTGTTGAGGGCGGCGGCCGTCGCTGTGTTGCACGCGATGACCACGAGCTTGACGTCGAGCTTTTCGAGAAACCGAATGATGTTCAGGGCGAAATGCCGGACCTGCGCCTGGTAGCGCGGGCCATAGGGGAAGTGGCCGAGGTCAGCGAAGTAGATGGTGGACTCGTTGGGCAGCTGACGTTGGAGCTCACGGAGAACGGTGAGGCCGCCCACGCCCGAGTCGAACACGCCGATGGGGCGCGGGTCACTCATTTGGCAGCCATCTTAACAACCCCTAATTCAATTGGACCCCAGCGACGCCACGATCACAATCGGGCCGCGAATTGATCCGCAGCCGCTGCGCCCTGCAAGCGGTGACCGCTTCCACAGTTGTACCGGCGATGAAACCGCACGTCCGACGCGGGCGCGTCGCAAAAGAAAAGCGTATCGAACGTGCCAGGGCGCGGCAGGCCGGCCGGCAGAAGCAGGCCGCGTAGTACGCCCGACCGAAAACCCCCCACGCCCGGTGGGTGCTTCGCGCACCGGTCTTCTTTGACCCTTTACGCGGCCTGAATACCGATGGCGCCTAGCGTCCAAAAAGCGTTACATCCGCCCGGACAAGCCCGGCGCTGGCCAGCTTTTACCGCCCACGCCCGGCCCAACGATTTGGGACTAGACCGCTTTGCCACCTTGGGTCACCGCGCCCGTTTGCTTGCGTCCCGCGCGCACCCCAAGATGGGCCGCGCTTGTCCGTCGGTCATCAAAAGGTTCTCTGCCTGTGAAATTCCCCCGCCTCCTCACCGGGTTGCGCCCAGCAATCGTGGCCGGCGCCATCGCGGTCACGATCGCGCTGTCCAACCCGCTCGGCGCATCGGCAGAGGACGCGATTGAAATCGGTCCCGTGAGCCAGCAGGACGGCGCCTGGGCCGGGGCGCGGCTCGGCAGCTCCCCGACGGAGACGATCGGCTCCGCTGGCTGCGCCATCGCGGCGGTCACGATGATGCTGCGCTACTACGGCATCAACGTCGATCCTGGCACCTTCAACGCCTGGCTCACGGCCAACGGCGGCTACGCCTTCGACGACATGCTGATCTGGAACGCGGTGACCACCTACTCGGCTGGCCGGGTGACGTTCTCCGGCTGGTTCGGGCCCGACCTCGGGGTTATCGAAGCCGAGCTCGATGCGGGCCGCCCGGTGGTTGCCGAGGTGCACCTGGCTGGCAATCAGCATTTCATCCTTCTTACCGGCTACACGGCCGAGGCGGGGATCCTGATCAACGACCCCTGGTTTGGTGACAGCGTCAGTCTGGCCGCCCGCTATGCGGAATCGGGATCGGACATCGTCTCCATCCGCACCTTCATGCCGGTGGAACCCGCCGGTCTGCGGGGCGACGGCCGGATGAGCTGGGTCGCCAATGCGATATCCGCCGCACCGCTAGCGCGATGACCAGCGCGTCGCGAGCCAGCGGCAGGGTCGTCCGATACTGCACGTATTTCCGTTTGAGCGCGGCAATGGCGCGCTGCTGCTCAGCGCCGTGATCGAGCACACCTGCATGGCCGCGTAAGAGCACGTACCAGAGCCGGCCCCAGTCCTCGTCGTAGTGATCGACCAGCAAGGCCGCCGACGGGTTGGCGCGTACATTGCGCACGCGCCGCAGGTTGTCGGGCGCCGCGGACTTCGGCTTGGCGTCGATGGCGTGGTACACCGTGTCGCCCAGCAGCACGAAACAGACCGGCACCAGGGCCGCTTCCCTTCCGTCTGAGGTCGCGAAGTGGCCGACCCGCGCGCGGCCGATTCGCCGCCGCAGCCCGGCGTCGATCAGAGCGATGCCCACATGA
Source organism: Chloroflexota bacterium (assembly GCA_005881175.1). Lineage (GTDB taxonomy): Bacteria > Chloroflexota > Dormibacteria > CF-121 > CF-121 > CF-13. Next base: position 24,593 of record VBEN01000013.1, read on the forward strand.
TCCGATACCCACCGCTTTGCTTTGACATTTGACACTAGTCCTATATCATTTCCTGCAGATGAGTGCCACCGCATGGTTGCAGGCCCGCACCGTGGAGCTGGGTGCGTCGCTGTGTACCGCCGGCATCCTGATTGCCGGTCTGGCCCTCGGTGTGCCCTTCTTACGCGCGCGTATCCCGGAGGTCTTCCTCTACAGCTTCTGCTGCGTGAGCGCAGTGCTGCTGCGCGCCGCGATCGACCTCGCGGTGCGGGCGGTGGTGCTCGGCGCGCACCTGGTCCGGCCACATATCGTGATATCGCCGATATCAAGATCTCCGGCTGGAGTGGTAAGATAGGCGCCACGCGGGCAGTCCCGCGGGCCTGATCGAGCAGGGTCAGGTGGGGCCGCCACTAAGGAGGACACGATGGGATATTTGAGAGGCGTGGTGCACGGCATGATCATCGGCGGCGCCGTCGCGCTGCTCTATGCTCCGAAGCCCGGCCGGGATATGCGCGCGGACCTGTCGGAGCGCCTTGATCAGGTCCGCGGCCAGATGCAGCCGGTCCTCGACCAGGCGCAGGGCGTCGTGGACACAGCGCGGCCGCAGGTCGAGCGCGGGATTTCAAAGGCCCAGCAGCAAGCGCAGCGGATCACCAAGCGGGGGAGCGATTCGGGCGGCGGGACCGCCTACGGGGGATCGGCCGGGACGGGAAGCGGAAGCGCACCGAGTCCGGGGGTTTAGTCATCCGACGTCACGGCTAAAATGACGCCGTGGCGCTGAACGGAGGGGGCATCGTTGTCGCCGGGGGCGTTCGCACGGCCATCGGCAAGTTTGCCGGCGCATTCAAGGACACCCCGACCTCCGACCTGGGCGCCAACGCGATCCGGGCGGCCGTCGACCGGGCCGGAATTTCGCCGGCGGTCGTGGACGAGGTCATCCTCGGCTGCGTCGGCCAGGTCGGCGAGGATGCCTTCAACGCCCGCCTGGCGACACTGAAGGCCGGACTTCCTGAGACCACAACCGCGTTCAACGTCAACCGGCTGTGCGGATCGGGATTGCAGGCCATCAACAGCGCCGTCCAGGAGCTGCGCACCGGAGAAGCGCAGGTCGTCGTTGCCGGCGGCAACGAGAACATGTCGATCCAGCCGTATATGCTGCCCCGCTCCCAGGTGGGGTGGCGCCTCGGCGAAGCGCAACTGATCGACGGCACCCTGTCGTTGGTCACCGATCCATTCGGCCGCTACCAGATGGGCGCCACCGCCGAGAAGGTCGCCGACCGCTACGGCGTCTCGCGGGAGGCGCAGGACAAATTCGCTGCGGAGAGCCAGCGCCGGGCGGCAGTCGCCATCGCCGAGGGCCGCTTCAAAGATCAGATCGTGCCGGTCAGCATTCCACAGCGCAAGGGTGACCCGCTGGTCGCCGACCTGGACGAGCACCCGCGACCGGGAACCACGGCTGAGTCGCTCGCCCGGCTCAAGCCGGCGTTTCGAGATGGCGGCAGCGTGACGGCGGGCAACTCCTCGGGCATCAACGACGCCGGGGCGGCGTTGGTCGTGATGACGAGCGCCCGGGCGCAGGAGCTCGGTGTCACGCCCCAACTCGAGTGGGTGGCCGACGCGGTGGCGGGCATCGCTCCCGAAATCATGGGCGTCGCTCCCATCTTTGCCGTCCAGAACCTTCTGAAGAAGGCGGGCATGACGATCAACGACATCGACCTCATGGAATTGAACGAGGCGTTCGCGGCGCAGGCCGTGGCCGTGATCCGCGAGCTGGAGATCGATCCCGAGAAGGTCAATCCGAACGGCGGCGCCATCGCGCTCGGCCATCCGGTGGGCGCCACCGGCGCCATCCTGACGGTCAAACTGGCGTACGAACTCAAGCGCCGGCAGGCCGAGTGGGGCATCGTCACGATGTGCATCGGCGGCGGTCAGGGGATCGCCACGCTCTTCCGCAACCTGAACTAACCCGCCGCCCGCGGCAGGGATCGGAGCGCTGCGCGTTGTACCTGGAGGCATGTCCCGCCTCATCCGTCGTCCGGTGATTCTCGGTGCCACCCTCGTGCTCTCCATCGCGGCCTTGCTGCGCTTTGGCGTCCCGACGACGGTCCTGGTCCTGGTGGTCGGCGTGACGGCGGCGGTGCTGGCCGGCCGTCACCAGGCCGGTCTGTTCGCGATCCGCAAGAAGGGTCCGCGTGGGCCCATGTGGCGGCCGGCCGTTCAGCATCGCGAACTCCCGACGCCGGCTGAAGACCCGGTGATCGCCTTCGCCGAGCCGATGGTCGAGCTCTTCGCCTCCCGGACGCCACCGCTCGCCCACCTGCAACTGAACGCGGGCCTTCGCAGTCAGCTCGACGGCCTTGCGCTGGGTCGGACCAAACGCATCATCGAAGCGCCGGACCTGCTGCCGCACGCGGCCGCCGATGCCGAGTCGTGGCCACATGTCGAGGCCGCCGTCCGCAAAAGCCTGGACCTGGCGCGGACGCACGGCATCGAACTGCTGCCCGAGGGTCAGAACCGGCTGAACCAGGCCCTGGCGCTCAGCGCCACCCAGGGGGTGCTACTGGCAGAATGGCGTCAGCTCGAAGACGGCAAGACGATGTGGGACGGTGCCAGCGCTCGGATACGGGCATCGGACGCCTTCACCATTCAGCGGATCTCCGAGGCCATGGAGCGTCGGCTGTTGCCCGACCTGTTCGCAGGCATCGCCCGGCGGCCGCCCGACTTCGAAGTTCGGCTGTTATTGCCATACGCGCTGGCCACGGCGTTTTATCTTCGGCTCAGCGGGAATCCGCCGCACGCGTTTCTCGCCGCCTGACCACACCCTGCCGGTTGGCGGTTAGCGCGAGGCGGCGCGGGCCGGGACTTCCTGGTGTCGCTGGAGCGGAAAACGCACGAGGGAGCGATCGCCGATCCACTGGGTAGGTGGCGCGGCCCACCATTTCGCCATGTTGTTGAGGGGGACCGCGTACTGGGTTCGCAACCGCGAGAAGGCGACCCACGACTCTTCCGCTCCCAGCAACTGCCAACCGGCGGCGGCCAAGCGTTCCCGCGCCTGATCAAACTCGTACCGCTCGACGCCGGGATCGTGGTCTTTAGCGATTCGGAAGAACCGGCTCAGATCTTCGACCAGGTGCGTACCCATCGCGAACGTCATCTTGGCAGGGCCACGAGGGCCATCCACGACGGTTGTCAGGATGAGGGTGGTCGCGTCGAGCACGGCGCCCAGCGCACTGACCCACGACTCGTTGTCGTGAGAGGACCGGAAGTAGGCAAGAACCGGGTACGCCAGATGGCTGTCGAGCACTTCGGCTGCCCATTTTTCCCACTCGGCGAACAGACGTGGCAGATCCTCGGCCATACCAAGCTTCGCCGTGGTCTCGAGCAAGTTGACGCCGGACGGCGGCGCGCCGGCGCGGGCGTCGAGCGTGACGATCAGGATCTCTCGGCGCTGAAAGGATCCATAGAGCGAAAACAGGAAGCTGATGGCCAGGGCGATCGTGCCAAGGCCGGTGCCACCGGCGATTAAGGCCAGCAGCCGAGCCAGTCCTGACGTCGCCACAAAGTCGCCGAACCCGATGGTCAGCACCGAGGTGCCGCCAAAATACAGCGCCGTGGGGAAGTCCTGCACGAGCGGGTGCAGCTGTGCCCGCAGCCCATAGAAGATCAAGCCGAAGCCCAGGACGAGGCCGCTCAGCCAGAGGACCAGCAACACCACCACCACCAGCGGGGCAAAGACACCGAGGACTCGCTCTCGTTGCGCCGACGAGCGTGCCCGCAATGCGATCGTCCGCCAGATGCGCCAGCCAGGGCGCACCACCCAACGGGTGAGGCGATAGCGGGCCGGGGTGGACCGGGGGACGACCACGCTTTGAAAGACATCGTTGAGGATGTAGGCGATGACGATGATCCCAAGGATGACTTCGGGCGTCCGGAGCATGGAGGCCATACTACCGCCGTCCCGAGGCTGGTGCCGGGAGCGGGACTCGAACCCACACGCCCTTACGGGCAGGCGATTTTAAGTCGCCAACGTCTACCTATTCCGTCATCCCGGCGCGAGCAACATTGTAGGGACCGGGTCTTGCTTTCCAGCGCAGCCTGCGGTAGGCTGCCTGACCTGCAATGCGACGATCCGTTCTTCACCTGACGGCGGTCCTGGTCGCGATTGGCGCGCTCAGCAGCGGGCTGGGCTCGGCTGCTCCGCGCTACCAGGCGAGTGCGAGCGAGCCGCCGACGGGCCTGACCGCGATACCCGAGGTCATGCTGGGGCCTCGGCCGGATCGCGTGCCCGTCTCCACGCCCACACCCATGCCGTCGCCGGCAGGGACGGTTAAACCGCTGCCGACGAGGATGCCGCGGCCCGCTGCCACGTTGCGGCCGCTCCCGGTGCCGGTCATCGCCGCCCAGGAGGTGACGCTGGTCAACCTCGACACCGGCCGCTTTCTCTGGCAATCCAATGCCCGGGCCGCGCGGGCACCGGCAAGCCTCACTAAGATCTTCACCGCCATGGTCGCCGTCGACCTGATCGGGATGAACACCACCGTCACAGTTCCGGCGTCGATCAGCCAGCTGCCGGCCGACTCCACCTTCATGGGCCTGACAGCCGGCGAGCGGCTCACCGTGCGAGAGCTCCTCGATGGCGTCTTCCTCAACTCCGGCAACGACGCCGCCGAAACGCTCGCCTCCGCGGTCACGTCTCGGTCAAGCTTCATCGCCGCCATGAACACCAAGGCGGCCCGGCTCGGCTTACGCGGCACGCATTTCGAAAACCCCAGCGGGCTTGATGCCGCCGGCCACTACTCCTCGGCCTATGACCTGGCGCTGGCGGCCGTTTATCTCGAGTCGCACTATCCCGCGCTGGTCGCGATCGCGGCAACGCCGGCCCTGACCATTCCCGCGACCAGCACGCACAAAGCCTTCGCACTCGTCAACATCAATAAGTTGCTGCGCAGCTATCCCGGCGCGTACGGATTGAAAACCGGTTGGACAGAGGCGGCGCTGGGCTGCTTGATCACGACATCGAGCCGCGGCGGTCACCGGTTGCTGGCGGTCATGCTGGGGGCGCCAAACGGTACCGCGTACGCAGAGATGCCGAAGGTGCTCGATTACGGATTCGAGCTGCTCGGCGTCCTCCCGCGGCCAGCCGCGTCGTAAGCCGAGCCGGAGCCGAAACTACGCCGCCGCGGGACGCATCTGTGCCCGCCGGCTGATCACGAGCGCCACCGCACCGGCACCGGCGACGAACGCCGCGAGGCTGACCAGCCAGCCGAGCAGGGGAACCAGTCCCACCACGGTCAGCACGAAGAGGCCAGCAAGCAGCGCCAGGACATCGTGGTATCGGCCCCAGCCGAGCCGGGCGAAGATCAGACGGCCCAGCAGGAAACCGGACACGACGTAGCCGACGGCCAGCGCCAGGATCCAGAGCGGGATCAGCAGGAGGCCGAGCCACCAGCCGCCGATCAGCAAGCCGACAATGAACACGATCAGTGCGACGATCGGGGTGGCGACGAGGATGGCCGCACCAATTCCCAGGCTGGCCCACGGCTCGGCCCGCAAGGTGTCGATGCTCCGGGTGCTGAACCGAGGCAGCAGCAAGAGCAGCAGGACACCAAGCACGAAGATCCCGATCAGCCCGCGCAGCCAGCCCAGGAACCCATCGGCCACGCCCCGGGTGCCGCGGTCGGTTGGCGTATTGCGGGTGGTGGTCCCGGCCACGCTGGCCCCGTTGGCAACTACTACCGAGTTATCGCTGGTGTAGTCGAGGTTGCCACCGATCTGGGCGCCGTCGAGGCGCAGGCGGTCGACGCGGCCACGCACATCGCCACCGACCCGACCGCGCAGGGTCAGATCGCCGGCGGCCATGGTCACCCGGCGAGCGACCGGCGCCGACACGGTGGCCATTCCGCCCGCGATCACGAGGTCGCGCCCGATGGTCCCGCCTGATCCGATGTTGACGGTCCCGCCGGTCACGACGACGTCCTGCTCGACGGGTGCGTTGAGAGTGAGGTTGCCGCCCGCCGCCCGGATGCTGCCGCCCACCTTCCCGCTGACGTTGATCGTGCCGCCGGCAATCATGACGTCACGGCTGACGGTGCCGGAGACGGTGATCGTCCCGCCGGCCGCGATCACGCTCCCGTTGACGTTTCCGTCGATGCTGATCGTGCCACCCGCCGCATAGATGTCGTCGTTGACGGTTTGGCCGGTGCCGACCGTGACGCTGGGACCCTGCCGAAGATCAGCCGCCGACACTTCCAGCGGCAGCCATGCAAAGAGGGCGCCGATGACGATCGATCCACCCAGCGCGGCGAACCAGCGGCGATGCCTCGGCGTCATGACTGCCATCCGCGTCCCCTCCCGGTCCGTAAGCTCGTCGGCTCCATTCTCCCACGGCGTGGTCCTGCCTCGCCTAGCTGGCCTGCTCTTCTAGGACGTCGCTGAACTGGCTGTTGTAGAGCGTGGAGTAGAAACCGCCCCGGCGGAGCAGCTCGGCATGGCTCCCCTGCTCGACGATGCGACCCTGGTCCATAACCACGATGCTGTCCGCATTTCGAATTGTCGACAGCCGGTGTGCAATGACGAACCCGGTCCGCCCCTGCCGCAGCCGCGCCATCGCATGCTGGATCAGGACCTCGGTTCGGGTGTCAACGCTGCTGGTCGCCTCGTCGAGGATGAGCACGGTCGGATCGGCGAGAAAGGCGCGGGCGATGGTCAGCAGCTGTTTCTGGCCGGCCGAGATGTTGGAGGCATCATCCGTCAGCACGGTGTCGTACCCCTCCGGTAGCGTCCGGACGAACGGGTCGACGTAGGCGGCCTGCGCAGCGGCGACGATCTCCTCGTTGGTCGCCCCGACCTTGCCGTAACCGATGTTGTCGCGGATCGTGCCGGTGAACAGCCAGGTATCCTGCAACACCATGCCGAATACGCGCCGCACGTCGTCTCGCCGGAGGTCGCGGGTGTTGATCCCATCGAGGCAGATGCGGCCCTCGTCGATGTCGTAGAAGCGCATCAGCAAGTTCACGATCGTGGTCTTGCCCGCTCCAGTGGGCCCGACGATCGCAATCGTCTGCCCCGGTCGCACCTCGAGGTTGAAGTCGCTGATGAGTGGCTTCTCGGGTTCGTAACGGAATGAGACGTGCTCCAGCGCGACGTCGCCTTGCGGGTCAGGGAGTTCAGCGCGTGCCTGATCCGGAACCTCCTCCTCGGCGTCGAGAAACTCGAAGACGCGCTCGGCCGAGGCGAGGCCGGACTGCAGCAGGTTCAACTGGCCGGCGAGCTGGGTGATCGGCATGGTGAACTGGCGCGAGTACTGGATGAAGGCCTGCACGTCGCCCAACGTGATCGCACCGGTCGCCACCCGGTAGCCGCCGACGGCGGCGATCACAACATAGTTCACGTTGCCTAGGAACGCCATCGCCGGCATGATGATGCCGCTCAGAAACTGCGCGCGAAAGCTCGCCTCGTAGAGCCCCTCGTTCTGCTCGGTGAACTCCTCGATCGCTTTCTTGCGGCGGCCGAAGACCTGCACCAGCGCGTGTCCGGTATGCACCTGCTCCACCTGGCCGTTGAGCGTACCGGTGCGCGCCCACTGCGCCGCGAAATGCTTCTGCGACCGGCGGGCGACCATCAACGTGACGACGATCGAGAGCGGAACGGTGACCAACGCGACCGCGGCGAGCAACGGACTGATCCAGACCATGACCGCCAGCACGCCCACAATGGTCAATGTCGAAGTGATGAATTGGCTCATGCCCTGCTGCAGTGTGGTCGTGATGTTGTCGATGTCGTTGGTGACCCGGCTGAGCATGTCACCGTGGGCGTGGCTGTCGAAATACTTCAGTGGAAGGCGAGCCAGTTTGGCGTCGGCATCCCGGCGCAAGCCATAGACCGTGCGCTGCGCCACGCCGGCCATGATGTAGGAGAGCAACCAGGTGAGCCCGGAAGCCAACAGATAGACGAGCGCGGCCACGGCGAGGATCTCACCGAGCTGCGTAAAGTCGATGCCTTTCCCCGGCACCACGTTGGCCCCCGACACCAGGTCGGCGATCTGGCCGTGGCCTTGCGCCCGGAGGCCGGCGACCGCCTGTGCCTTCGTGATGCCAGCGGGCAGGCTCTTGCCGATGACGCCGTCGAAGATGACGTTGGTCGCGTTGCCGATGATCTTCGGTCCGATCACGGTGCCGGCCACGCTGCCCAGCGCCAGGATGGCGGAGATGATGATGCGCGTCCGCTCCGGGCGGAGTCGCGCCAGCAGCCGACGCAGCGTCTTGCCCAGGTCTTTGGTCTTTTGCGGTGGCAGCATCCCCCCGAACCCGCCGCCGCCCATGGGCCCGCGCGCCGGCGGCCGCCCGCCCATGTTGCGAGCCATCATGCGACGGCCTCCTCTCCCAGCTGCGAGGCGACGATCTCGCGGTAGGCCTCGGTGGTCGACATCAGCGCTTGATGGGTGCCGACGCCGACAATCCGCCCCGCGTCGAGGACAATGATCTGGTCGGCGGCGAGGATGGTGCTGACCCGCTGCGCCACGATCACGACCGCGGCGTCACGCGCTTCGGGCTTCAGCGCTGAGCGCAGCCGGGCATCGGTGCCGGCATCGAGTGCCGAGAAGCAATCGTCGAACAGGTAGAGGCGCGGTCGCTTGACGAGGGCCCGGGCAATGGCGAGACGCTGACGCTGGCCTCCGGAAAGGTTGGTGCCACCCTGGTCCACCGGCGCCTCGAGTTTCTCCGGCATCGCGGCGACGAAGTCGCGTGCCTGGGCCACCTCAAGTGCGTGCCACAGCTCGTCCTCCGTGGCGTCATCCTTGCCGAACCGCAGGTTGTCGGCGATCGTGCCCCGGAAGAGGTAGGCCTGCTGGGGCACCAGCCCGATCGAACTCCAGAGGGTTTCGAGCGGCTGCTCGCGGACGTCGACGTCGTTGACGCGGACCGCGCCCTCCGTCACGTCGAAGAACCGGGGGATCAAGTTCACCAGCGTGGTCTTGCCCGAGCCCGTGCCGCCGATGATCGCCGTGGTCGCTCCCGGTCGAAGTTGGAATGACAGCCCGTGCAGCACCGGCTTCTCCCCTCCGGGATAGCCGAAGGTGACGTCGCGGAATTGGACCGCGCCCGTCTTGGCCGCGGGTTCGATCGGCCGCTCCGGATCTCGGATCGCGGGTTGCGTCTGCAGCACGGCTTCGAGCCGCACGGCACTGGCGGCGGCGCGCGGGAGGAAGATCACCATCATGAGCGCCATCATCACGGCGAACATGATCTGCAGGATGTACGCGAGAAAGGCGATCAGGTTGCCGACCGGCATCTGGCCGCTGTCGATCAGATGACCGCCGAACCAGACGACGGCGACGCTGGAGAGGTTCATGATCGCCAGCAGCGAGGGAAGCGCGGCGGCGAAGATGCGGTTGACGCGCAGCGCCGTCGCGGTCAGGTCAGCGTTGGCCGCCTCGAAGCGGTCGCGCTCGTAGGGGGTGCGGTTGAAAGCGCGGATGACGCGAACTCCGGTGATTTGCTCGCGAAGCACCTCGGTGATCCGGTCGATCTTCTTTTGCATCGATTGGAAGAGGGGAATCGCGAAATACATCA
>VBEN01000161.1 GCA_005881175.1 Chloroflexota bacterium
TGCGCTCTCGCCGACGGCAGCTCGGGCGGTCAAGGCATACGGTGGTGAGGCCGTGTGGAGAGATGCGACGACGGTCGAGAGCACCGTAACCGTGGGCGGCCTCCTATTTCAGCTGAAGGGGGCCAGCATCCCGCCTCACGCAAAGATCACCGTTGACGTTCGCCGTCCTCACACCGTCATCGATCCGGTTGACGATTCCGGTGACACCGGGGTTCTCGACGGTTTCAGCGTGATGATCGTGGCGCCCAGTGGCAAGGTCCTGGAGCAGCGCGCTGATGCCCGAGAGCATCTCCAGAATGCCAGCATCAGCACGAAATGGGACCGGCTGAATCTCGTGTACTTCCTAGGCTATGCATTTTGGGGCTACTACACGCTGCCCTACCAGCTGTTGAGAAGTGATATCGAATGGACCGAACTCCATGACGGCTTGCTCCAAGCGGACTACGGAAC
>VBEN01000162.1 GCA_005881175.1 Chloroflexota bacterium
ATCGATGTGGAGAGGTGGCAGTTGGAGTGAGTTTGCCGTAAGGTTAGCCACGATGAGGCCCAGGGCCCGCTACCGTTTTTTGTAGAGGAGGTTGAACATGGCCGAAGGGACCGCGACCCGCAAGCAAATCGTCCGTAAGAACATGAAGACACCCGATGAAACGCGCAAATTCGACAAGGGCAAGATCGACATCGCCACGGTTGGGGAGGCCGTAGTCGGCAGGTTCGAGCTGCAGCCTGGCTGGCGCTGGTCTGAGTCGGTGAAGCCACTGGTCGGCACCGACTGGTGTCAGCAGACCCATGTCGGCTATGTTGTTTCCGGCCGGCTGAAGACGAAGCTCGAGGATGGCAGTGAGGACGAGGCTGGTCCGGGCGACGCCATCTTCACTCCGGCCGGACACGATGCCTGGGTGGTGGGCGGCGAACCCGTCATCATGCTGGACTTCAAGGGCGCGGCTACCTACGCCAAGAAGTAGCGAGCTCTAGACCAGCGGATCGGCCCCCGGCCGGTCCGCTTGGTCTATTCCCGGTCACCGATTGCGATCGAGGAGCGCATGGAGCATATCGAGATCGAGGGGCTCCGGATCGCGTATGAGCGCGGCGGCCAGGGTCAAGCGCTTGTTCTCCTGCATGGATTCTTTGGCGACACGAGGGTGTGGCGCCCACAGCTCGAGGGTTTCTCTGACGAATTCGAGGTGGTCGCCTGGGATACCCCGGGCTGCGGCCAGTCTTCGGATCCGCCTGAGGGATTCCGTATGCCCGACTACGCCCGGAGTCTTAGAGGCTTCATTGACGCTCTCGGCCTGGAACGGCCTCATGTGCTCGGGCTATCTTTCGGTTCCACGCTTGCCTTAGAGCTTTACCGCCAGAGTCCCCTGCTTCCCAGGACGCTGGTATTAGCGGCGGCCTATGCGGGGTGGAGCGGCTCTCTGCCGGCCAACGTCGTCGAGGAACGTCTTCGCCAAACCATTCCTGATCTCGAGCTCCCGGTTGAGCAGGTGGTGGCGAAATATAACAGCCCGGGGCTCCTCAGCGCCCTGGCTCCCGAGTCGGTGCTCGCCGAGAATGCCAGGATCATGTCCGACTTCCATCCGTCAGGGATGAAGCCGATGGTGCGGGCGCTCGCCGAGGCGGATCTTCGCGATGTTCTTCGCCTCATCGCGGTCCCAACCCTGCTCCTGTATGGCGACAAGGATGTTCGCTCACCAATCAGCGTGGGCCAGGCGCTCCATGCGCAGATCCCCAGGTCAGAGCTGGTCGTCATTCCCGGAGCAGGTCACCTGAGCAACCTTGAGGCGCCGGAGCGGTTCAATGCGGAGGTGCGCACCTTCCTTCGCGGAGCGCGGTCCTAGCGAACGGTAAGTCTAGGCGCTAAACCGACGCGGTTGCTGTCGGCCCCCTAACTCATTTTTGGTCGGCGCGACTCGATGAGCTGGATGAGGTCGTGCCAGCCGGTTCCTTTTCCTTCGCCTCAACCAGTTCGCCTTCGATATTGATCTGAATCTCATTGCTGACGATGAATTTGCCGTCCAGCATCATGTCGAACTGCATACCGAAGTCCTTGCGATTGATCTTGGTTTCCGCGGCATAGCCAATACGGTGACCCATCCCGGGATCATTGAATTCACCATACTTCACCACGTTGAGGGTCACTGGATGAGTCACGCCTTTGATGGTGAGGTCGCCGATCATCGTCCCCCGATCAGCGCTTTTGGGTTCGATCTTGGTGCTCTTGAAGGTGATGGTTGGATACTTCTCGACCTCCAGGAAGGTCGACGCCCGCAAGTCATTGTCGCGCTGCTCATTGTGCGTCCGAATGCTGGCGGTGTTGATCGTCACCTCGACCTTCGACCGTTCGGGCTGATCGGGATAGAGCTCTCCCGTTGCCGTCAGCTCGGCGAAGTGACCGCGGACGGTCATCATGCCCAGATGCTTGGCCGAGAACTCAACTTGGGTATGAAGCGGATCGAATTTCCAGGTTCCCATCGGCATGCCTCCTCAAAATCGGGTTCACAAAGCAACCTACTCCTAGCAGCTTACTTTTTGCAAGTTGCTATGGTAATCACCATAAGGCAGCTAGAGTAGCAAGGTGGCCAGGAAGCCAAACCAGCAGGCCCGAGCATGTGATGAACGGCTCACGCGGGCCTTCACGCTCCTCGGAAAGCGCTGGTCTGGCGTCATCCTCGGTCTTCTGCTCCAGGGGCCGGCTCATTTTGCGGTTCTGGCGCGCACGATCCCCGGGATTAGCGAACGGATGCTGTCCGACCGGCTCGCCGAGCTAACCGAAGCCGGCATCATCGAGCGCGAGGTTATTCCCGGGCCGCCGCTACGGGTCACATATCGACTAACCGAAAAAGGCCGGGCCCTGGGCCCTGGGCTGCTGAAGCTCGGCGAGTGGGCTGAGCTGTATATGGCTCCGGCCCGCCGGCCAGGCCGGCGACGCTTGCCAGTCCGGACCGCAAACTAATCGGAACGAAGCCAACCGGTCCCCGGCGAAGCTCGTAGATTCACCCGGGCGGAGCGCTGCCTGGTCCATTCAAACCGTCTGTCACTGTTTTGCAAGCTTCTCGAGTGCAGTCTTGATGTCGGCATGGAAAACACGCAGACATTCCCGAGAAATCGACAGGCTTCGGCTTCACCACGGATTCGGCACGCGGCCTACTCACTCGTGCGCGGCCAGGCGAAGGATCAGCCCTGGGTTCGGCCCGCCCTGATCGGCCTGCTTGTGACCACGGCGCTGCTCTACCTCTGGAACCTGGCGGCATCCGGCTGGGCCAACGCCTACTACTCCGCCGCCGTCCTGGCAGGAACCAAGAGCTGGGCCGCCTTCTTCTTCGGATCGCTCGACGCATCCAACTTCATCACCGTCGATAAGGCGCCCGCCGCCCTCTGGGTCATGGAGATCTCGGCCCGCCTTTTCGGCTTCAACGCCTGGAGCGTGCTCGCGCCGCAGGCACTGGAAGGCGTCGCGACGGTTGCGATTGTGTATCTCGCCGTCCGCCGCTACTTTGGACCGGCTGCTGGACTCCTCGCCGGCGTGGTCGTCGCGCTGACCCCGGTTGCCGGCCTGATGTTCCGATTCAACAACCCCGATGCATTGCTGGTGCTGCTCATTACCGCCGCCACCTACGCGACGCTCCGCGCCATCGAAAATGGCCGGACGCGCTGGCTGGTGCTGGCCGGCGCGCTAATTGGGTTCGGATTCCTGGCCAAGGAACTGCAGGCCTTCATCATCATCCCGGTCCTGGCCGGCGTTTATCTCATCGCCGGTCCGCCGTCGATCGGCCGCCGCATCGGCCAGGTGTTCGCCGCCGCGGTCGCCGTGATCGTGAGCTCGGGCTGGTGGGTCGCCGCGGTCGAGCTGATGCCGAGCGCATCGCGACCCTACATCGGCGGCTCGCAGAACAACGACCTGATCAGCTTGATCTTCGGATACAACGGTTTCGGCCGGCTGACGGGCAACGAGTCGGGAAGTGTCGGCGGCTTCGGCGCCCTAGGCTCACGTTGGGGATTGACCGGCTGGAATCGCCTCTTTAACAGCCAGTTCGGTGGTCAGATCTCGTGGCTGATCCCGGCGGCGATCATTCTGCTCGGCGCGTCGCTGCTG
>VBEN01000014.1 GCA_005881175.1 Chloroflexota bacterium
CGAAAGAGATGTGACCGGCGTTCGTAGATCCAGCCCTTGCCGTCGAAGCGATTCCAGAGCCGGTCGATCGTCCTGACCGCGGGCACCCGCTTGTCGTGCAGGGTGGCGTCCTCAGCCTCGCGGTCGTCGGGTTCGCCGACCTCCGCCGAATAGACGATGGAGGCGCCATCGGGCGACCATTCCGGGTCGCCAACGCCGTACCTTGCCCAGGTCACCTGACGCGCCTCGCCACCGTCGGCCGGAAGCACCCACAGCTGCGGTTTCCCGACGCCACGGCCGCGCTCGTGCTCGTTCTTCGGTTTGACTTCGCCGGCGGCCCCCCGAAGGAAGGCCAGCGACTGGCCATCGGGCGACCAGCGGGGCGTCGTGTCGTTGTCGCCGGCGCTGAAACGGCGCCCCGGTGTTCCGCTCGCCGAGGTCACCCAGATGCTTCGGTGATATTCATAGGTGTTCCGATCGATCTCCGCCTTGACGTAGGCGATCCGCTCCCCGTCGGGCGTGATCTGCGGATCTTCCACGAGCTGGATGGCGTACAGGTCCTGCGGTTCGAGTCGACGGCTCATGTACCCTCCCGATCTTGATGTTGGCGGTATCAGGCTAGCAGGCCCGGAGAGGATCGCCCCGGGGTTTCGTTGTACCGGCGTGGCCTCGGTCGCGAGCGTCCCCGCGCGTCGTCCTGCCACCCGTGTCGTCTACCGCCACGCCGAGCCCATCCTGCTTTTGGGCCTCGCCATTCCCTCGGCGGCGATCGATTTGCGGATCGCGCAGACCTGGTCGTGGCCGGCCGGGCTGATCGCGCTGTGGCTTGGCGCGACGGCGCTGGCGGTGGGGGCGGCTCTTTTCCGCGGTCAGCTGCGCGCGATCGGCTCGGCGCTGGTGATCGGCTCCCTGTACGCGGTCCCAATCGTCGGCGCGATCATCCGCTGGCACACCGTCCCCTCCCCAACGGCGCTGATCGGTGATGGCGCCTACCAGACCCAGCTGGCCGGTGACTTCCTGCTGCGCGGGATCGATCCGTACGGCGCCGACTATGCGGCGGCGGGGCTTAGCGCGGCTCCCTGGGGCGAAACCTTTGCCAGCCCGGCTCTGCATCACCTGGTCACCTGGCCGGGCCAATTCCTCTGGCCCCTGCCGCTGCAGCTTGCGGCCCGGCCGCTTGGCTGGTGGGACGAGCGGGTCTTCCTGCTGCTCGCCGCCGGCGCTACCGGGTGGTTGCTGTTGCGACTCTTCCCCGGTTTGCCCGGCCGTCTGGCAGCCACCGCCTTCTTCCTCATCCCCGGCCACTCGCTGGTAGCGGTCCTCGGCGACAACGACCTGCCCATGCTGGCGCTGGTCCTGGCGGCGCTGCTGGCCGCCGACCGCCGGCGCTACCTGCTAATGGGCCTGCTGCTCGGGCTGGCGGTAGTGACCAAGCAGCACGCGCTGCTCGCGGTGCCACTCGTCGCGACCTGGGCCGTGGTGCGCGGCGCGGATTTTCGGGGGATGATCCGGGCGGCGGGCGTGGCGGCCATTGTCGGGGTGGCCGTCGTCGCGCCATTTGTGGTTTGGAATGCCGGCGCCTTTGTTCGCGACACGCTTGTCTTTTTGGCCGGCAGCGGGCTCGACGCCTATCCCATCAACGGCTTTGGCCTGTCGGCGTTGCTGCTTTCCAGTGGCGTCATCCTCGATCCGCGGGGCGCCTTTCCATTCGCCCTGATCGAGCTGATCGTTGGCACCGGCGTCTGGTTCCTTGGCTGGCGCTGGATTCGCGCCCGGGCGCGCCTGGCGGACGTGCTGCTCTTTGCCGGCCTGGCGATGCTCCTGGTGCTCTACGTGAGCCGCTATTTCCACGACTCACACCTCCTCCTGGGCGCGGAGCTGATCCTCGCGGGACTGGCGGCCCGAACGCGCCCGCTTGCCGTGCCGCCTCGGGGACGGGCGGTCCTGGCCGCGTGATCCGTCGAGTCAGGCGCCTTCCTCGCCAGCTGCTCTTTCGCCCGCATCTCGCGCTTATGCTGTTCGGCAGCCTCTCGCTGATCTCCGGGTGGCTCTGGTTTGGGACCGGACTCTTTCTCGGGAACGGTTCGGGCCTGGCGGTGTGGGGACTCTCGTGCGCCGCGACGGTGCTCGCAGCGCTGGCACTGCTCCGGCGGCGGCTGCAGCTGTTCGGTCTGGCAGCGCTCCTCCTGGCGACCGTAGTCGTGCCGACACTGGCGCTCATGGCCCTGCGCTGGAAGACGGGCGCGCCCATCCTGATGCACGATGGCGCCTATCAAACCGAACAGGCGATGCGCCTGCTGCTTGGCGGGCTGGACCCCTACGGCGTCGACTACACCACCACCAGCATGCGGCTCTGGCACTGGTACGTGAACACGCCGATCGATCCGAGCCTCTACCACTACGTCTATCCGCCGGCGGTCTTTCTCCTCCCCTTGCCCGTCTACGCGCTCGCGCAGTGGCTGGGAGCGCCGTTCGATATCCGGCTGGTCGAGCTGCTGGTCGAGGTAGTGACGGCGGTTGCGATTATCAAACTCCCCTGGCGATGGGAGTGGCGCTACCTGGTCCTGGCCGCGCTCTTTCTCGATCCCTTCTTCTACCTGGCCCAGGGCCGCAACGACATCCTCTTCCTTGCCCCGATCGTCCTCGCCGTGCTGGCCTGGGAGCGAGACCGTCCGTTGCTCGCATCCCTCGCATTCGGCGCGGCGGCGGCCTTCAAGCCGTTCGCGGTCTTCTTCCTCCCCCTCGTCGCCGTGCTGGTGTGGCGTCGTGCCCGCGCCGAGCAATGGTCAGCGGCCAGGTGGCTCACCGCCATGGCCGGCCTGGTCCTGCCCGGGCTGGTCACCATCGCCCCCTTCTTCCTGTGGAATCCGGGGGCCTACTGGGCGGACACCGTCTCGTTCGTCGCTGGAAGTGACGCGCACCGCTATCCGATCCAGGGCTACGGTTTCTCGCAAGTCCTTCTCCTGCTGAAGATCGTTCCCAGCCCGGGCGCCTACTTTCCTTTCTCGATCCTGCAGGTCCTGGGGGCGCTTCCCGCCTTCGCCTTCGGCATCCGTCGCGTGGTTGCCCGGCCGACCCTTGCCAGGGCGCTCTGGTGGGCGACCGCGACACTGACGCTCTTTCTGTTCTTCAGCCGTTTCGTCAACGACAACTATCTCGCCGCCGTGCTCTTCCTCGCCGTCCTCGCCGGGGCCACCGGCCGGGGAGCCCGTGGATACGGGATGGGCCATCAAGCCGATCGTGTTTTATCGACCGGGCCTGCCGCTGCGGCATAATCGGCCCAAGCCGACATGTCGTACGCGTGGCTCGTCTTCCTGCACGTCACCTCCGTGGTCGGCTTCGTGCTCGCCCACGGCGCCTCAGCCGCGATGGGGTTGCGCCTGCGCCGGGAGACATCCCCGGATTCCATCCGGGGGATGGTCGTGCTCTCGACACTCTCGACCCGGGTGATGTATCCCTTCCTGCTTCTGGTCCTGTTGACCGGGATTGCCGCGGGCTTTGCCCAGAACTGGTGGCGATTCAAGTGGATCTGGACGGCGATCATCGTCCTGGTGGTCACTACCATCGTGATGAACCTGCTGAGCCAGCAGTACAACCCGCTGCGCGGCGAAGCTCGGGAGCGGCGCCACCGCGGCCCCGTCGCGGAGACGCCCGATGTGATTCGCAAGGTGGCCGCGAGCACGCGGCCCGGCCCGATCAGCGCCCTGGGGGTGGTCGCCTTCGTCGTCCTGGTCTGGCTGATGATCGTCAAGCCCTTTTAGGCGCCGCGGGGGGCCGCGTTTGACAGCCGAGTGGAATCGGCCGTACAATACCCCTTCGCGCCCGAAAATCGGGCGAGGTCAAGGCATGCCCACCATTTCACAGCTGATCCGATACGGCCGCAAGCCGCTGGTGAAGAAGACGAAGGCACCGGCGCTGCAGGGCTCACCGCAGCGGCGGGGCGTCTGCGTGCGTGTCTACACCACCACCCCGAAGAAGCCGAACTCGGCGCTCCGGAAGGTGGCCAGGGTGCGGCTGACCTCCCGCCAGGAGGTGACCGCCTACATCCCGGGCATCGGTCACAACCTGCAGGAGCACTCGGTGGTCCTGATCCGCGGCGGCCGCGTCAAAGACCTCCCCGGTGTCCGCTACCACGTGGTCCGCGGCACCCTCGACACGGCTGGCGCCAAGGGGCGCAAGCAGGGCCGCTCGAAGTACGGCGCCAAGCGCGAGAAGGCAAAGAAGGCCTGACATGCCGCGGCGTCCACGGATTCAAAAACGCGTCATCCTGCCTGATCCAATCTACACACACGAGGGCGTAGCGAAGTTCGTCAACGTCGTGATGCAGCGGGGCAAGCGCAGCACCGCCGAGCGGGTCGTCTACGGCTCGCTGGACCGCATCCGGAAGGTGGCGAAGAAGGACCCCATCGAGGTCTTTGACTCAGCCTTGAAGAACGCCACCCCTGTACTCGAGGTCAAGCCTCGCCGGATCGGGGGGGCCACCTACCAGGTGCCGGTGGAGATCCGGCCGGATCGCCGCTCGGCGCTGGCCCGGCGCTGGATCGTACGTTACGCGCGGGCCCGATCTGGGAAGAGTATGCAGGAGAAGCTCGCCGGAGAGCTCATGGACGCCGCTAACGGGGTGGGGGCCACGATCAAGCGGCGGGAAGAGACGCACAAGATGGCTGAGAGCAACAAGGCCTTCAGTCATTTCCGGTATTAGGAGAGACGTGGCAGAGACAAAAATGGCTCGGACTTATCCGCTCGACAAGGTTCGGAACATCGGCATCATGGCTCACATCGATGCCGGGAAGACGACCACGACCGAGCGCATCCTTTTTTACACCGGGCGTATTCACAAGATGGGGGAGGTCCACGAGGGCGCGGCCACCATGGACTGGATGGTCCAGGAGCAGGAGCGCGGCATCACGATCACCTCGGCGGCCACTGCCGCCAACTGGCGCGGCCACCGGATCAACATTATCGACACACCCGGACACGTAGACTTTACCGTCGAGGTCGAGCGCAGCCTGCGCGTCCTGGACGGGGCGGTCGCGGTCTTCGATGCGGTTGCCGGCGTCGAGCCCCAATCGGAGACGGTCTGGCGCCAGGCCGATCGCTACGAAGTGCCCCGGATCGCCTTCATCAACAAGATGGACCGGATGGGGGCTGACTTCTTCGGTTCCTGGAAGTCGATCCGCGAGCGGCTGGGGGCGAACGCCGTCCCGATCCAGCTCCCGATCGGTAGCGAGGAGTCGTTCGAAGGCGTGGTCGACCTTATTAATAAGGTTGCGATCACCTATACCGACGACCTGGGCACCACGATCGAGACCGAGGAGGTGCCGGAGGCGATGCGCGACCAGGTGGAGCTCTATCACAAGCAGCTGGTGGAGGCGGTCGCCGAGTTCGATGACGACCTGCTCCAGAAGTACCTGGAGGACAAGCCCATCACCGGCGCGGAGATCGTCGCCGCCATCCGCAAGGGAACCATCTCGAACCGCCTGGTCCCCGTGCTGGCGGGCGCCGCGCTGCGCAACCGCGGGGTGCAGCCGATGCTGGACGCCATCGTCGACTTCCTGCCCTCACCGCTGGACAAGCTGGGCGTGGAAGGGATCAACCCCAAGAGCAACGTCCCCGAGCGGCGCAAGCCGGCCGACAATCAGCCCTTCGCCGGGCTCGCCTTCAAGATCGCGACCGATCCCTACGTCGGGAAGCTGACCTTCTTTCGGGTCTATGCCGGCACGCTCAAGTCGGGCTCCTACGTCTGGAATGCGACCCGCGGCACCAAGGAGCGGGTCGGCCGCATCCTACAGATGCATGCGAACCATCGCGAGGAGATTCCCGAGGTCTACGCCGGCGACATCGCCGCCGCCATCGGCCTCAAGCAGACCACCACCGGCGACACCCTGGCCGACGAGAACAACCCGATCGTGCTCGAATCGATCGTCTTCCCGGAGCCGGTGATCAGCGTCGCCATCGAGCCGCGGACCAAGGTCGACCAGGAGAAGATGGGCCAGGCGCTCGCCAAGCTGGCCGAGGAGGATCCCACCTTCAAGGTGCGCACCGACGAGGAGACCGCCCAGACCATCATCTCGGGGATGGGCGAGCTGCATCTCGAGATCATCGTCGACCGGATGCTCAGGGAATTCGCCGTCGATGCCAACGTCGGTAAGCCTCAGGTGGCCTACCGGGAGACGATCAAGCGCAAGGCGCACGGCGTCGGCCGTTTCGTGCGGCAGTCGGGTGGGCGGGGCCAGTACGGCCACGCGGAGATCGACATCGAGCCGAACGAGGCAGGCAAGGGCTTCGAGTTCGTCAACAAGATCGTGGGCGGCTCGATCCCGAAGGAGTACCACTCCCCGGTGGAGAAGGGCATCATCGAGGCCCTCAACAGCGGCGTCCTGGCCGGCTTTCCGGTAGTCGACGTCAAGGCCACCCTGGTGGACGGCTCCTATCACGAGGTCGACTCCTCGGAGATGGCGTTCACCATCGCCGGCTCGATGGCGGCCAAGGACGGCATGCGCAAGGGCCAGCCGGCCCTGCTCGAGCCGATCATGAAGGTCGAGGTCGTCATGCCCGAGGAATTTATGGGCGAGATCCTCGGCGACCTGAGCTCGCGGCGCGGCCAGATCCTGGGCATGGAAGGCCGGGCCACCATGCAGGTCGTTCGCGCCTACGTACCGCTGGGCAACATGTTCGGCTATGCCACCGACCTGCGGTCCAAGACCCAGGGTCGCGCCGTCTACAGCATGGAGTTTCATCACTACCAGGAAGTCCCGAAGTCGATCGCGGAAGAAATCGTTGCGAAGTCGAGAGCCTAAGGAGGATTCGAAGAAGGAGTAACAATGGCGAAGAAGAAGTACGAGCGCACCAAGCCGCACGTGAATGTAGGGACCATCGGTCACATCGACCATGGCAAGACCACCCTGACCGCGGCCATCACGAAGGTTCTGTCAAAGAAGGGATTCGCTGAATTCCGCTCCTTCGACTCGATCGACAACGCCCCCGAGGAGAAGGCTCGCGGCATCACGATCGCGACCGCCCACGTCGAGTACGAGACCGACAAGCGCCACTACGCGCACGTCGACTGCCCCGGTCACGCGGACTACATCAAGAATATGATCACCGGCGCCGCCCAGATGGACGGCGCGATCCTGGTGGTGGCCGCGACCGACGGCCCCATGCCGCAGACCCGCGAGCACATCCTGCTGGCCCGCCAGGTCGGTGTGCCCCGGATCGTGGTCGCCCTCAACAAGGTCGACGCGGTCGACGACCCGGAGATCCTGGAGCTCGTGGAGCTCGAGGTCCGCGAACTGCTCTCGAAGTACGAGTTCCCCGGCGACGACATCCCGGTGGTCAAGGTCTCGGCGCTCAAGGCGCTCGAGGGCGACGCCCAGTGGGAAGAGTCGATCATGAAGCTGATGGACGCTGTCGACAGCTACATCCCCGTCCCGGAGCGCGCTCTCGACAAGCCCTTCATGATGCCGATCGAGGACGTCTTCTCGATCGAAGGTCGCGGCACAGTGGTCACCGGCCGGATCGAGCGCGGCCAGGTCAAGGTCAACGAAGAGGTCGAGATGGTCGGCATCAACGACACCCGCAAGACCGTGGTCACGGGCGTCGAGATGTTCCACAAACTGCTCGATTCCGGCCAGGCGGGCGACAACGTCGGCTGCCTGCTGCGCGGCATCAAGCGCGAGGAGGTCGAGCGCGGCCAGGTGCTGGCCAAGCCCGGTTCGATCAAGCCGCACACCGAGTTCGATTCGCAGGTCTACGTCCTGACCAAGGAGGAGGGCGGTCGTCACACGCCGTTCTTCAAGGGCTACCGTCCGCAGTTCTACGTGCGGACCACCGACGTGACCGGCGAGGTCGAGCTGCCGGAAGCCACGGAGATGGTGATGCCGGGCGACAACATCAACATGAAGATCAAGCTCATCACCCCGATCGCGGTGGAGGAGGGGATGCGCTTCGCCATCCGTGAAGGCGGCCGCACGGTTGGTGCGGGCGTCGCCACCAAGGTCATCAAGTAAATACGTGGCCCAGAAGATCCGTATCCGGCTGAAGGCCTACGATCACCGCGTCCTCGACCAGGCCGCGGACAAGATCGTGGATACGGCGCGGCGTACCAATGCAGCGACGGCCGGCCCCATCCCGCTGCCCACTGAGATCAATCGCTGGACGGTGATCCGCTCCCCGTTCATCGACAAGGACTCGCGCGAGCAGTTCGAAATGCGGACCCATAAGCGGATCATCGACATCCTGGACCCAAATCCAAAAGTGGTGGACGCGCTGATGCGGCTCAACCTGCCCTCCGGCGTAAACATCGAGATCAAGCTCTGAGATGGCGACCAAGGGGCTGCTGGCCAGGAAGATCGGCATGACCCAGGTATTCACCGAGAAGGGTGAGCTGCTGCCGGTCACCGTGCTCGAGGCTGGCCCCTGCACGGTCGTCGGGCTCCGCGCCATCCAGAAGGACGGCTACGGCGCGGTCCAGCTTGGCTTCGGCGAGATCAAGGACAAGAAGCTGACCAAGCCTGCCGCCGGCCACTTCAAGAAGGCGGGGGTCGCCGCCCATCGCCACCTCAAGGAGATCCGGCTCAAGGGCGACGGCAGCTTCGAAGTCGGGCAGGCGCTCAAGGCGGACCTGTTCGCCGCGGGCGAGCTGGTCGACGTGACCGGCACCTCGAAGGGCAAGGGATTCTCCGGCCAGCACAAGCGGCACCATTTCGGCCGCGGCCCGGTGACGCACGGCTCGCACAACATCAAGCAACCCGGATCGATCGGCTCCTCCTCGACGCCATCCCGCGTCTACAAGGGGATGCGGATGGCGGGTCAGCTGGGCAATTCGCAGCGGACCACCACCCACCTCAAAGTGGTTCGGGTCGACCTCGACCGCAACCTGCTGCTGGTCAACGGGGACGTCCCCGGGCACAAGAACAGCGTGGTGCTGGTCCGCGACTCGGCCCGGCAACCGAAGGGGAAGAAGTAATGGCGACCTCCAATCCCATGTCCGTCACGGTCTACGACCGTGAGGGGAAGGAGAGCGGCCAGGTCGAATTGCCGGCGGCGGTCTTCAACGCGCCGGTGAACGAGGCCGTGCTGCACCAGGCGGTCCTGCGGCAGAAGGCGAACGAGCGCCAGGGCACCCACCAGACGAAGACCCGCGGCGAGGTTTCCGGCGGCGGCAAGAAGCCCTGGAAACAGAAGGGGACCGGACGGGCCCGTCAGGGCAGCACCCGGGCGCCGCAATGGCGCCACGGCGGCGTGGTCTTCGGTCCGCACCCGCGTAGCTACGAGCAGAAGATGCCGCGCAAGCAGCGCCGGCTCGCGATTCGCGCCGCGCTTTCCGTGAAGTCGCAGGACGGCGCCGTGCGCGTCGTCGAAGAGATCGCCATGGACGCGCCCAAGACCCGGGTGGTGGCAGACCTCTTCGACCAGCTGGGTGGCGGCGGCCGCGTCCTGTTCGTGATCCCGGAGCACGACCTGATGCTGGAGAAATCTACCCGGAATCTCGCCGGGATCAAGACGATCCTGGGCGTAAATCTCAACCCGAGCGACGTGCTGACCGCCGACACCGTGATCTTCACCCGCTCGGCGCTGACCCAGGTGGAGGAGTGGCTGTCATGAAAGAGGCGGTTCAGGTGGTGCAGCGCCCCCTGATCAGTGAGAAGAGCTACGCCGCGATGGCGACCGGCAAGTACCTGTTTCGGGTTCACCCGAAAGCGACCAAGACCGAGATCGCGCTGGCCATCGCCGACGCGTTCAAGGTGGAGGTCGTCAGCGTGAACACGATGCACGTGCGCGGCAAGGAGCGCCGGCGAGGCCGCACGCACGGCTTTCAGCCGAACTGGAAGAAGGCGGTCGTGACCCTGGCTGAAGGACAGAAGATCGAAAGCATGTTCCAGGGCGTCTGATGCCACTCAAGAAGTACCGCCCCACCTCGCCCGGCCGCCGCTTCATGTCGGTCAGCGCGTTCGAGGACCTGACCCGGGGCAAGAAGGCGGAAAAGCGGCTGCTGGTTTCGTTGAAGACGGACGCCGGTCGCAACGCCCAGGGGAAGATCACCGTCCGCCATCAAGGCGGCGGCCATCGCAAGCTGTATCGCATCATCGATTTCCGGCGCGACAAGCTGAACATCCCGGCGACCGTCAGCGCGGTCGAGTACGATCCGAACCGCAGTGCCCGGATCGCCCTGCTGACCTATGCCGACGGCGAGAAGCGCTACATCCTCGCCCCCGTCGGGCTGACGGTCGGCGATCGGGTGGCGAGCGGGCCGGAAGCCGACATCAAACCCGGCAATGCATTGCCGCTGGCCAACATTCCGGTCGGCAGCACGGTGCATAACATCGAGCTCAAGCCGGGGCGCGGCGGACAGGTCGTTCGCTCGGCCGGCATGTCGGCACAGTTGCTGGCTCGCGAGGGCGACTACGCCCAGATCCGGATGCCATCGGGCGAGGTCCGCCGGGTCGCGGTTGTCTGCTACGCGACCGTAGGCCAGATCGGCAATGTCGAGCACGAGAACGAAAACGTCGGCAAGGCCGGCAAGAGTCGCTGGCGGGGCAAGCGTCCCTCGGTGCGCGGCATGTCGATGAATCCATTCGACCATCCCCACGGCGGGGGGGAAGGCCGGTCCGGCGCCGGCGGCCATCCCCAGACGCCCTGGGGCAAGCCAACGCTCGGCTATCGGACGCGGCGCAACAAGAAGACGAAGAACATGATCGTGCGACGCAGACCACCAAAGCGGAAGAGTAAGGGCTAAGACATGTCACGTTCAACCAAGAAAGGACCGTTCGTGCATCCCTCGCTGATGAAGAAAGTGGCGGCGATGAATCAGCAGAAAGAGAAGAAAGTGATCAAGACCTGGTCGCGGGACTCGAGCGTCTTCCCCGAGATGGTGGGGCACACGCTCGCGATCCACGACGGGAAGAAGCACGTGCCCATCTTCATCACCGAGAACATGGTCGGGCACCTGCTGGGTGAGTTTGCTCCCACCCGGCGCTTCCGCGCCCACGGACATCACACGGAGAAATCCACCGCCGTCAAATAGCCATGGAAGTGCAAGCAAAGGCCAAGTGGGTCAGGACATCACCTCGGAAAGTGCGGCTGGTCGCGCGGACGCTGCGCAACCTGCCGGTCAGTGAGGCGCTGGTCGCCTGCTCGTTCATGCCCAAGGCGGCGGCGCGTGACGTCGCCAAGGTGATCCGCTCCGCCCAGGCGAATGCGGAGAACAACTTCAACCTGGTCAAGGATGACCTCGTGATCAAAGACATCCGGGTCGAGCCGGGTCCGATGCTGAAGCGCGGACAACCGCGCGCCATGGGGCGGCTGTACAGCATCTTCAAGCGGACCAGTCACATCACCGCCGTAGTCGAGGATCGACCGGGGGTGGTGAGGCGCCGCGCCGCCGCCCTGCCCCGCGCGCCCCAACCGACCGCCAGGCCCACGCCCACGCCCGCGGCGGCCGCCGCCGCGCGCGCCGCCGCTGCCAGCCAGCCGGCCACGACCGAGTCCGACGAGGTGGAGGCGCCGGCGCGACCCAAGAAGGCAAAGGCGGAGAGTGTGACGACTGAGGCGGCGACGCCCGGGACCGACCTCAAGAAGGCTCAGGTCAAGAAGGGCGAGGCAAAGAAGGGCGAGCCAAAGAAAACCGAGAGCAAGAAGAAGGACGAGCCAAAGAAGGACACCAAGGAGAAGAAGTCAAAGTAGATGGGGCATAAAGTTCACCCGAACGGGTTCCGGCTGGGCGTCTACCGCAACTGGGAAGCGAAGTGGTTCGCAACGGACAAGGAGTTCAAGCCGCTGTTGCTTGAAGATGTTCGCCTCCGGCGGATGCTGATGATCCGCCTGAAGAATGCCGGCCTTGCACGCATCGAGACCGAGCGCTCCTCGTCTGCGCTCACCATCACCCTTCACACCGCGAAGCCCGGTATCGTCATCGGCAAAGGCGGGACCAGCGTGGATCAGCTCCGCGACGAGCTGGAGAAGATCACCGGCAAGCGCGTTCGGGTGACGATCCAGGAGATCAAGAAGCCGGAGCTCAGCGCTCAACTGGTGGCGGAGAACGTCGCGGCCCAGCTGGAGAAGCGGATCGCCTTTCGGCGCGCCATCAAACAGTCGTTGATGAAGACCATGCGGGCTGGGGCGCAGGGCGTGAAGATCCGGGTTAAGGGTCGCCTGGGCGGCTCGGAGATGGCCCGCGTCGAATGGAACCGCGAGGGGCGCGTACCGCTCCATACGCTCAAGGCCGACATCGATTTCGGGCAGACTGAGGCCAGGACCACGTTCGGCCGGATCGGCGTGTCCGCCTGGGTCTATACCGGCAACTTCCCCACAGAAGCGCCGCCGAAGCCGCAGGCCGCGGTGGAGGAGCCGGTGGAAAGCGGTGTGCCGGTGGGCGCCGCGATCGCCGAGGCGCCCGCGCCGCTGGCCGAGCTGGTCCAGGCAACCGTCGCCGCGCCAGTCGCGCCGGAGTCCCCGGCCGCGCAGGTCACCGCCGCAGTCCCGGCCGAGGCCCCGGCAGCCAAACCGAAGCGCACCCGCACCGCCAAGCCGACGGCGACCACCGCCGACGGTGGCGAGAAGCCGAAGCGCGCAACTCGCGCCCGGACTACCGCTGGCGAGAAAGCCACCACACCGAAGACGCCGCGTCCACGCGCGCCTAAGAAGAAGGAATAGGAATGTTGCTTCCAGCCCGCGTCAAGTTTCGAAAGGTCCACCGGGGCCGCCGCACCGGGGTCGCCACCCAGGGGAATGACCTGGCCTTTGGAGAGTTCGGCCTGCAGGCCTCCGAAGCCGCCTGGATGTCGAACCGGCAGATCGAGGCCGCCCGCCGCGTGATGACGCGCTTCGTGCGTCGCGGTGGCCAGGTGTTCATCCGCGTGTTTCCCGATAAGTCGGTCACGAAAAAGCCGGCCGAAACCCGCATGGGTAGCGGCAAGGGCGCGCCCGAAGGCTGGGTCGCGGTCATCAAGCCAGGCCGCGTCCTCTTCGAGATGGGCGGCGTCACGCCGGAGATGGCGAAGCGTGCCTTCCAGCTGGCGGCCTACAAGCTGCCCATGAAGACGCGCACGCTCGGGATCAAGTCCGGGGTGAAGGCCGCGGTCGATGTCAAGATCAAGGGGGCGGCCGAGGTGAAGCCCGGCGAGGGTGTCGAAGGCATCATCGGCGCGATCGCCGCGCCCACCGCTCCGGGCGCCGCGGCTGCTCCGGCTGCCAGGGGACCGAAGGCCGCCCCCGGTGCCGCGCCGACCATCAAAGCCGCGCCGGGCGCCGCCCCGAAGGCGGCTGCCGCGCCGAAGACGGCGGCGGCACCTGCAAAGCCGGCGAAGGGTGGTGGCAAGAAATGAAGATGAAGGATCTCCAGGGGCTTTCCATGCCCGACCTGCAGAAGAAGCTGAAGGACTCCCGCCAGGAGCTCTTCAACCTCCGCTTCCAGATGGCGACCGGTCAGCTGGCGAACCATCGCCAGATCCGGCACGTGCGCCATAACCTGGCTCAGATCCTGACCGAAATCCATATGAAGGAATTCAATGCGCCGAGCGGCCCGGCCCCGGTTGAACCGGAGATCAGGCCTCGGCGAGGGCGGGCGCCGGCAGCCACTGAGGGGACGGCATGACGGAAAACCAACAACCGATAGAACGCGACATGCGCAAAACGCGGACCGGCACGGTCATCAGCGACAAGATGGATAAGACCGTGGTGGTGCGGGTGCAGACGCTCAAGGAGCATCCGAAGTACAAGAAGCACATCCAGCAGTCCACCCGATTCAAGGCGCACGACGAACAGAACCAGTGCAAGGTCGGCGACCGGGTCCGCATCATGGAGACCCGGCCGCTGTCGCACGACAAGCGCTGGCGGGTCGTCGCCATTGTGGAGAAGGCGAAATAGCCGTCGTTATGGTCCAGCAAGAGTCGCGGTTGAAGGTGGCGGACAACACGGGAGCGCGCGAGATCCTGTTGATCCGGGTGATGGGCGGGCATTACCGCAAATACGCCTCCATCGGCGACGTCATCACCGCGGCCGTCACCGTGGCGACGCCGGGTGGCCAGGTGAAGAAGAGCGAAGTCGTCAAGGCCGTCGTGGTCCGCACCTCGCGCGAGTTCCGCCGTGTGGACGGCTCGACCATCCGTTTCGACGAGAACGCTGCCGTTATCCTCGGCCCGCAGAACAACCCCCGCGGCACGCGGATCTTCGGCCCGGTGGCGCGCGAGCTTCGCGACAAAAACTTCATGAAGATCGTTTCCCTGGCCCCGGAGGTGTTGTAGATATCATGAGCCGTTTGCACCTCGATATTCATAAGGACGACACAGTACAGGTCATGTCCGGTAAGGACCGTGGCAAGCGCGGTGTCGTCGTTCGCACCGTCCCGGAGCGGTCCAAGATCGTGGTCAAGGGCGTCAACCTACTGAAGCGCCATCAGCGGGCGAACCAGCAGAAGGGCGGCACCAAGGTGATGCAGGGCGGCATCGTGGATTTCGAGTCGCCACTCGACTACTCAAACGTGATGCTGGTCTGCAACAAATGCGACAAGCCGACCCGCATCCGCAAGACGGTGATGCCCAATGGCGACAAGGCGATCGTCTGCGTGAAGTGCGGCGAGATCTACGAACGGGTGAGGAACAAGGTATGAGCGTCGTCGCCAGCCCGCCGCGGGTCGAGCTCCGTCTGAAGCAGCGCTACCAGGACAAGATCGTCCCGACGCTGATCCAGCGGTTTGCCTACACCAACGTCATGCAGGTGCCGCGCCTGGTCAAAGTGGTGGCGAACATCGGCGTCGGTGAGTCGATTCAAAATCCGAAGGCGATGGACGCCGCGCTCGCCGACCTCAAGAAGATCACCGGTCAGCAACCGGTGGTGCTGAAGTCGCGTAAGGCGATCGCGAACTTCAAGCTGCGCGCCGGCCTGCCCATCGGCGTGAAGGTGACGCTTCGCGGTGCCCGGATGTACCAATTCGTCGACAAGCTGCTCTCGGTGGGGCTGCCCCGGATCCGTGACTTCCGCGGCATCTCACCGACCGGCTTCGATGGCAAGGGCAACTACACGCTGGGGCTGCGCGAGCAACTGATCTTCCCCGAGGTGGAGTACGACAAGATCGACAAATTGCGGGGTCTCGAGGTCACCTTCGTCACCACCGCGCGCACCGACGATGAGGCGCGCGCGCTGTTGGCGGAGCTCGGGTTCCCGTTCAGGAAGTGAGGGTGACACAGAACAGTGGCTAAGAAATCGACCGTCAACCGTGGACTGCGCAAGCACAAGCATGCCGTCTCGCAACACAACCGCTGCAACCTCTGCGGCCGGCCACGAGCGTACATGCGCAAGTTCGGGATCTGCCGCATCTGCTTCCGGTCCCTGTCCTCGCAAGGACAGGTGCCCGGCGTGAAGAAGGCGTCGTGGTGAGGAGGGAAGATGTCCACCGATAGCATCGCCGATATGCTGACGAGGATCCGCAACGCGAACAGTGCCGGGCACCCACGGGTTGCCCTGCCCGCCTCGCGTGTCGGTGTGGAGATCGCCCGCGTCCTCAAGGACGAGGGCTACATCGCGTCCTACGACGTCGCCGCGGGTGAGCAGGGACAGAGGCTCGACATCACGCTCAAGCCAAAGACGCCCCGCGGGAAGTCGCTCGCCGGGCTTCGGCGGATCAGCAAGCCAGGACTTAGGGTCTACGCGCGCAAGACCGAGATCCCGCGGGTGCTCGGCGGTCTGGGGATCGTGATCCTCTCGACCTCGCACGGCGTCATGTCCGGACAGCAAGCGACCAGGGCCGGCCTCGGTGGCGAGGTCGTGTGCTACGTTTGGTGACCCATGAGTAGGATTGGCAAGCTTCCGGTCAAGATCCCGAGCGGCGTGACGGTCACCGTCTCCGACCATACCGTCGTGGTGACCAGCGGCAAGTCCGAGCTCAGCCGCGACCTGAATCGGGAGATGCGAGTCTTCATCAAGGACGGTGCGGTCCTCGTCGAGCGCCCGAGCGAGTCGAAGCTGCACCGGTCGCTGCACGGGCTGACCCGAACCCTGGTCTGGAACATGATCGAGGGCGTCAGTAAAGGGTATGAGAAGCAGCTGGAGCTGGTGGGGGTCGGCTACCGGGCCAGCAGGCAGGGCGAGGCGCTGGTGTTGAACGTCGGCTACTCGCACCAGGTGCGCTACCCAGTGCCGAAGGGCATCACGATCGACGTTCCGGAGCCCACCCGAATCAACATCAAGGGCGCCAGCAAGGAAGAGGTCGGCCAGGTGGCGGCCGAGGTTCGAAAGATCCGCCCACCGGAGCCCTACAAAGGCAAAGGCATCCTGTACCGGGGCGAACGGGTCCGGCGCAAGGCGGGAAAGACGGGCAAGACCGGGACTGGAGCGGCCAAGTAATGAACAAGCCCACCAATCGACGTACGACGCGGATCCGCCGGCACGTGCGCCTCCGCACCAGCCTGGAGGGTGGCCCCACCCGGCCGCGGCTCGCCATTTTCCGCAGCCTGCATCATGTCTACGCGCAGGTCATCGACGATGCCTCGGGGCGGACGCTAGCGGCCGCCTCCACGGCGGATGCCGAGCTGCGTAAGTCGCTCAAGTCGCCCTCGAACGCGGCCGGCGCGGCCGCGGTTGGAAAATCGATCGCCGAGCGCGCCCTGAAGTCGGGCATCGAGACGGTGGTCTTCGATCGCGGCGGTTTCCCTTATCACGGTCGGGTCAAAGCGCTTGCTGAGGCGGCGCGCGGCGCTGGATTGAAGTTCTGAAGTGAGAAATAAATGAGTTACCAGTACGGAAGAGGTCAGTCGGAATTCACAGAAAAGGTCGTCCACCTGAACCGTGTCGCAAAAGTCGTCAAAGGCGGCCGCCGGTTTTCTTTCAGCGCGCTGGTCGTCGTCGGCGACCAGAACGGCCGGGTCGGGGCCGGGCTGGGGAAGGCGGGCGAGGTTCCCGAGGCCATTCGCAAGGCGGTCGAGTCGGCCAAGAAGCATCTCATCACCGTGCCAATGGTGGGAACCACCATTCCGCACGAGATCCGGCTGAAGAAGGGGGCCGCCAAGGTGCTGCTCAAGCCGGCGGCGCCGGGAACCGGGATCCGCTCGGGCGGCGCCATGCGCGCGGTGGTGGAGCTCTCGGGCGTCAAGGACATGATCACGAAATCGCTTGGCACCAACAACCCGGTCAACACCGTCCGGGCGACGATCGCGGCCCTGCAGGCGCTGCAGACGGCGGACAGCGTCGCGCAGGCGCGCGGGAAGCCGACCGAGGAACTCGAGCGACTGAGCCGGCGCGGTAAGAAACCGGAGGCGGAGGCCGCACCGGTTGCGCCCGCGGTTCCGGCCGAGGAGCCGGTCGGCTGACCATGGCGCGGCTGAAGATCACCTACGTGCGCAGTGTGATCGGGCAGAAGCCCGATCAGGAGCGCACCGTGCAGGCGCTCGGCTTCCGCCGTCTGAATCAAACTGTCGAGCACGAGGACAGTCCGCAGCTGCGCGGTATGGTCCACAAGGTCCGCCACCTGGTCAAAGTGGAGGAGAGCTCGTGAAGCTTCACGAGATCCAGCCGCCGCCCGGTTCGCATCACACTCGCAAGCGGGTCGGCCGCGGTCCCGGCTCCGGCCACGGCAAAACCTCAACGCGCGGCCAGAAGGGCCAGGGGGCGCGCACGTCGGTGAACCTGCCCAAGACGTTCGAGGGCGGCCAGACCCGGTTGACCATGCGGACGCCCAAGCTGCGCGGCTTCCACAACAAGTGGCGCAAGCGCTTCGCCGTCCTCAACCTGACGCGCCTGAACCGCTTCAAGGACGGCGCCGAGGTCCTCCCGGAATCCCTGCTGGAAGCGGGCATCATCAAGGACGTGGGCGCGGGCATCAAGGTGCTCGGCACCGGCGACCTCAACCGCCGGCTGACCATCCATGCCCACCGGTTCTCGGTCGAAGCGCGCCGAAAGATCGAGGCGGCCGGCGGAACCGCGGCCGTGATCGAGGTCCCGCGGCCCATCCGGGAGAAGACGAAGCGAGCCAAAAACCAGCCGAAGCCGGCCACGCCGGCGACGGCCGAGAAAACGGAGACCGCCGAGATCCCGCAGGCGGCGGAGAAGCCTAAGAAAGGCAAGCAGAAGACGGCCGGGGAGAAGGGTCTGACCGCCCCAGAGGCGTCGAGCGCCCCGGAGGCGTCGAGCTCAGCCGATTCTCCGAAGCCACAAAAGGGTAAGAAGAAGGGCTAGGCCATGTTAGAAGCGATTGGCAACGCGCTGCGCATTCCCGAGCTGCGCCGCAAGATCCTCTTCACACTCGGACTCTTTCTGGTGTTCCGGATCTTCGCGCACATCGCCGTGCCCGGCGCCGACAAGGCCGCGCTCGACAAGCTGTTCAACTCGAATGCGTTCCTCGGCTTGCTGGACCTGTTCTCCGGAGGTGGGCTGTCGACCTTCTCCATCATCGCCATGGGCGTCAATCCGTACATCAACGCCTCGATCATCATGCAGCTGATGACGGTCGTGTCCACCCGGATCAAGGAGCTCAGCAAGGAAGGGGAGTACGGCCGCCGGAAGATCACCCGCTGGACCCGCTGGCTGACCGTCGCCCTCGGGCTGCTCCAGGCCTGGGGTCTGACCCTGGTGTTCAGCCGCCAGGGCGTGCTGACGAACCTCGACTGGTTCGGGATCGTGGGGATCATGGTGACCCTGACGGCCGGCACCGTCATGCTGATGTGGTTCGGCGAGCTGATCACCGAGTATGGCATCGGCAATGGCATCTCGCTGGTGATCTTCGCCGGGATCGTCGGCCGTATTCCGAACACCATCTACAACCTGCTCACGGGCGGCAGTGCCTCTCAGAACCTGGCGCCGTTGCTCCTGTTCGCGGCCCTCGCCATCGTGGTGACGGCGTTCATCATCGAGGTGCAGCAGGCCCAACGGAAGATCCCGATCCAGTCGGCGCAGCGGGTGGTAGGCCGCAAGGTTTACCAGGGGCGCAGTTCGCACCTGCCGCTCAGGGTGAACCAGGCGGGCGTTATCCCGATCATCTTTGCGATCTCGATCATGTTCTTCCCGGTCATCATCGGTAACTTCCTGGCCACGGCGCCCGGCATCTGGGGCGAGATCTCGCGGGCGTTGCGCACCTACTGGGTGCCGGCCGGTCCAAATATTCCGACCGACATTCTCTACAACTTTGTCTATTTCATTCTGATCTTCGGGTTCACCTACTTCTACACCGCCGTCACCTTCGATCCGGTCGACACCGCGGACTATCTCAAGAAGCACGCGGCCTTCATCCCCGGGATACGGCCTGGCGTCGCAACCGCGCAGTACCTCGACCGCACGATGACCCGGATTACGTTCGCGGGGGCGCTCTTCCTGGGAGGTGTGACGGTCCTCATCCCGCTCCTCGCAACCGCGCTCACCCGAATACCAACGCAGAACATGTACCTGGGGGGGACGGCGATCCTGATCGTCGTCGGGGTGGCTCTCGACACCATGAAACAGATTGAGACGCAGCTGATCATGCGTCAGTACAAGGGGTTCATCAAGTAGGGACGTCAAGTCGCCTCTTGAGCCTATGAATCTGATCATCTTCGGCGCGCCCGGCGCGGGAAAAGGCACGCAGAGCGCCCACCTGATCGAGACCTACCGGATTCCGGCGATCGCGACCGGCGACATCCTCCGCGCCCAACGGCGTGCCGGAACCGCACTGGGTGACCAGGTGAAGGGCTACATGGACCGAGGGGAGCTGGTGCCGGATCAATTGATGATCGACATCATCAAAGAGCGGCTGCAGAAACCGGATGCGCGCGACGGCTTCATCCTGGATGGGTTCCCACGGACGGTCGCCCAGGCGCGGGCGCTCGACGAGATGCTTACGCAGCTCGGACGCCGGATCGACGCCGTCATCTACCTGCGGGTCAGCCGGCAGGTACTCATCGACCGGCTCTCCCACCGGTACAGCTGCCGGACGTGCGACGCGGTCTACAACTTCACCCCGGAGCAAGCCCGCAGCCTCCCCCGATGCACGGTGGACGGCGGCGAGCTCTATCAGCGCCCGGATGACAAGCCGGAGATCGTCGCCAACCGGATCGACGTGTTCCTGAAACACACGGCCCCACTGATCGACTACTACAACGCCCAGCACAAGTTGGAGAACCTCGACGGCCAGATGGTGATCGACGATGTCCGCGACGACATCACCCACCGCCTCGCCGGGCTTCCCAAGGAGGCGGGCTCGCGGTGATCATCTACAAGACCGACGCCGAGATCGACTTGATGCGCGAGGCGGGCGCCATTCTGGCAGAGGCGCTGGCCCGGCTGCAGGGCATTGCCCGACCCGGCATCACCTTGCTCGAGCTGGACCGCGAGGCCGATCGCTTTATCCGTGGGCGTGGCTGCATTCCCGGGTTCGTCGGCTACCAGGGCTATCAGAACGCCATCTGCACCTCCGTCAACGATCAGGTGGTGCACGGCATTCCGACCAATCGCAAGCTGCGCGAGGGTGACCTGCTCAGCCTCGACGCCGGCCTGATCCACCGCGGTTTCTGGGCGGACGCCGGCCTGACGGTCGGCATCGGCAAGATTTCGGCGGAGGCCCAGCGGCTGATGGACGCGACCCGGGAGTCGCTGGACATCGGGATCCGCGAGGCCCAGGCGGGAAACCGGATCGGCGACATCAGCGCCGCAATCCAGCGGCACGTGGAAGGCGCGGGCTTTTCCGTCGTCGAAAGCTTCGTCGGTCACGGCATTGGCCGCGACATGCACGAAGATCCGCAGGTGCCCAACTTCGGGGTCCCCGGCCAGGGTCCGTTGCTCAAACCGGGCATGGTGCTGGCGATCGAACCGATGGTCAACGCCGGGCACAAGGATGTCGCCCTGCTGGGAGACGGCTGGACGGTGGTGACCGTCGACCACAGCCTCTCGGCGTACTTTGAACACTCGGTGGCGATCACGGCCGACGGTCCCGAGATCCTCACGTCAGTTCGCAAGTCCGTTGCCCCGCGTCGTATTCCTTCCCCGCTCGTGGGAGAGGGTCAGGGTGGAGGTCTCGAATGATTGATCTGGGGCCTCTTGTGGTAAGCTATTCGTTCGTGCGCCGGGAATCCGGCGATAACGCCATGGGCATTTGCTGATGGCGAGTATTGTCGTCGGACGGGTGGTGGAGCCGATGCCCAACGCGCTCTACCGCGTCGAGCTCGAGACCGGCCACAGGATCGTGGCTCACGTGGCGCCGGCCGCGCGGCTTCGGTTTCTCCGGGTGATCCCGGGTGACCGCGTCCGCGTCGAGGTGTCACCGCTCGATCCGGGGCGCGGTCGAATCACGCGAAAAGAAAGTAAGTGAGAAAGAAGCATGAAAGTCCGTTCGTCGGTCAAGAAAATATGCGCGAAGTGCAAGGTCATCAAGCGCGGCGGCCAGGTGCGGGTCATCTGCGTCACGCCCAAACACAACCAGAGGCAGGGATAGAAGGCTAGATGGCAAGAATCGCCGGCGTTGACATTCCGCGGGAAAAGCGTGTCGAAGTCGCGTTGACCTACATCTTTGGGGTCGGCCCGCGCACCGCGCAGCGGGTGCTGACGATCGCCAACATCGATCCGAATCTCCGAGTCAAGAACCTGAACGATGAGCAGGTCGGCCGTCTGCGCGACGTCATCGACAAGGAAGCTAAGGTCGAAGGCGAGCTGCGCCGAGAGATTGCCCTGAACATCAAGCGGCTGATGGAGATCGGCACCTACCGTGGCCTGCGCCACCGTCGTGGGTTGCCCGTCCGCGGCCAACGCACCCGGACGAACGCGCGCACCCGGCGTGGTCCGCGCAAGACCGTCGGCGTGCGCAAGAAGGCTGCCGAGAAGAAGTAAATCATGCCCAAGAAGAAAGTCGTCCGCACCCGGCGTAGAGAAAAGAAGCACGTCACCGTCGGCCAGGCGCACATCCAGAGCACGTTCAACAACACCGTCGTCTCGCTCACCGACGCGCAGGGCAACGTGCTCGCCTGGGGCAGCGCGGGAAGCCAGGGCTTCAAGGGTTCGCGAAAGAGCACGCCCTTTGCGGCGCAGATCACGGCGGAGGCGACGGCGCGCCGCGCCATGGAGCACGGCCTGAAGCAGATCGAGATCTTCGTGAAGGGACCGGGTGCCGGCCGGGAGGCCGCGATCCGTTCTTTGCAGGCGGCGGGTCTCGAAGTCACGGCGATCACGGACGTGACGCCCATCCCCCACAACGGCTGCCGGCCGCCGAAACGGAGGCGCGTCTAGATGGGCCGCTACGAGGGCGCCGTCTGCCGTCATTGCCGCCGAGAGGGCGTCAAGCTATTCCTGAAGGGCGAGAAGTGCTTCACCAAGTGCACGCTGGACCGGCGGGCGATGCCGCCCGGCATGCATACCCAGGTGCGGCGTCGGAAAGTCTCGGACTATGGCATCCAGCTGCGCGCGAAGCAGCGGGCGCGCCGGATCTATTTCCTGCTGGAAGGCCAGTTTCGACTCTACTTTGACCGCGCGGCCAAGATGGCCGGCGTCACCGGCTTGAATCTGTTGCGCTTGCTCGAAACCCGGCTGGACAACGTCGTTTATCGCGTCGGCTTTGCCGCATCACGTCGCGATGCCCGGCAGATCGTCTCCCACCGGCACATCACCGTCAACGGCCGGATCGTGAATATCCCGTCGTACGCCGTGCGGGTCGGCGACGTGATCGCGATCAAGGAGAAAAGCAAAGAAGTCGATCGAATCAAAAACGCGCTCGATGCCGGCGAGCAGCGGACCGTCGTCCCCTGGCTCAGCCTGGATAAAGACAATATGACCGCGAAGATCGTCGCGCAGCCTGGGCGGGACGACATCGACCAGACCATCCAGGAGCAGTTGATCGTCGAGTTTTATTCGAGATAATTTTTCAGTCAAGGAGCACCATGATCGATACCGCCCAACCCCAGGTCAAAAGCATCGAGAACTCGACTGCCTACGGGAAGTTCGAGATCGAGCCGCTCGAGCCCGGCTTCGGCACCACGCTGGGCAACGCGCTCCGGCGCGTGCTGCTGAGCACGTTGAAGGGCGCCGCCGTGACGTCGGTGTCTATCGAGGGCGTCGCGCACGAGTTCTCATCGATTCCGTACGTGAAAGAAGACGTGACAGAGATCATCCTGAACCTCAAGGGGCTCAACCTGATCTCCTACAGCGAGGATCCAGTTCGCCTCACGCTGGACGTGAGCGGCCCGAAGGAAGTCAGGGCGTCAGACATCCAGGCGCCCAGTGACGTCGAGATCGTCAATCCGGATCTCTATATCTGCACGCTTGACTCGAACAAGGGGCGGCTGCGGATGGAGCTCACCGTCGAGCGCGGCAAGGGCTACGTGCCCGCCGACCGCAATAAGAAAGAGGGCCAGCCGATCGGGGTCATCCCGATCGATGCGATCTTCAGCCCGGTCGTGAAGGCGAATTTCTTGATCGAGAAGACCCGCGTTGGCCAGGAGACCGACTGGGACAAGTTGATCCTCGAGGTCTGGACCGACGGCACCATCCCGCCCGACCAGGCGATCAGCGAGGCCGCCAAGCAGTTCACGTCGCATCTGGGTCTGTTTACGAGGTTCACCGAGCGGATCAAGGACGCCGACGTGCCGCCGCAGAAGGGTAATGATCTATCGTCCAGGCTCGCGGACGTGCCGATCGAGGATCTGGACCTCTCGGTGCGCGCGCTGAACTGCCTCAAGGCGAACGAGATCACGAAGGTGGGCCAGTTGGTGGCGCTGCGCGAGGAAGATCTGCTGAGCCTGCGCAACTTCGGCCGTAAGTCGCTCGATGAGATCAAAGAAAAGCTGGTGCAGCGCGGCTTCCTCACGCCGGACGAGCTGACCAAGGTCCTGGTCTAGGGAGCGGCAGCACGCGCGTGCGGCACCAGAAAGCGGGTCGGAAGTTCGGTCGGTCGACGGCACATCGCAAAGCGATGAGCCGCAACCTGGTGACCTCGCTGCTGGACCACGGCCGCATCGAAACCACCGAGGCAAAAGGCAAGGAACTGCGGCGCTGGGTCGAACGCGTCATCACCACGGCCAAGAACGACAACGTCGCCGCCCGGCGCGCGGTCGACGCTGTCGTCGAAGACCGCGAGGTCACCGAGCGGCTCTTCACGAGGCTGTTGCCGCGCATGAAGGACCGCACCGGTGGATACACCCGCGTGCTCAAGATTGGTCCGCGCCAGGGCGATGGTGCCCTCATGGTGCTGATCGAGCTGGTCGATCGGTGAATATCAAGCTGATCGTCGAGTACGAAGGCACTCGCTATCACGGCTGGCAGGCCCAGACTGGCCGGCCCACGGTCGAGGCGGCGCTCCGCGACGCGATCCAGAGCCTGACCGGCGAGTCACCGCGACTCGCGGCGGCGGGCCGAACCGATGCCGGCGTCCACGCCCTCGGCCAGGTCGTCAACTTCAAGTTGGAACAGCCGTTCCCGGTGGACCAACTGCCTGGCGCCCTGAACGCCCGGCTGGATCCCGACATTGCGGTCCGGCACGCGGAGCTGGTCGACGACGCGTTCGATGCCCGCTATTCGGCGCGTGCCCGACTCTATGCGTACCGGATCCGTCAGGCCCTACCCCGCGGCGCGTATCAACGGCAATACGCCTGGGGCGTGCATGACGAACTGGATCTTGCCGCGATGCAGTTGGCCGGCGCGCGGCTCGAGGGGAGGCACGATTTCCGTGCCTTCGGTCGCAGCCCGCGTCCGGGTGGCCACACGATGCGTCGCATCTACGACATTACGGTCAGCGCTACCGGCGACTGGATCACGATCGCCGTGTCCGCGGACGCGTTTCTCTACGGCATGGTTCGCCGTATCGCCGGCGCGTTAGTCGACATCGGTCGGCGCAAGCGGCCGCTCGAGTGGATCGATGAGCTCATGAATGGTTCGACGGTTGGATTGCGCCTGGCGCCGCCCCAGGGGTTGGTGCAGGTCGGCGTGGAGTACTGATCGTGGCACCCGTGATGAAGACGTACAGCGCGAAGCCCTCGGAATTGAAGGCAAGCTGGTACATCGTCGATGCCAGTGGGCAGACCCTGGGTCGGCTCGCTGCCAACGTGGCAAAGATCCTGCGCGGCAAGCACAAGCCGATCTACACCCCGCACTTGAATACCGGCGACCATGTCATCGTCGTCAACGTCAAAGGCATTCGAGTAACGGGCAAGAAGCCGACGGATAAGATTTACACGTCCTACACGGGCTATCCTGGCGGTTTGCGCAAGCGGGCCTACGGCAGCATGGTCGAGCGACATCCGACGTTTCCGTTCAGGCACGCCGTCTCAGGGATGCTGCAACACGGCACGCTCGGGAAGGCGCAGCTGCGACGACTCAAAGTCTATTCAGGAGACGCGCATCCACACAAGGCGCAGCAGCCGATAGCAATAAAATTCTCTGAACGAGGGGAGATCGAAGTCATTGGCCGATAACGCTACGTACTACTACGGGACCGGGCGCAGGAAGAACGCGATCGCGCGAGTGCGCCTCTACCCCGGTGAGGGCACCATCATGGTCAACAACAAGCCCCCCTTGCAATACTTCGGACGGCGGATGCTGGAGATGGTCGTTGTCGAGCCGCTGAAGCTGACCGAAAGTCAGAAACGCTTCAGTGTCAGCGCCATGGTGAACGGCGGCGGGATGTCTGGGCAGGCCGGAGCGGTTCAGCACGGCATCGCCCGGGCGCTCTGCGCGGCGGACCTGGCGATGCGGCCGGTGCTGAAGAAACACGGCATGCTGACCCGCGACCCGCGCATGAAGGAGCGCAAGAAGCCCGGCCTCAAGCGCGCCCGCAAAGCACCGCAGTACACCAAGCGCTAGCGAGCACGCGTTGTCCCGCGCTCTGCCCCACGAAGGCGGCTAGGTGAGGGACGTCCGGCTCTCAGCCCGATCGGATTCGCGCCGTAACCGTCCGTGCTGGCGGCGTCGCAATCCATCGGCCGTCCTTCTCGCGCCGCAACTTCCAGCCCTCTTCGTGGACTTTCCTGTGGTGCGTCCGACACACTAGCCCCAGGTTTTCCAGCTTCGTCGGTCCGCCGTCGGCCCAGTGGACGAGGTGATGGCCGTCGCACCATGGGGTCGGCCGGTCGCAACCCGGGAATACGCAGCGATGATCACGGGCGACCATTGCTCGGCGGGTCGCTGGCGGAATACTGCGGCCGGCATGGGTGACCTCCTGCTCGAGCTCGCCCAATCCAGTGATCCGGGTTACGGCGGAGTCGCACGCAAGCCGCCGAACCGTTTCAGCGGGGAGCGTTCCGCCCCATTCGACCTCACCTGCCGGAGCGCCGCCGATACCAGCCAGCGTATCGCGGCTGGCCTTGATGATCAGCTGCGGGCGTGGACCGGCACCGTCCGGATGCCCAGGGCCGATTTCCGCCTGGCAGCGCTCGACCAGGCCATCGGCGAGCCGCTGTTCCGGAGTTCTCGTGTCGCCCTTGGCCGGCTTGGCAAACGGCTCGAGCGCAGTACGGACGATCGCCCCGCCCTCTGCGTCGAGCAGACCGTCGATTCGAACCAGGCCGTCCAACGGCTGCCCGATGCGCAGATACCGACGCTCATGGGCCCGATTCGCCTCGGCAAGGGCTGCCTGGGCGTCGACCCGGTGCTCGAAGTTCTTGGCGACGCCCACGAACTGACCAGGGTCCATTGTTTCGGCGGCCTTCAGGAGCGTCACTTCGGCCTTGCGGACCTGGGCGGCGCCGAGGTGCTCGGCGGTCCGGGCCATCGCCACGGCGTGCTGGTAACCGATCTGACCGCGAGCCAGGGCTTCTTCCGTCCGAGGCAGCTCTTTGAGCTGGTGGGCCACTTCGACGCGCTCGGCGGCGGCGCCACCGGACAGCTTGCCCTTCACTCGTAACCAGGGGACCATCCCGAGGAACCCGTCAGCCTTGTAGCCGCCGGCCTTCTCGAAACGGCGCGTGGCCTCCGCCGCCATCGCCTCAGTGCGGTCGATGATTTCGCGGCCTTTGATGATGACCTCGCCGAGTTGGCCGGCGGGTTGTTCGGCAAGCCAGCCGGGCAGCTCGTTGAAGCCCGACATGATCCGGTCGAGTGGCGTCTCGCTGGACCTGCACACCCTGCAATCCTGAGCTATGGTTGCGACAGCTGTCTGTCGTAACGAAGGCTGGTAAGCGAAAATCGAGATCGTGTGCGGCCGAATCGGCGCCTCCATGCCTCGTGCGGAGTTGCTCGACACCTACTTCTGGCTCAGGGATGCGCCGGAAGACGAGCCGCGCTACAATATCGCCCCGACCGATCCGGTGCTGGCCGTTGGCCCCGATCGCGCCGAGGTCGTGCGCTGGGGCATCGAGGGGGCCAAGGGTGGGCTCTTCAACTTACGCGCCGAGACGGCGCTCAGCAAGCCGTACTACCGGTCGATGCTGTTGAGTC
The DNA here is from genome assembly GCA_005881175.1 of Chloroflexota bacterium. Classification (GTDB taxonomy): domain Bacteria; phylum Chloroflexota; class Dormibacteria; order CF-121; family CF-121; genus CF-13. The sequence goes on from VBEN01000014.1 coordinate 27,295, forward strand.
AGCGAGTTCTGGTGCCGGCCAGCCACTTCTATGAATGGCGAAAATTCGGTAAGCAGCGGCTGCCGGTCGCCGTCTCACGCGCGGACGGCAAGTTCCTCAATCTGGCCGCCCTTCGTGGCCGCTGGCAGGGTGAGCCTGCGGCGACGATCCTGACAACGACGCCCAACGCGGACATCGAGGCCCTCCACAACCGGATGCCGGTGGTATTGAGCGACGAGGATGCCGCCACCTGGGCGCTGGAAGAGCTGTCCCTGCGTCATCTGGCCGAGTTCCTCAAGCCGTGTCCCGACGGATGGCTGCGCCTGGCGCCGGCGTCGCCGCTCGTGAACGATGTCCATAACGAGGGCCGCGAGCTGCTGGACCCGCAATCCCGGCCGCCTCAACACCAGCTGGAGCTCATGCCTCGCGACTGAACACGACGGCGGACAATGTAGCGGCCCGGATTAGCGGATACTAGTCGCCGAAGTGGACGTCATTCTCCGCGACATCATGGTGTTTCTCCAGAGCGGAGACATCTGGCGCCATGTCCTCGACCTGATCGACATCGGCCTGGTGGCCTTCTTTCTCTACCGGATGTTTCTGCTCATCCGCGGCACGCAGGCGGTTCAGCTGATGTTCGGCGTGCTGTTGCTGGCCCTGATTGGCCTGCTTGCCAACCTGCTCGACCTGCGCCTGCTGTCCTGGATCTTCCGCAACGCCGCGCCCGCGATCTTGATCGGCATCATCGTGCTCTTCCAGCCCGAGATCCGCCGGGCGCTCGACCAGTTCGGCCGCATCGGCTTCATTGGCCGGCCGCTGGCGCATTACAACCTGCAAATTTTCAATCGAATGATCGACGAGGTGATCCGGGCCACGACCAAGCTGACCCAGCGCTTCACGGGCGCGCTCATCGTCTTCGAGAAAGAGACTGGCCTGGAAAACTACGCGAACAGCGGCATTCGGATCAACGGCGAGCTGACCGCCGAATTCCTGGAGGCGATCTTCTTTCCGAACTCACCGCTCCACGATGGCGCGGTGATCGTGCGCGGGAACCAGATCCTGGCAGCCGGCTGCGTCCTGCCGCTGGCCGAGGAGGGGACGGTCCGCGAGCGGATGGGCACCCGGCATCGTGCCGGACTCGGCCTCTCGATGCAGACGGATGCCGTCGTCCTGATCCTGAGCGAAGAGCTCGGCCAGATCGCCGTGGCGCATGAGGGCAAGCTCCTGCGCAATCTCGATCCGGACCGGCTCCGGCAAGTGCTCACGTCACTGTTGCAGCCCCGTACAGAGTTGCACCGGCCACCGCTGCCGGTATGGCGACGGGAGGACCGGGCCCGATAAAATGACCACCCTGCTGAGCAACCTCCGACTCAAGCTGCTGGCGATCTTCTTCGCCGCCGCCCTCTGGAGCGTGGTCGCCTATACCTCCAACCCGACCCAGAGCCATAAGTGTGCCTTGACCCTTGAGCAGACGACGCTGCCGGCAGGGCTGGTCATCGCCGGTGACGTCCCGCGGGTGCCGGTCACCGTGATCGGAACCGCCGAGAACCTTCGCGGTTTCGATTGCCGCAGCCTGCACGTTACCGGCAACTTCTCCAACGTCAAGGTTGGCCAGAACCGCATCCCCATCTCGGCGGCCAACAGCGATCCGACCCTGCAGCTGGACGTCCCCAGGACGGTGGTGGTCACGGTCGATGAGCTCGGGAGCTCGACCCTGACGGTCTCGATTCAGCGCGTCAAGGCGCTTCTCCCCGGCTTCCACGAGCAGACCAACGCCACGACGGTCACGCCCGCCAGCGTCCGGGTCGAGGGCCCAAAGAGCCAGCTCAACGGCATTCAAGCCGTGATCCAAATCGACCTGGGCGGGCTGCAGGCGCCGGGATTCAACCAGACGTACTCGGTCGTCATCTGGGATGCGAACAAGAAGCCGCTCTCGAAGGGCTTCACGGTGACGCCTCAGCAGGTCACGGTCAAGATGGTGATCCAGGCCGACGCCATCACCGTCGCCAAGCCGGTCGGTTGGACCCTAACCGGTCAGCCGGCCGCCGGCTACCGGGTCAGCAACGTGCAGATCGCGCCGCTGGAAGTCCAGGCGACCGGGCTTCAGAACACCCTCGGAACAATCGTCTTGCTGGGGACCGACCCGATTGACATCAGCGGCGCGACCGCGGACGTCGTCAGGACCGTAACCATCCGGCCGCCCGACGGTGTGACCGTCAACCAGAAGACCGCCCAGGTCCATGTCTTCATCGCCAGGGCGGCTGGAGTTTCGCCATCACCGGGGCCGTAACCTTCGGCCGACCCTGCCGTTTAACTAAAACTACGAACTGAGTTCGCTCGTTTGACCACGCCTTCGGTGGGAATATAGGAGGCCGCGATATGTGCGGGATCATCGGCTACCTGGGTGAGCGCTCGGCGGCACCCATCATCATGGACAGCCTCAAGCGGCTCGAGTACCGTGGCTACGATTCCGCCGGGGTCGCCATCTTCAACGAAGCTGACGGCCAGACCTCCGTCGTGAAGAGCGCCGCAAAAGTCGACACCCTGGTCGAGCGGCTGACCGAAGAGATGCCCGAGGGCCGCCTCGGCATTGGCCACACCCGCTGGGCGACCCACGGACGGCCGACGGTCATCAACGCGCATCCCCACACCGACTGCCACAAGCAGGTCATGGTGATTCACAACGGCATCATCGAAAACTTCGCCGAGCTGCGCAAAGATCTGCAGGCGCGCGGCCATGTCTTCATCTCCGAAACGGACACCGAAGTCGTGCCCCACCTGATCGAGGAGTTCGACAAGGGCGACCTTGTCGCGGCGGTACGGGAGGCGCTCGGCCGGCTTCGGGGAGCCTACGCCATGGCGATTTTTTCTCAGAAGGATCCTGATCTTTTGATCGGCGCCCGGCTCAATGCGCCGCTCGTGGTGGGCATCGGGGACAAGGAATGGTTCGTCGCCTCGGATATCACCGCGGTGATTCCGTACACCAAGAAAGTCCTGCTGCTGGGCGAGGGCGAGATGGTGGCCGTCACGCGACTCGGTCCCGAAGTCAGCACGATTGGCGGCGTCGCCGTCAAGCCGAAAGTGATCGAGGTGAAGTGGGATATCAGCCAGGCGCAGAAAGGCGGCTTTCCGCACTTCATGGCGAAGGAGATCAACGAGGCCCCGGAAGCCGTCTCCAACGCCTTGCGCGGCCGGCTGAGTGACGAAGGTGAGGTGACCTTCGAAGAGTTCGGGCTGACCGATCGCCAGCTGCTCAAGGTGCGCGACATCAAGATGGTGGCGGCGGGCACGTCCTATTACGCGGCGCTGCTCGGTAAGTACATCATCGAGGAGCTGGCCCGTATACCGGTCGAGGTTGAGCCGGCATCGGAGTTCCGCTACCGGCAGCCGATCATCGACCAGGACACGCTGGTCATCGGCATCTCGCAGTCGGGCGAGACCGCCGACACGCTGGCGGCGATCCGCGAAGCCCGCCGCTGTAAGGCCCGAGTCGTGTCGGTTACGAACGTGGTGGGCAGTTCGATGGCCCTCGAAAGTGATGGGGTGATCTATCTCCACGCCGGACCGGAAATCGGCGTCGCATCGACGAAGACCTTCATCGCGCATATCACCTGCCTGTACCTGCTTGGCATTCGGCTGGCCGCCGTGCGGCACCGGCTCGATCCTGAGCGGCTGCGCGAGTTGACCGCTGAGCTGAAGGCGTTGCCCAGCGCGGTCCAGCTGGTCCTCGACCGTGCCGAGGCGCTGCAGGCCCTGGCCCGGAAGTACGCCGGCTATCGAAACTTCATGTATATGGGTCGTGGCATCAATTACCCGATCGCGCTGGAAGGGGCGTTAAAACTCAAAGAGATCTCGTATCTCCATGCCGAGGGATACGCGGCCGGCGAGCTCAAGCATGGACCGATCGCATTGCTGGATCGCAATTTCCCGGTATTTGCCATCGCGACCCAGGCGGCGACTCTCGAGAAGATGGTCAGCAACATCCAGGAAGTGATCGCTCGCGATGCGCCGGTGGTCGCCCTGATCAGCGAGGGCGACGACACCCTGGCCGAGGTGGAGCTCGACCGGATCGAGATCCCTCCGGTCTCCGAGTTCCTCTCGCCGATTCCGAACGTGGTGGCCCTGCAGCTCTTCGCGTACTTCGTGGCCAGCGAGCGGGGCTGCAACGTCGACCAGCCGCGGAACCTGGCGAAAAGCGTCACCGTAGAGTAGGCGCGTGACCCCTCGGGTCGGCGTGGATGTGGCGGCGATCCAAAGAGGCGATCGGAAAGGCAATGCCGAGCGGGATCCCTCGGCCGCGGATGCGCGACGTCGAGATCCTGCCGAGCGACGATGGCCGTCCGCACGTCCGAGTCGCCCCCGGCACCACGTTGACGGGCCGCGAAATCGACGTCAGCATCGCGCACGACGGCCACTTCGCCGTCGCCGTGGCCGTGATCCCCGATGCAGTATCCCCGTCAACCGTCTCAGGGGAAGGTCGGATCGCACCGCGTGAGCTTCCGGATGGATTCCGCCTGCCGGCCCGTCCTCGCGATGGGCACAAGGGCACCTTCGGGACGGTCGTCGTGCTGGCGGGATCGCAGGGCTTTACCGGCGCCGCCTACCTCGCGAGCATGGGGGCCGCCCGGTCTGGGGCTGGCATCGTTCGCCTGCTGGTGGCCCAGTCGATCTACCCGATCCTGGCGGAAAAATGCACCGAGGTGATCGTGGGGCCGGTGCCCGAGATTGCGCCCGGGGTGGTCGGACGCGCGTCACTCAGCGGCGTGCTGCGTGGCTTCGCCGGCGCTGACGCCGGAGTCATCGGCCCGGGGATCGGCCGCGACATGTCGACCCGCCGGCTGGTCGAGGACCTCGTCCCGCGGGCGGCCGCGCCGCTGGTGCTGGACGCCGATGCCCTGAATCTTCTCTCGGAGCACCGAAGCATCCTGCCGCGGCTGTCGCCGCAGATCGTCCTGACGCCGCATCCGGCGGAGTTCGGACGGCTCGCCGGTCTCGAGACCAGCGTGGTGCAGCAGGACCGGCGCGGCATCGCGTCGCGCTTCGCCAAACAATGGAACAAGGTCGTCGTGCTCAAGGGCGCCGGGACCGTCATCGCCGCCCCAGACGGGCGCGTGACGCAGAGTCCGGTCGCGACGCCGGCCCTGGCTTCTGGTGGCACCGGCGACGTGCTGGCCGGGTTGATCGGCGGGTTGATGGCCCAGAAGCTGCCGCCGTTCGAGGCCGCGGTGACCGGCGTGCACCTGCATGGTCTCGCCGGGATGACCCTCGAGGCCTCGCTCGGGCTGGCCGGCGTGCTCGCGTCCGATCTCTTGCCCGAGATTCCGCGCGTCATGGAGCGCCTGCGCTGACCGAAGAGGGGGCCACCAAGTGGGCCGACGTCGACGCGTCGGCGATCAACCACAACACCAGCCTCGTCAAGCAGCTCGTCGGTCCGAAGACTGCGGTGATGGCCGTCGTCAAGGCCAATGGCTACGGGCATGGCGCCGTACCGGCCGCACGCGCCGCGCTCAAGGGCGGCGCGAGCTGGCTGGGTGTCTCATCCGTCCCGGAAGGCATCGAGCTCCGTAAGGCCGGCATCACCGAGCCGATCCTCAACCTCGGCTATACGCCTCCAGCCGCGTTGTCCGCGGCGGTAGCCTCGAAGCTTAGCCTCACCGTCTACGACCGAGACGGCCTTGACCTGGTGAAAATGGCGGCCACCGAGATCGGCGTCCATGTCAAGGTCGACAGCGGCATGCATCGCCTCGGCGCAGCGCCCGAAGAGGCTGTCCAGCTCGCGATGGACGTCCACGCCGATCCCAACCTGCAGCTGGAAGGCTTTTGGACTCATTTCGCCGACGCCGATCGCGATCTCGCCTTCACGAAAGAGCAATTGCGGATCTTTCTCGACGCCCGCGCGGCGCTGGTGCGCGGTGGGGTGGCGAACTTCCTCAGTCACGCGGCCGGCTCCGCCGGGCTGTTGCGTCTTCCCGAAGCGCGACTGGACCTGGTGCGGGCTGGGCTGATCATCTACGGCGTTCGTCCGGTGCGCGGTTGGACGGACCTGCCCACCCTTCGACCCGCGCTCACATGGCAAACAATTGTGACCCATGTGATGACCGTGCCCACAGGCGGGAGCGTCGGCTATGGGCGCCGGTTCAGGGCACAGGCGCCGGCACGGGTAGCGACGATCGCCCTCGGTTACGCCGATGGTCTGCATCGGTCCGCGTCCGAAGGCGGTCAGGCGATCGTTCGAGGCATGGTGGTGCCGATGGCCGGCACCATCAGCATGGATCAGGCCGCGCTCGACGTGACGACCGTGCCTGGCGTCAAGGTCGGCGATGTCGTCACGTTGATTGGCCGTGACGGCGAGGCGACGCTCAGCGCCGACGACCTGGCCGAGGCCTCGGGAACGATCAGCTACGAGGTGCTCTGCGCCATCTCGGCTCGGGTGCCACGCCGGCACCTATAATCTATGCAGCCCTAGCGGAGCGGAATGCGCTGAGAAGTCGGTTCGCCGGCTGACGCTGGAACCTGATCAGGTTGACACCTGCGGAGGGAACGGGCTCTCGAGCATTCCGCAGCAGCCGGGACACTGTTATGAAACGGGCCGAAGAACGACGAGAGAAGTTGTCGCGCATGCGCCTCTACGTGATCACCGGTGATCGTGGCGACGAGCTCGAGACTGCCCGGATTGTCGAAGCGGCGCTCGATGGCGGTGCGACGATCATTCAGCTCCGGAAGAAGTCGATGCCCATGGTCGAGCAATATCCGTTGGCGACGGCCCTGCGAACGCTGACCCTGGCGCACGAGGCGCTGCTCATCATCAACGATCATGCCGACCTGGCGATCGCGGCCGACGCCGACGGCGTCCACCTGGGGCAGGACGATCTCCCGCCCGACGCGGTGCGCGCCCTGCCGGGCTTCGAAGGACGCTTGATCGGCCGCTCAACGCACAGCCTGGGGCAGGCGCAGCTCGCGATGAATGAGGGCGCCGACTACATTGCCGTCGGCCCGGTCTATCCGACGCCGACGAAGGAAGGCAGGGCAGCGGTTGGAACAGCGCTGGTCTCGCGGGTTGCCGGGATCGTCGATCGGCCGTTCGTGGCGGTAGGTGGAATCGACCACGACAACGCCGCCGCCGTCGTTGAGGCTGGTGCGCACGCCATCGCGGTGGTTCGCGCGGTCTATGACGCCGTCGATCCGGCCGAGGCAGCCCGCCGGCTCCACGAACTGATCGTGACCCGGCTCGAGGTGGCTCGCCGATGACCGACGTGACGGTCACCCTCAACGGCAAGCCGCGTCGGGTCGTCGAGGGTGTGAGCCTGCTTGACTTGCTCGAGCAGCTGGATGTGCAGCCTTCCCGGGTGGTCGTCGAGCACAACCGCGAGATCCGGCGGCGCGACGATTTCGCGAAGACCGTCGTCCGCGCCGGCGACGAGCTGGAGCTCGTCTACTTTGTCGGCGGCGGATCACCTACGGACGATGCCTTCGTCGTCGGCGGGCGTCCGCTCCGGTCGCGACTGATCCACGGCACTGGCAAGTACGCCTCGAACGAGGTTCTCGCCCACTGTCTTACCGCCGCCCAGCCGGACATGATCACGGTAGCGATCCGCCGCTTGAACCTCGAGGGCGGCCGGTCGGAATTGGAGGGGATCGATCTTCGCCGCTACACGCTGCTGCCGAACACCGCCGGGGCGACGACGGCCGACGGGGCGATCCGCCTCGCCCGCCTCGCCCGCGCGGCGGGCTTTTCGGACTTCATTAAGGTCGAGGTCGTCGGCGACGAGGACACCTTGCTTCCCGATCCGCAGGCGACGCTCGAGGCAACCCGCCAGCTCGTCAAGGAAGGCTTCATCGTCATGCCCTACACCAGCGATGACGTCGTGCAGGCGATCAGGCTGTACGAAGCGGGAGCGGCCGCCGTGATGCCGGGGGCGGCGCCCATCGGCACGACCCTCGGCCTCCAGAATCTCTTGAATCTCGAACTGATCGTGAGCAAGGTCAAGGTGCCGGTCATCGTCGATGCCGGCCTTGGGGTTCCGTCCGAAGCCGCCCGCTGCCTCGAGCTGGGCGCCGCGGGAGTGCTCGTGAACACGGCCATCGCGCGTGCGAAGAACCCGCCTGAGATGGCGCGCGCCTTTGCCGAGGCGGTGGTCGCGGGCCGTCGCGCCTTCAATGCCGGTCGGGCCCATATCGGGGTGAAGGCCGTCGCCAGCAGCCCGGTCGAGGGCATCCCCGTATAGCCCAGCGCATCGCACGCCGGCCGCGAACGCTTGCGGACCTCGGCGAGCGTGGAGTGCTGCGGTCGATCGCGCGCTACCTCGATCCGCCATCTAAGGATCTGCTCGTCGCCGCGCCCAAGGATGACGCGGCGGTCTGGCGCGGTGATCCACTGGTCGTGGCGACCACCGACACGATGGTTGAGGAGATCGACTTCCGCCTGTCCTGGCCGGATTTCGACTTTCGAAGCCTCGGCCGGCGGCTGATCTCGATCAACCTCAGCGATCTGGCCGCGATGGGGGCGGAAGCGCGGCACGCGCTCGTCTCGCTGTCCCTGCGTGGAACTCTCGATATCGCTTCCGTGCGCCGCTTCTACCAGGGCATCGCCGAACAGGCCCATCGGTTCCACTGCACCGTCGCGGGAGGCGACCTGAGCGCAACGCCTGGCTTGCTGACGCTGACCGCGACGCTGGTCGGTCGGATTGGCGCGGCGAGGGCCATGCTGAGACGAACAGGCGCGCAACCCGGCTGGCAGATTGCCGTCACCGGATCGCTGGGCGCCGCAGCCGCCGGGCTACGGCTGCTCGAATCGGGCCGGCGGCCGGCCAACGAAATCGAACGGCGCTGGGTGTCGGCGCAGGTCGATCCGACGCCACGAATCGGCGCCGGGCGGGCGCTGGTCGAATCCGGAGTGCGGGTTGGCGGCGATATCAGCGATGGCCTCTACCGCGAAGTCGAGCGACTGGTGGACGAGGCCGGCCTCGGAGCCACCATCGATGTCCAACGTCTTCCGTTGGCAAAAGGGCTTAATCGTGAACAATGGTCGCTGGCAGTGAAGGACTCCGAGGACTTCGAGCTTGTTTGTGCGGGATCGGCGCCGCGCCTCCTGCTCGCGCAGCGCGCGTTAGCCCGTCTCAATCTGCCCCTGACGGTGGTCGGGGCGATCGAGCGGCGGCCCGGAATTCGACTTCGCACCCGCACCGGGATCGAACGGCTTGAAGGTGCCGGCTACGAGCACTTCCGTTAGCACGGCGTCCGTGGATGAGACCTTTGAGCTTGGGCGCCGTCTGGGGCAGGTCCTGGAGCCGGGCGATGTCATCGCGCTCGAGGGCGAGCTCGGGAGCGGAAAGACCGAGCTGATCAAAGGGATCGCCGAGGCACTCGGCGTCAGCTCCGGTGTGCACAGCCCAACGTATGTCCTTCATCACCGCTACCGGGGGCGGCTGCCCATCGAGCACTACGACCTCTATCGGCTGGAAGGCATGGCGTGGGTCGACACGGGGCTGGATGAGCCAGCGCCGGATGCGGTCACGCTGATCGAGTGGCCGGAGCGCGCCACCGTGCTCGACGATTGGGCGACGACCCGGATCCGTCTGACCACGCAGGGCCCGACACGTCGCCAGCTCACATTCATCCGTGGCCCGGAACGGATTCGTGCCGTGTTCGACCATGCGCCTCGCGATTGACACGTCGGGGGCCGACCAGGCCATGGTCGTGCTCGATGGCCGCCGCCTACTGGCGGCCGATGATTGGGTCCGACGCCGCGACGATCCACCGGTCCTGGCGCGCATCGTGGCGCTGGTCAACCGGGGGGGCGGCGGGCCGGACGACGTGGACGGGGTGGCCGCCGCGCGTGGCCCCGGCTCGTTCACCGGCTTGCGGGTCGGACTGTCGCTGGCGGCCGGCCTCGCCTATGCGCGGCATGTTCCGCTGTACCTCATCGACAGCCTCCCGATCCTGGCCCGCCGGGCCATCGGCGAACCAGCCACCGTGGCGCTCCGCGACGCCGGCCGGGCGGAGGTCTACGCCTGGCGGGAGGGGGAACCGGTTCGGCGCATGCCTACCGATGAGCTTGCTGCCTGGCTGCCTTCCAGCGCTCGTGTGATGGCGGAGCCGGCCGGCATGCTGGCGACCTGGTCGTCCGGGCACGCTCATCTCGAAATTCCGCTCGCCGGACGCCGGCCATTGAGCGCGGCGCTCCTCGATTTCGCCATTTGGACCTTCGAATCCCAAAAACCACTGCGATATGATGAGGTGCAGGCGCTCTACGTTCAGCCCGCGGCCGCCGAGGAGCGACGAAGGAAGGCCCCGTGATGATGCAACTGAAATCTCGTGTGCTCGTCGACGCCATGCGCGAGGATGACATCCCCGAAGTGCAGGCCATCGAGCGCGAAATCTTCCCCACCCCGTGGCCACGCAACGCCTACTACCGCGAGCTGCATCATAATCGGTCCGCCTATTACCTCGTGCTGCGCCGCGACGACGAGATCGTCGGCTACGCCGGGCTGTGGAAGATGAGCGACGAGGCCCACATCACTACCGTCGGCGTCCGGGCGAACCAGCAGGGGAAGGGATACGGTCACGCGCTGATGGCCGCCCTGATCCAGCGTGCCTATCATCTCGGGTCGCGCTGGCTGACGCTCGAGGTGCGGCCGTCGAACGACGTCGCCGTGCGTCTCTACGAGAAGTTCGGTTTCAAAGTGATCGGTCGCCGCCGTGGTTATTACACGGACAACAACGAGGACGCGATCGTCATGTGGTCCGACTCCATCCAGGCCCCGAGCTTCAAGAAGCGCTTCAAAGACATCCTGCAAACGCTCGACTTCGAGGGGCTGGATAACAGCACGCCGCAGTAGCCGCCACCGACCGGCGCGTCCTGGCGATCGAGACCTCTTGCGATGAAACGGCTGCGGCCGTTGTGGCGAGTGGACCGCGGCTTCTATCGAATGTGATCCGGTCGCAAGATGAGCTCCACGCGCCCTTCGGCGGCATCGTGCCGGAGATCGCCGCGCGCGCCCACCTGCAAACCCTGGTTCCCGTGATCGAACGAGCGCTCGAGACCGCTGGCACCCGCTGGGAGCAGGTCGATGGGGTGGCCGTGACCCGCGGCCCCGGCCTGGTGGGCTGCCTGCTGATCGGGGTGAACGTGGCGCAGGCGATTGCCTGGGCCCGCAAACTGCCGGTTGTCGGCGTCAGTCACCTGGCCGCTCACGTCTTCGCCGCCCAGCTCGAAGAGCCTGAGCTGCGTCCACCGCTGCTCGGACTGGTGGTTTCGGGCGGGCACAGCGACTTGATCCGCTGGCAGAAGGACGGCGGCATCACGGTGATCGGGCGCACCAGGGACGACGCGGCGGGGGAGGCGTTCGACAAGGGCGCGCGGATCCTGGGTTTGCCATTCCCCGGCGGTCCGGCGATTGACAAGCTGGCGGCGGCGGGCGATCCTCGGGCAGTCGCCTTCCCGCGGCCGCGCGCACCCGGCCTCGACTTCAGCTTCAGCGGCGTCAAGACTGCCTTGCTCTACGAGGTGCGGAAGCGGACGTCGCTGTCCGAGCAGCAGCGTGCGGATCTGGCGGCCAGCTATCAGGAGGCCATCGTCGATGCGCTGCTGCAGCGCGTTGAGGCGGCTCTGGCTCAACAGCCGACACCGACGATCGTGCTCGGCGGTGGCGTCGCCCGCAACCGCCGGCTACGGGAGGCGGCGCAGCAGCGACTGGGCTCGCGAGCGCACCTCGTGATTCCGGCACCTGATCTCTGCACCGACAATGCGGCGATGATCGGGGCCGCCGCCCTGATCGAGTGGGATCGGCGAGGGCCCGATCCGGCGCCTTTCGACGCCGACCCCAGTTTCGGATTCGCGTAACCTGGGCTGCGACGGCGGCGTTGTGGTGCTATGTCCGAGTCGCGCCCGTAAGTAGAGGAGGGAATCATGCGGTTTCGCCCCATTGCCATCATGGCGGCGATCGCGGCGTCGCTCGTCAGCTCGGCGTCGGTCAGCGCTGGACCCGCGAGCTTCAATCAACCAAAGCACTATTACCTGGCGCTGGGTGATTCGCTGGCGTTCGGTTATCAGCAGGCGAAGTTCAACGCGGAGGCAGCGGCCGGAGGTGTCGATGCCACCACGTTCAATACCGGATACGTGGATGATTTCGGCGCGAAGCTGAGAGCCGTCAAGCACCCGACCCGGATGGTGAACTTCGGCTGTCCGGGCGAGACGACGGCATCCTATTTCACCGCCTGTTCCTGGCATGCAGTCGGCGGGTTGCCGCTGCACGACACATATTCTGGGTCTCAGGAATCCGCCGCGCTTGCCTTTATCGGCGACCACCGTAACCAGGTGAGCCCGATCACGCTGGATCTCGGCGCGAATGACACCACTCCGTGCTTCACGAGTCCGGACCCGGCTTGCGTGGCGAATGCCCTCGCGCGGGTTGGCGCCAACCTGGATCGGGCGCTCGGCGAGCTTCGGGCAGCCGCCCCGAACGCCGAGATCATCGTGATGACCTACTACGATCCGTATGCCGCCGTCGCGCCGCAGAGCCTTGCCATCACCCATGCGCTCAACAACGCGATCACGACGGCCGCCGCCGCCCACGGCGTCCGGGTGGCCGATGCCTTTACCCCAATCAACCTGGCGCAGCCTCAGCCGGCAACGCTTTGCGCCCTGACCCTCGTTTGTACGGCGCTGCACGATATTCACGCCAGTGACGCCGGCTACGCCGTGATCGCCCAGCAGTTCTGGGCAGCCTCGGACTATGGCCCTTGAACCTGCCCAGGCCATCAGGTATCATTAGCACTCGGACTAACTGAGTGCTAATCACCGCCAGCAAGGAGGATCGCGTATGAACTTGAGGCCATTGGGAGACCGGGTCGTGATCAAGCCCGTCGAGCGGGAGGAGCGGACCAAGAGCGGCATCGTGCTGCCCGACACCGCCAAAGAGAAGCCCCAGGAGGGCATGGTCGAAGCCATCGGGAACGGCCGCTTCATCGAGGCGACCGGCAAGCGTGAGCCGCTCGACGTCAAGGTCGGCGACCGCGTCGTTTATGCGAAGTACGCCGGCAGCGAGATCAAGCTCGACGAGACCGAGTACCTGATCGTGTCCGAGAAGGATATCCTCGCCGTCGTCGCGAACGGCAAGAAATAAGCCGCCGAAAAATCAACGGAAGCCAGCCTACGGGCTGGCTTTCTTTATTTGCGGGGGAGGCTCGGGGTGCGGGGTTTTCGCCCTCGGGATCATCGGTAGGCCGAGCATGGCCTCGGTCATCGCCGCATATTGCTCCTGGCTGCGCCAGTCGTAGTGCGGGTTGCGCCAGCGGACATAGCCGCGATAGTCGATGAGGAACAGCGATCGCTGCGCGACGCCGCGCTCCTCGTTGAGGACCCCATAGCGGCGGGCAACAGCCTTGTCCCAGTCGGCGAGGAGCGGGAAGGGCAGGTCGCCCAGGCTCTTCGCGTAGGCCTTGTGCGCCCAGATGTGATCGACGCTGATGGCGAGCACCTGGGTCTCCCCTTTGACGATCTGGTCATGATCACCTCGCAAGGAGGTGAGCTCATTGGTTCAACCCGGACTGAAGTCGAAGACATAGAAGCAGATGAGGACATGCTTGCTTCCGCGGAACGATGAGAGCGCAACCGGGTCGCCGTCGGGCGTTCCGGGCAGGCTGAAGTCTGGTGCCTGGTCACCAATCCCCGGCATGCTGGCCGCGGCACTCGGCATCGACCTATTGTAAGTTGGGTGATTTTCCGCGATCGGGTGGATGCCGGTGAACGGCTGGCGGTAGCACTCCAGCGCTACCGCGACGCAGCGGACACGATTGTCCTGGGCATCCCTCGCGGCGGCGTGGTGGTAGCCAAAGCCATCGCGGTCGAGCTGCATCTGCCGCTCTCGATCTGTCCGGTGCGCAAGCTCGGCGCGCCTGGCAACCCGGAGTTGGCGATCGGGGCCGTCGACGACGACGCCGTGCTCGTCTTCGACCGCAAGCTCAGCCGGCACATCGGCCTGAGCGAGAATGACATCGCTCGCGCCGCCACACGCCAGCGCGAAGAACTGCGCGCCTGGCTGTCGGCCCTGGCGGCGGGAGAGCTGCCGCCACTCGCCGGACGGACGGTGATCCTGACGGACGATGGGGTCGCCACCGGATACACGGCGCAGGCCGGCGTCGAGACCGTGCGCCGGCGCGGCGGCCGTCGGGTGGTGCTGGCCGTGCCGGTCGCTCCACCCGACACGGCCGGATGGTTGGCTCCACAGGTCGACGAATTCATCTGCCTGGCCACGCCGGAGCCCTTCTATGCCGTCGGCAACTTCTTCGAGGAATGGCCACAGGTCACCGACGACGAGGTTCGAGCGTTGCTGCTGGCTGGTAACACGTTGTAGCGAGGACCGATACACCGGCAAGGTCGGCGCCCTTCGCCCGGTTACAGAAGCGTGACGGGTTCTTTGGGTGGCATTTGGACACCCGGTCATATAGTGGTGGGCGCATGGCGCTCTTGAAGAAGGGAAAGGGGAATCAAGGCGCCGGCGCGCCCAAGGGCCCAGCCTTCAGTCCGATCGACCGAGTCGGGCTGCTCGGCCTCCTCGACCAGGTGGTCAACGGCGGCCAGTCGGGGGTGCTGGAATTGCGAGAGCCTCGCGGGAACTGGGTTTACGCCTTCCAGGCCGGGGCCTTGACGCATGCCAGTGGTGGACGCGTCCGGGGAGCTCGACAGGCCTTCGACCTGCTGTGGGAGTTCCAGAGCGGCGAGTTTTCCTTCGCGCCCGGCCCGCATCCGGGCCTGGCAGGCAACCTGTACATCGACAAGGGCCGGCTGCTCGACCTGCTGCGTCGCAGCCAGACCGTTCTCCAGGGACCATCCGCCCCCTACATCCCGCCGGACCAGCAGCGGGCGATCGCGCCCCCGAACCAGCCCTACCGGCCGCCGGTGCCAGGGCAAATGCCAACCTGGCAGCCACCAGCGCCGCCCGGCCAGTATCCCGTACCGCCGCCCCAGGGCTGGCCAGCTGCCGGCCAGCCCGGCATGCCACCGGCGCCCGCCTGGGGCTACCCGCCGCAGCAGGGATATCCGGGCGCCCCATATCCGGGTGCGCCATACCCGGGAGCCCCGGCAGCGGGTCAGCCGTATCCGCCCCAACCGTACCCACCGCAGGGCTATCCCCAGAATATGCCGCAGGGGATGCCTCCCCAAGGTATGCCCCCGCAGATGATGCCGCCCCATGCGATGCCACCGCAGGCGCCTCCCGCCAGGCCGCCGGCCCAAACCCGACCCGTGACACCCCAGAGCTTTTCGGTGCCACCGATGGCGATTCCGAAGAAGCGCGAGGCTATCCCGACCTATCAGCCGCCGGCGGCGGCGCCGGTGCCGCCCACGGTCGCCGAGCCGCCCCGGCAAGACGATCTGGCCGCCCTCCGGGCCAGCCTGGTGGGCCAGGCGCCGCCCGTCCGCCCAGTCCCCACCGGGGCCGCTTGGGGCGTGCGCACGGCGGAGGGCACGGTGACGCCACTTCCGGCTGCCCCCGTCAAGGGGAAAGGAAAGGAAAAGGGCAAGGCCAAGGCTGCCGCCAAGGGAGGCCCGAAGCCCAAGGGAGGCCCGAAGCCCGACTCGAGACTCATGGCAGCGATCAAGGTGAAGCTGATCACGTTTCTCCTCTGGGCCTGCGAGCGCCGTTACTCGCCCGATGATCACTGGACACTCAAGGATGCCTTCGAGGTCTCGACCATGGAGCTGCGCGACCAGTTCTTTAGCGCCTTCTCGCAATCGCTGAAGTCGGCCAACAGGCCGAACGCGAATGACGACGACGACATGGATAACATGGCCGCCGGTCGCATGCGCGGCCGCGGCCGTCGCCACTAAACTTGCCTTTGCCTTGGCAACGTTCCCTGCCGCGACCGAACGCGGCGTCGATCTCTTAACCGGACTCAATCCGCCGCAGCGCGCTGCCGTGACGGCCGGCGATGGCCCGCTGCTGATCTTTGCTGGTGCGGGCAGCGGCAAGACGCGGGTCTTGACGCACCGGATTGCCTGGCTGATCCAGCAGGGGCGAGCCGAGCCTGGAGAAATCCTGGCCGTGACGTTTACGAATAAGGCCGCCCGCGAGATGCGCGGCCGGGTCGAGCATCTCCTCAATCTGACCGCCGGCGCGATCTGGATGGGAACCTTCCATGCGATCGGGGTTCGCATCCTGCGTCGGGACGGCAGCGCTGATGGAATCGACCGCCATTTCGTGATCTACGACGAGGCCGACCGGCTGTCGGTCGTCAAGCGGGTGATGAACGAGATGCGCCTCGATGAAAAGCGCTATCCGCCCGGCGGCATGGTAGCGCTGATCTCGCGCGCCAAGGACGAGGTCATCAGCGCCGAAGATCAGCTAAGGGCGGCAGGCACGCACAACGAGGAGCTGGCCGCTCGGATCCGGTTGCGCTATGACCCGTTTCTCGAGCAGAACAACGCGCTCGACTTCGACGATCTGCTGATGCGGGCGGTCTGGCTGTTCGATCGCCACCCGGAGGTGCTCGAGAAGTACCAGAAACGGTTCAAATACATCATGGTCGACGAGTACCAGGACACCAACCGGGCGCAGTACCTGATGGTGCGCCATCTTGCCAGCAAGCATCGCAACCTCTGCGTCGTGGGCGACGACGACCAGAGCATCTACATGTTCCGTGGCGCGGACGTGCGCAACATTCTGTCCTTTGAGCACGACTATCCCGATGCGCAGATCGTCAAGCTGGAGCAAAACTATCGATCGACGCAGGTCATCCTCGACGCCGCGTACCACGTCATCAAGGCCAATCCGAACCGCGCCGAAAAACGGCTCTGGACCGATCGGCCGGGCGGGCCGAAGGTGGTGGTGGCGCAGACCTATGACGAGCAAGAGGAGGCACAGGCCGTCGCGCGAGAGGCCCTGCGCCTGGTCGCCGAAGGCGATTACCGGCTCGGCGATATCGCCATCCTCTATCGCACCAACGCGCAGTCGCGGGCCCTTGAAGAAGTCCTGCTTCGGCGCGGCGTCCCCTACCGCCTGATCGGCGGGCTGCGGTTCTATGAGCGGCGGGAAGTCAAAGACGTCCTCGCGTACCTCCGGTTGATCGCCAATCCGCAGGAGACGCTGAGCTTCTCCCGCATCATCAACGTCCCCCGTCGCAAGCTGGGCGAAAAATCGCTCGCCCAGCTGGGCTACTGGGCCGACGCCCACGGCATGTCCGCCTGGGATTCCCTCACCCGCCTCGATGAGATGGATTTGACATCGGCGGCGAAGCTCGCCCTCGCGGACTTCCGTGATCTTGTGCTCGAAGTGCGGGCGGCCAGCGAGGAGCGGCGGCTGGTGGAGGTGATCGACCTCCTGCTCCTGCGCACGGCTTACGAGCGCTATGTCAAGGAAGGCAGCGCCGAGGGTGAGGAGCGTTGGGCGAATGTGCTCGAGCTGCGGGGCCTCGCGTCAGAGTACGATGGGCTGCCGCCGGGCGAGGGCCTGCAGGCCTTCCTCGAGGACGTCGCGCTCATGAGCGATGTCGACACCATGGACGACCGGGCGCAGGGGATGACGCTGATCACCCTGCACATGGTCAAGGGCCTCGAGTTCCCTGTCGTCTTCATGCTCGGCATGGAGGAAGGCCTCTTTCCGCATAGCCGCAGCCTAGATTCGCCGGCCGGCCTGGAGGAGGAACGCCGGCTCGCCTACGTGGGAATGACGCGGGCGAAGGACCGGCTCTATTTGTTTCACGCCTTCCGCCGCCATCTCTGGGGCAGCGCGAACCTGAACCTGCCCTCGCGCTTTCTCAAGGACATTCCCCCCGACCTGGTTGATGGGTCCGCCGGACTTCCGGCTGGCATTCCCGACCCCAGCATGGCGCCCGCCCGCCTTGTCGAAGCCGCCCGCCCAGCCGCGCCGGTCGAACTGGTTCAGCGATTTGCGCCGGGCGATCACGTCGACCATCGGGCCTGGGGGCGGGGGACTGTGCTCAAGAGCACGATGACCAGGACGGACGAAGAAATCATCGTCAAGTTCGACAAGGTCGGCATGAAGATTCTGGCGGTCAGCCTGGCCCCGATCGTCAAGGTTTGAGCACCGCCCGCCGAACGCCTCAAACGCTCGCATCGCACGTTCCGCGCGGCTCGCGTGGGCCGGCGGGCCCGGAGGCGCAAGCGCGCGTCCTCGAGCTGCGGACGCTGA
>VBEN01000163.1 GCA_005881175.1 Chloroflexota bacterium
CCTTCGTGGTGCTGCCTGCGCTGTCCGTGGCGGTGACGTCGACAGCGCCTGGAGCGTGTGGTGGAATGCCGAAAATATCTAGCTCGTTGTCGCTCGGCGCGAAGAAGGACTGCGCTGGCATCCCCCCAAAAGTGACGGCGTTCGTGCCGGACAGGCTGCTGCCCACGATCGTGACCTGCATGCCGCCTACCTCACTCCCGTGGTTGGGGATGAGGGCATCGATCACCGGCTTTTGTTCGGGCTGATACGTGAATTTGTCAGCAGCGCTCGTGGCGCTGGTATTCGCACCAACGGTGACGGTGACGTCGACGACGGCCGGTCCGCTGCCCTGCGGTGGCAGCTGTGCGGAGATGTTGTCGTCGTCCCCGACGAAGAACCCCATCGCGGCGTTGTTGCCGAACTTCACGTTCGTCGCTCCGGAGAAGCCGCTTCCGATGATGTTGACGTTCAGATTGCCGGTTGCCGAACCGGTATGCGGATCGACCGCGTTCACCACGGGCGGTCCCGGTGCCACAAAAGTGAACCGCGCGGCCGGATCTGGCGGGCTCGAGCCCAGGCCGGTGATGACGGTGACAGGAACGGTGCCGAGCGATCCGGGGGGAGCGGTGACGAAGAGGAGACTGTCGCTGGCCACCTGGCAGGGTGGGCCGCCCGGGCCGCCCCCGCCGCTTACCGCCGGCCGCATCGGGGCGGGGGAGATTCCAGAGGACGCGATGGACGTGGTATCCCGCTGCGCGGGGTTTCGTTCAAATCTGCTGGCCGCGTCCCGCTGGCTTGCCAGGCCGGCGCGATCCCTGAGTTGGGTCGTGAGGCTATTGCGCTGCGGGCCGGTCGGGTCCACAGCGGCATGCGCCACCGTCGGAGTAATGCTCGCGTCGCACGCGAGCGCCGGACTGGTGCCGAAGCGGACCGACGTCATTCCATCAGGCGAGCTGAACCCACTGCCATGGATCTCGACCGGCGTGCCGCCATTCGACGAGCCGGTATGCGGACTGACTCCATTGACATACGGGGCCGTTGCCGAGTTGTAGCTAAACAGGTCTGCGACGCCGCTCGCGCTGCCGATGGCACCCACTTTTACGGTGACATGCACCGATGTCCCGGCCGCCTGAGCCGGGCTCTGCGTGAAGATCACGTCGCGGTCGGGATTCACGAAAAAGAACACCGCGCCGACTGTCCCGAAGTTCACCGCCGTGGCGCCGTTAAATCCGCTTCCGAAAATCCGAACCTGCGTCCGGCCCGCCGACGTGCCGCTGTTTACGTCGAGGCCATAGACTGCCGGACCACTGACAGCCAGCGTGGGAGTGACCGCGCCCAGGTTGAGCGCGACGGACGTGAGGAGTCCAGCGCCCACCAGGAACGCCCGCCGTAGACGCGTGGCGACGCGGCCTGCGTCCAAACTCCCCTCCCCCGAGCCCCTCCTCGGATTCGACCAGACGATACGCCGCCTAGGCGATTTGTCAAGCGATAACGTTTAGTGGTTTCTCACAAAGCTGAAGCTCGACGGCGGCGAAGCTGCCGTCGGCAAACGGCACGGGTCTAGGGCTGCGGGGCGCCTGGGCGCTGAATTCCTATCGCCGGTGGAGCGGGACGAGGCGCAACGAGAATGGGGCCATTGGTCGGCTGGGGGCCGGCACGCTCTGCCCGTAGAAACCCACGATGTCCAGCAGCACATCCGTCCGGCCGAGTGCGTTGTAGAGATCGATCGTCGCGTTCGACCCCAACTTGACCACCACCAGGTTTGGCACCGTCTCGCCGGCGCTGAAGTTCAGGTCGGAGACCGGCGGCAGCGGCGGCCCATCAGGCCACAGTGTGAGATAGCTGGCGACCGTCGGGTTGGTGACTGTCACGTTCATCACGAGCGCTGAGATGCCGGTCACCGGATTGTTGTTCTGGTCCAGCAGCTGGAACGTATTGGTATAGCCGCCATACAGCGGACCAATCCCCGGGTCGCGCGTATCCAGGATCCGGAACGGGACGATCCCACTGAATCGCGTGCCCCCGACGGTGCTGGTCGAATCGGTGAACCAGCCGCCCACGTCGGCGATCACCTGCACGCTACCGGCCGCGTTATAGAAGCTGACCAGACCGCCCGCGCCCACCTTGACGATCACCCGATTCGGCACCGTCTCTTTGGCGCTGAAGTTCAGGTTTGACGCTGTTGGTCTTTGTGGCGCATCCGCGGGATACACCGTGAGATAGCTGGCCGCCGTGGGGCCGGTTACAGTGACATTCAGCACTACGGCCGAGACGCCCGAGGCCGGCACCTGACCTGCGCCGAACACATTGAGCGTGACCGTCTGACCCGGCCCCACCGGCGCCTTGGGCACGCCCACGCCCGAACGCGTGTCCATGATCCGCGCCGGGGTCAGCGGATTGTACAGGCCATCCTTGATTATCGAGTTGGTCGCCACGCCCACCCAGCCGGCCACGTCGAAGATCACGTCGGCCCGCCCGGACGCGCTGCCGAACTGCGCAAACATATTGACCATGCCGCCGGTGCCGATGGCGACCTCGACCAGGTTGGGCACCGTCTCGCCCGTAACGAAGTTGAGATTCGAGGCGAGCGGCCGCGCCACTCCCGCCGGATAGACGGTGAGATAGCCGGGCGAGGTAGTGCCGGTCACGGTTACGTTCAGGACCACGGCCGAGACGCCGCTGCTGGGCACCAGACCCTGCCCGGTGATCTGCACCAGGCGGACTTCGCCATTGGTCAGCGGCTGAGTCGGGCCGCCGATGGCGCTGCGTGTGTCGAGAATGCGCGCCGGCGTCAGCGGGTGATAGTTGCCGCCCTGGAGCGGCGTGACGGCGTTCGACGGCGCGGAGTCCTGGCCGGCGGCCGTATTGATGATGGCGGCGACGACGAACGTATAGGTGGTTCCATTGGTAAGGCCGGTGACGACCAGGTTGGTCGGGGGAGGCGCTCCGCTCACGGTCGTCGGCGATTGGGCGGTGGCGCCGACGTAGGGCGTAACCCGGTACCCGGTGATGGGCGAGCCGGGGTTCGCGGGTGGCAGCCAGGTAACGTACGCGGCGGTGTCCCCGGGGGTGGCGCTGACGTTGGTCGGCGGGCCGCAGGCCCACGGGACCACGGCGTTCGATGGTGCCGACGGGAAGCCGGTGCCGGTTGCGTTGGTGGCCGTCACCGTGAAGGTGTACGAAACCCCAGGGGTGAGCCCGTTGACCAGCGTCGATGTGCTGCTCGTGGTCACCGTAATGCCGCCCGGCGAGCTTGTGACGGTGTAACTCGTCACGGGGCTGTTGCCCGGATCGACCGGCGCGGTCCAGCTGACGCTCGCCGAAGCGATGCCCGGGCTGGCCGTGACGCCGGTCGGCGCCCCGGGTGAGCCCGCAGGTGGAACCAGTGGGATGGGGACGACGTTGACCACGACGGGGCCGCCGCCGCCACTCACGCCCCCCGATACGACGAACGCGCTGCTGCCGTCGGGCCTGAATGCGACGCCTCGATCCGGGACCGTGTTGGTGGTCCCGCCGAAATCGACTTTGGCCATCGGCGCCGCCGGGTTGCCGACCTGGTAAGCATAGAAGTCCTCGTTGTAGATGCCGTTGAGGCCGCCGCCCATCAGGCCGCCGTTTCCAGCCGTGGTGGCCACCGCGTCGGGGTAGGTCTTGGCCGCATAGATGACGCCATCCTGGGAAAGGTCGGAGACCTTCCACTCGTCGAACTCATAGGGCGCTCCCGACGCCGTGATGAAATGCGTTCCGTCCGGGTTGACGGCGACATCCTGGAGATTGCCCAGCGCACCTTCCCAGACGCTCGCCTGTTGCACCGCGGTGCCAGTGGACACATCGAAGCTCGTGATCGTCGCCGGGCTGAGCCCGATATCCCACGCCAACAGCAGGTTGGGATTCGAAGTGGGGTTGCTCGCGAATGTACCACAGTATGAAAGCGAGTTGTTGGCGGTGAAGGCGTTCGGATCGGTGACCACGGTCGGTGGGTTCGTCGCTGGATCGATGCTGACAAGCTGGACGGTCCAGTTGCCACAGTTGCCGGTGGTCGTCCACAGCTTGCTGCCGGCCAGGAAGATATCCGTTGGTCGCACCAGGCCGTTGACCAGCATCCCACTGTCGGTCAGAGTGCCGGTGTCGATCTTCTCGATGGTGCCGGCGGTGCTGAGTACGACGTAGAGGGTGCTTCCGCTGAGCGCCATTCCCCAGGCGCCGGCCTCACCCGTGATGGTCTTTAGGACAGTGCCGTTGTAATCGAGAACAAAGATCTCACTGCTACCCGGGCTCGATACGAAGACGTGCGAGGTTGCCGGGTCGACCAGGATGCGACCGAAGCT
>VBEN01000164.1 GCA_005881175.1 Chloroflexota bacterium
GGAGCTGATGACAGTGGAGCGATACTCCCATGTCATGCACCTGGTCTCGAACATCACCGGACGGCTGCGCCCCGACTGCACTCCTATGGACGCCCTTCGCGCCTGCTTTCCGGCCGGCACCGTGACCGGCGCGCCCAAGATTCGCGCCATGGAGATCATCGCCGAGCTGGAACGCGAGCGACGCGGCGTCTACGCCGGCGCGATCGGCTACCTCAGTTTCACCGGAGATCTCGATACCTGTATCGCGATCCGAACCATGGTGGTCAAGGATGGGCTGGCGACCGTCCAGGCGGCGGCGGGCATCGTCGCGGATTCGACTCCCGCCGAAGAATTCCTGGAGACGCGGAACAAAGCGTCGGCCCTGCTGCAGGCGCTGGCCGGCGCGGGCTGACGTGGCGGCGAACGACGTTGTCCTGGTAATCGACAACTACGACTCGTTCACCTACAACCTCGTTCAGTACCTTGGCGAGCTGGGGGAAGAGGTCGTCGTTCGGCGCAACGACCAGGTCACGCTGCCGGAAATCACCAGGCTGGACCCGGTCGCCGCGGTTCTCTCTCCAGGACCTGGAACACCGGCGGAGGCGGGCGTCTGCAAAGACCTTTTGCTCGAGTTGGGCCCCACGCTCCCGACGCTGGGTGTCTGCCTGGGACATCAGTGTCTGGGGGAAGCGTTTGGCGGAACGGTGCGCCGGGCGTCCAGGGTCATGCATGGCAAGGTCTCGGCCGTCGTGCACCATCAGCAATCGGTCTTCCGCGGCATTCCAAGCCCGTTTGCGGCAACCCGATACCACTCGCTGGTGGTGGATCGCGACAGCCTGCCAGCTGATTTGGAGGTCACCGCGTCAACGGAGGACGCTACGGTGATGGGCCTGCGTCACCGGAAATACCCGCTCGCGGGAGTTCAGTTTCACCCGGAGGCCATCCTCACCGAGCACGGGCACAAGCTGCTGGAGAATTTCCTGCTAGATGCGCGCACGTGGCGGAATACCAGCGCTCCACGCGGGGTTCCATAGAGATGTGCGCACTGTTCAAACGCGTCGTCACATTTTCGTAGCGACAGTCCGATGCTTTCGCAATAAGGGGCCGGTATGCTAGCCGGCGTGAAATTGACCACTGACCGCGACCGTCCGCGCCTCGCGATCATTGCCCACGATGGCAAGAAGGCGGACCTGGTTGCGTTTGCGACCTTCAACCGCGCACGCCTGCGCGAATACGAGCTGGTCGCCACCGGGGCCACCGGAGACCTGTTGCGAGATAAGGTTGGCCTCGAGGTCGAGAGCGTCACTCCTGGTCCACATGGTGGGGATGTGCAGATCGCCAGCCGCGTGGTCGAAGGCGAAGTCGACGCCGTCATCTTCCTCGTCGATCCACTCGATAAGCACCCCCACGACCCGGACATTCAAACGTTGCTGCGGATTTGCAATGTTCGCAACGTGCCGCTGGCGACCAACATCGCGACCGCGGACGTGTTTCGTTCGATCGAGCGCGGTTGCGGCTAGGGAACGGTCGGACGCTGGCCGGCGTTCTCCTGCGCCTCGCGTGCGGCGCTTTCGCCCGCCTCATGCGCTGGGTCCTCGTTTGGCGTGAACTTGCCGGACCCTCCGCCCGGTCGCTGACCTGCGTTCTCCTGCGCCTCGACCGCGGCGCTCTCGTTCGCCTCATGGGCCGCGTCCTCATTGGACTTGAACGTTCCGGCACTGGCGCTCGGACTCGCCGAGGCTGCGGTCAGTTGGGTGTTCGACCCACTGTTTGCCGCGGTGGCGACCAGGGGACCGAAGACGGTCGCGCCGATCACCCCTCCGGCGATCATCGATCCGGCGATCCCGGCAACGGTCACGATTCGCTGAACTGGCGTCAAGCTATTTCTTCACCTCCGACGCCAGTCTGGGGCGGGCAACCTTTCAAAAGGATTACAGGCGGGGGCCCCGGGCAACGGCATTCAAGATCAGAATTCGCCCCGGATGCCTGCGCTCGCCTGCCGCCCCCAGCATCGCGTCGCCGACCCTTTTGAGGTCACGGTCGGCGATTGCGATCACGCTGCCGCCGGCGCCGCTGAGCGCCGCGCCCAGGGCTCCCGCCTGCTCGGCGGCCGCGATCGTGTCGTCGAGGTAGGGATAGGCGCGGGCCCGGCCGGGCTGATGCAACCGGTCGTCCATCGCGCTCCGCAGCAGCGACCGATCGCGTTTAGTGCAGGCCAGCACCCATTCGGCAACCCGTCCGAGATTGAAGACCGCGTCCTCGCGGGTCGGACGGCGCGGCACGAGCCGGCGGGCCTCGTTGGTGGGGGAGACCTCGTCGGGCACGAAGACGACGGCGCGCCAGCGCTCCGGCCAGCCGAGGCGATGGACGCGCACCCCGCCGTCTTCGAGGGCGGCGATGCAAAAGCCGCCGTGTAGCGCCGCCGCGACGATCGCCGAGGCGCTGCTTCCAAGGCCGCGCCCGATCGGCACCTGGTTGTGAACGCCAAGCGTAAGCCCGTCCAGCGGGCGGCTCCATCCGGCAAACGGTTCCTGTGCCGCGCGCACGATCAGGTTCCGGCGGTTCAATGGGAGCTCACCGATCCCCTCGCCCTTCCACTCAATGGTTGTCTTCGGCGACTCGCGCGCCTCGACCTCGAGATGGAGATCGAGCGCCAGGGCGAGAACGTCAAAGCCCGGTCCGAGGTTGGCCGACGATGCCGGCACCCGGACCGTCGCGGCTTTCGACACTACAGTTTGAACGCCTCGTGCAGCGCAGCCACCGCGTCTTTGATGTGGTCCGCCTGGATGATGCAGGTGATGCGGACTTCCGAGGTCGAGATCATCTCGATGTTGATGCCGCGTTCGGAGAGGGCGCGAAACATCGTCGCCGCAACGCCCGGCTGGCCGCGGATGCCGCTGCCCACGACCGAGACCTTGGCGAGCCCGTTCTGGGACAGCACGGTACGCGCGCCGATTTCCCCGGCCACCCCTTTAAGGATCTGCTCAGCCTGCCGGCCATCGGCTGAGGGCACGGTGAAGGACATGTCGGTGACACCTTCGTGGCTGGCGGTCTGGACGATGACATCGGCGGCGATGTCGGCTTCAGCGAGCGGGGCGAAGATGGCAGCGGCGATGCCGGGCCGGTCGGGCACACCCACTACCGAGAGGCGCGCCACGTGCTCCTCGTGCGCGATGCCGCGCACGCGATTTCGGTCCTCCATGATCGCCTCCTCCGAACAAATGATGGTACCGGAGCCGGCATGAAAGCTCGACCTGACGTGGAGCTCCATCGAAAACGCCTCGGCGATCTCGACGGCCCGCGGATGGATGACACGAGCTCCGACGCTGGCCAGCTCGAGCATCTCGGGATAGGCGATCCGCGGCAGCAGTCGTGCGGACGGCACGAAGCGTGGATCGGCTGTGTAGATCCCCCGCACGTCCGTGAAGATTTCGCAAGCCTGGACGTTGAGCGCCGCCGCGATCGCGACGGCCGTCGTGTCCGATCCGCCGCGCCCGAGTGTCGTGACCTCCATCTCGTCGCCCATTCCCTGGAAGCCGGCCACGACAACGACTCGCCCGGCGGCGAGCTCGCGCTCGATCCGTGCCGGCGTGAGGCCTACGATGCGCGCCTTTGCGTGGCGTCGGTCGGTCTGGATCCCGGCCTGGAATCCCAGCAGCGACACCGCCGGCACGCCGAGTTCGTTGAGCGCCATGGAAACGAGCGGCGCCGAAACCCCCTCGCCGGTGGAAAGCAGCAGGTCGAGCTCGCGCGCTGCGGGATCCTTGGCCACCCGGGACGCGAGCGTCAGCAGGCGGTCCGTGGTCTCGCCCATCGCGCTGACCACGGCCACCACGTCGTGACCCGTGCGCTGGTTCTCGGCGATCCGGCGCGCCACCCGCTTGATTCGCGCCGGCGTCGCCAGCGAGCTGCCCCCGTATTTCTGCACGAGGATCGGTCTGGTCACGGCGTCGAACGTCTCAAACGCTCGCATGGCACTAAAGCGCCGCTCGCGTGGGGCGACGCCCCGTATACCCCTCGCGCGTCAACCATTCGGCCAGCAGGACGGCACCCTTGCCGGCGCCGAGCTTGGTGTTATGGGAAAGCACAACATACTTCACGCCCTTCAGCACCGGCTCGTCGCGGAGCCGGCCGACCGTCACCGTCATCCCACCGCCGGCATCGCGGTCCCGGCGGGGCTGTGGCCGGAAAGGATCGGGGTCGACCCGCAGCAGTCGATCGGGTGCTGAGGGCAGACCTCGGAGGCCGTCCACACCGAAACCGTCCATGGCGGCGCTGGCTGCCGCGGCATCCACGGGCCGCTCCGTCCCGACGAAAACCGACTCGAGGTGTCCGTCCCTGACATTCACCCGGGTACACGTGCACGAGACGGTAAACGACGCCGGCTCCTGCCAGTGCCCCAGGATTTTCTTCGTCTCGCGCTCCACCTTCTCCTCCTCATCGGGGATGAAGGGAATGACATTGTCGATCACGTCGAGCGCGAGCACGCCATCCTGGCGGCCCGCTCCGGAGACGGCCTGCAGCGAGGTCATCACCACGGTGCGAACGCCGAAGGTGTCGTGGAGCGGCTTCAGCGAAACGGCGAGGCCGGTCGTCGTGCAATTGGGGATGGGGGCGATGAATCCGTGCCAGCCGCGTTGGCGGCGCTGGTCATGAAGCGCTTCAGCATGCGCGTCATTGATGCCGGGAATCAAGATGGGCACATCCGGCTCATTGCGAAAGGCCGATGCGGTGCTGATCACCGGGACACGGTCCGCAAAGCGCGGCTCCCATTGCAGCGCCACCTCTTTCGAGACTGCGCTGAAGAGCAGGTCGATCGGCTGGGCGAGCAGCGCTTCGTCGTCGAGGCAACGAAGCGCGAGCAGCGACGGATCGAGCCGGCCTTCGGCAAACCAGCGGCTCCCCCCCGACGGCTCCCGCAGTGCATCGCCCAGCGTCTTGCCGGCTGATGCGTGGGACGCGCCCACGGCCGTCACGCTGAACCATGGATGGCGTTCCAGCGCTGCCAGCACCTGCTGGCCGGCGAGCCCGGTGGCCCCAAGAACGCCGACGCGGAGCGGTTCAGTCATTGGGCGACAACGGGCACCCGCTCGGCGTCGGCCAGGGCCTGCTCGAACTCGGAGGCTCGCGCCTTACTGAGGTGCAGCCGCCGGCCCTCGACCGGATGGAAGAGCTCGGTGGTCTTGAGCCCGTTGCCGGTGATGCAAATCACGACCGTCTCGTCGCGCTCGATCCGCCCTTCTTCGACGAGCTGCCGCAGGCCCGCCACGACGACGCCGCCGGCCGGTTCACTCAGGATGCCCTCCGCCTCGGCCAGCAGCGCCATGCCATCCAGGACCGCGTCCTCGGGACAGGCGGTACCCCATCCACCGGAGGAGCGCACGGCACGCGCCGCGTAGCGACCGTCCGCAGGGTTGCCGATCGCCAGCGACTTCGCGATGCTGTGCGGCCTGACAGGTGTGACGGTGTCGAGGCCGCGCTGGATGGCGGTGCTGACCGGCGCGCACCCCTGCGCCTGGGCGGCGTGGATTCGCGTCGGCGCCGCTTCGAGCAGGCCAACACCCACCAGTTCCTGAAAAGCCTTGGCCGTCTTGGCCAGTAGCGAGCCGGCGGCCACCGGGACCACGATGTGATCGGGTGCCCGCCAGCCGAGCTGTTCGACGACTTCAAAGGCCAGCGTTTTGCTGCCTTCCGAATAGAACGGGCGCAGGTTGACGTTGACGATCGCCCAGCGATACTGGTCGGCGAGCTCGGCGCAGAGCCGGTTGACGTCGTCGTAGGTGCCATCGACTTCGACGATCGTGGCGCCGTAGGCGCTGGCGGCGCCGACTTTGCCGGGTTCGAGGTCCGCCGGGATGAAGACGAGCGCGCGCAGGCCGGCCCGCGCCGCATAGGCCGCGACCGAGCCGGCGAGATTCCCGGTGGATGAACAGGACAGCGTGTCGAAGCCGTAGGAGAGCGCGAAGTTCGTGGCCACGGCAACATTGCGGTCCTTGAACGATCCGGTCGGATTCAGGGTGTCATTTTTGACGTAGAGATGGTCGAGGCCCATTGCCTTGCCGAGATTCTTCGCCTCAACAAGGGGCGTGAAGCCGGTGCCCAGGTCGACCGGATTACCCGCAGGCGTCGGCAGCAACTCGCGATAGCGCCAGATGCTGGCCGGTCCGCCGGCGACGGTGTGACGGGAGACCCGCTCCCTGATCGCATCGAGGTCGTAGGCGACCTCGAGAGGTCCGAAACAGTCCTCGCAGACATAGGCGGGCTCGAAGTCACGCAGTCTCCCGCACTCTCGACATCGCAGCCTCTTCACCGATTCCTCCTCGACGCGTGATCACAAAATAAAAAAGCCCCGTGGGAGGGGCCGTAATGTCCGTAATCGCATCATCTTTCAGACTCTCGTCTGACGGACTTTCCACCTTGCCGGGATCCGGTAGGTTGGCAGGCTTCTTCGGGCCGGCCCCTCTGCCACTCTTGATAACCGTCGCTATTCAGTTGTCGGAAAAGACTAACAGCCCCTAACCGCGCTCGTCAACGCGACTCGGTAATTCGGGGCATCCCGCCGAAAACCGGGGTGCACCATTGCCGGTGGCGCGGATCGTTGCCTCGGACAGCGCGGAAGTAGGCGTCCTGGAGGCCGAGCGTGATCGATCCCGGCCGGCCCGATCCGATCGGGCGCCCGTCCACCTCGACGATCGGCGCGACCTGGACCCCCGTGCCGCACAGGAATGCCTCATCGGCCTGGTAGACCTCGGTGCGGTCCACGCTCCGCTCGATGATGTCAAGCTCGAAGTCGAGCGCCAGCCGCATCACGGCCGCCCGGGTGATGCCGACCAGGATGTCGTCGGTGACGGGCGGCGTCACCAGCGTCCGGCCTTGCACCATGAAGAAGTTCGCGGCGCTGCCCTCGGCGATGTGCCCGTCCTCGGTCAGCATCAAGCAGTCGTCGTATCCCGCCGCGTTGGCGTCTTCCGTCGCCAGTGCCGTGTTGACGTAGGCGCCCGTGATCTTCGCCCGCGCCGGGATACTGTTGTCGCTGATCCGCCGCCAGGAGGAGATCGTCACCCGCAGTCCGTCGATGCGCGAGTAGCCGCCCATCGGCATCGCGAAGATCGCGACGGCGTCCTGTGGTGAATGCAGGTCGACCTTGATGATGGGCGATGCCTTGTATGCGATCGGTCGTACATAGACATCGGTACGATAGCCGTCGCGCCGGACCACCTCGCGGGTCAGCTCACAGAGTTGCTCGACGGATTCATCGAGCTTGATCTTGAGCAGCGCGGTTGATTTCACGAACCGCTGGTAGTGCTCGGCAAGCTTGAGCAGGTAGATCTCTTTGTGGTCCGGGTTCCAGTAGCCCCGAATGCCTTCGAAGCACGCCGTCCCGTAGTTGAGGGCGTGGGTCCCGACGCTGACGTTCGCATCGGCAAAGGGAACGATCCTGCCCTGGAAATAGGCAAAGCCGCCGTAGATCGATTGCGTAGGCGGTGGCCCGGTGTCGGGGGTGTGGAGGGGCTCGACGGCCATCAGACAGCCACCTGTGTTCGGCGCACGATCTCTGCGAGGTCTCGGTCGAGGATCTCTTTCTGGCGGTCGGCGAGATCCAGGAATTGTTCCCAGGCTCGGGCGAAGGCGGTCTCCGGCAGGTGATAGCCGAGCTCTGCCAGCCGGAACTGAAACGCGTGGCGCCCCGACCTGGGCGAAAGCACGATCCGGCTCTCGCCCATCCCCACGTCTTCGGGCCGCATGATCTCGTAGGTCAGCTTGTCCTTCAGCACGCCGTCCTGGTGAATGCCGGAGGCGTGCGCGAACGCGTTGCCGCCAACCACGGCCTTGTTCGGTTGCACGGGGATACCAGTCTGCCGCGAAACCAGCATGCTCACGTCGGCCAGCCGCGTGGTATCGATGCCGGTGCGCAGCCCGAGCGACTTTTCACGCGTGCGCAGGATCATTACCACCTCTTCGAGCGAGGCGTTGCCGGCCCGCTCGCCGATCCCGTTGACGGTGCACTCGACCCGGCGAGCGCCGTTCAGCACGGCCGCCACGCTGTTCGCGGTCGATAGCCCCAGATCGTTGTGACAATGCACGCTGATCAGCGCCTGCTCGATGTTCGGCACGTTCTCGCGGATCGAGGCGATCAGAGCACCGAATTCATTCGGCAGGGTATAGCCGGTGGTGTCCGGAATGTTGACCACTGTTGCACCCGCGTCGATGACCGCCTCGAGCGTTTCGTACAGATACTCGGGATTGGCGCGGCCGGCGTCCTCCGGGGAATACTCAACCTCGTCACAAAGCGACCGGGCATAGGCGACCGCCTCGACCCCCCGGCGAAGCACGTCGCGCCGGTTCGACCGCAGCTTTCGCTCGATATGGATGTCCGAAACCGACAGCACCATGTGAATCTGCTTGCGCTCGGCATCCTGCACGGCCTGCCAGACCGCGTCGATATCCGGACGCGCGGCCCGGGCCAGCGCCGTGATCATGGGTCCTTCCACCTGGCGCGCGATCCGCTGCACCGCCTCGAAATCGCCCGGCGACGAGAGCGGGAAGCCGGCCTCGATGACATCCACCCCCAGACGCGCCAGCTGCCGGGCGATCTGGAGTTTCTGGTCAGGATTCAGCGACGCGCCCGGGGATTGCTCGCCGTCGCGCAGGGTCGTGTCGAAGATGTAAACGCTCTCGTCCATCAGTTCCTCTTCTGGCCGTTCGGTTTGAGCCAGGGCATCATTGCCCGCAGCTCGGCGCCGACTTTCTCCACCAGCTCCTCTTTTGCTTGCCGCCGGTAGTTGTTGAAGGCGGGCCGGCCGGCCTGGTTCTCCAGGATCCACGTCCGGGCGAAGGTCCCGTCCTGGATCTCGCGCAGGATCTGCCGCATCTCGTCGCGAACCGCCGGGCTGATGACGCGCGGCCCGCTGGCGTAGTCACCGAACTCCGCCGTATCGCTGACGCTGTAACGCATGTAGCTCAGGCCGCCCTGGTAGATGAGGTCGACGATCAGCTTCATTTCGTGGATGCACTCGAAGTACGCCAGCTCCGGCTGGTAACCCGCCTCAACCAGGGTGTCAAAGCCGGCTTTCATCAGGTGGCTGATTCCGCCGCACAGCACGGACTGCTCGCCGAAGAGGTCGGTCTCGGTTTCCTCTTTGAACGTCGTCTCGAGCACCCCCGCCATTGTGGAGCCGATGCCGCGCGCGTAAGCCAGTGTGCGGGCGCGGGCCTTGCCCGTCGTGTCCTGCTGGATCGCGAACAGCGCGGGCACGCCGATGCCCTCCTTGAACATGCGCCGAACGATGTGGCCGGGCCCCTTGGGCGCGACCATGGCGACGTCGACATCGTCGGGCGGCAGGATCTGACTGAAATGGATGTTGAAACCGTGGGCGAACATCAGCGCGCTGCCCGGCTTCAAGTTCGGCTTGACGGCCTCGTCGTAGAGCCGTTTCTGCGTCTGGTCCGGCACCAGCATCATGACCAGGTTGGCCAGCTCGACCGCCTTTTCGACGGTCTCCACCCGGAGATCTTCCTCTTCCGCGGCCGCCCAGGACTTGCTGCCCTTGTAGAGGCCGACGACGACGTCGACGCCGCTGTCCTGGAGGTTCAGCGCGTGGGCATGGCCCTGGCTGCCGTAGCCGATGACGGCCACGCGCTGGCCGGCGAGCGCCGACATGTCGGCGTCGGTGTCGTGGTACACCTTCGCCATTAGAGGTACGTCTTGGTGGTGAGGTTGTTGAGGCGAGGATTCAGACCGATCACCTGGTCGGCGTCGACCGGCACATCGACCACGATCGACTGCCCCGTGTGTTCGTAGCAGGCGTCCATGATCTCGCCGAGGTTGCTCAAATCGGGCTTCACCCGGTAGCCGTCCCAGCCGTGCGCCCGCGCCGCGCCGACAAAGTCGATGGACGGCAGCGACGCGTGATAGCGGCGGCGCTCGACGTCCGGGATGACGACTTCCAGTCCCTTGTCGACGATCCCATAGACGCCGTTGTTGATGATGAACAGGCGCAGGTCGAGGTTGGCCGCATCGGCCAGGGCGCCACCGAATAGACGCCAGCAACCATCACCGGAGAACACGAAGGTGTGGAGGCTCGGGTCGGCAAGCTTTGCGCCAACACCAAGCCCGAAGCCTCCGCCCATCGCCGACCCATCGTGGGTCGTGTGGAAGGGAATGCAGGGGTGGGGTCGCTGGGTCACGTATTGACGATCCTTGTAGGCGATGCAGACGTCGTCGAAGCCGATGCTGTGTGGCCGCCACATCGTATGCAGCGCCTCGTAGAAGGCGATGAAATCGACGGAACCGTCGCGGACCTCCCTGGAGATTTGTCGTGTGTTCAAGCGCTCGGGCAGCTCAACCGGCGGGCGCCGGCCG
>VBEN01000095.1 GCA_005881175.1 Chloroflexota bacterium
ACTTTCCGAATGATGTTCCACGGCGCCGATGTGGCCGCCGAAGGGGACGCGAATTGTGATCGGCATCGAGATGCCGGATCGATTTCGGTACTTGGCGACGTGGCTGACGATCTGGTCGAAGGCGGAGTAGATGAAGCCGTCGAATTGAATCTCGGGTACCGGCTTGAATCCGCGCAGCGCCAAACCGACGGCGATGCCGATGATGGCGGACTCCGCCAACGGTGTGTCGAAGACCCTGTCGGCCCCAAACGTCTTCTGCAGCCCGTCCGTAATCCGAAAGACACCGCCGAGGGCGCCAACGTCCTCACCAAAGATCAGGACCTGCTCGTCGCCCGAGAGCGCATCGCGCAGAGAAAGGTTGATGGCTTTGGCCATCGTGACCGGTTCCATCACGTCCCCTCGAGCGAGGCCTCGAATTCTTCCCGTTCTTCCCTGAAGCTGTCCGGCGGCTGGCCGTAGACCCGGCCAAAGATCGCCTCCCCGGCCGCCGGCGGAGCCATGGACCTGAGGCGGTCGCGGATCGTCCGCACGCTCGCCTCGACCTCCTTGTTGATGGTCGCCGCGGCGGCATCGTCGAGCATTCCCTGTTCCTTCAGCCATGCCTGGTAGCGGGCAATCGGATCTTTTGCGCTCCAGGTCTGAAGCTCGGTCTCCAGCCGGTAGCGGGTCGGATCGTCGGAGCTGGTGTGCGCTCCCATCCGGTAGGTCATCGCCTCGATCAGGTAGGGGCCCTCACCGTGGCGCGCCCGGTCGGCAGCTCCCCTCACCGCCGCAAACACGGCCAGGACATCGTTGCCATCGATCCGGATGCCGGGAAAGCCGTAGCCCTGGGCACGCTCGGCGATGGATCCCGCCGTCTGTTGCGAAAGCGGGACGGCGGATAGGGCGTATTCATCCCACCGACACGAGCCACCGGCGCTTGCAGCAGGTCGAAGCCGTCATCGCTGATCCGGGCGGCGATTTCGGCTCCGAACCCACCAAAGACCGGCGCCTCGTGGACGACGATCGCGCGATGCGTCTTCTGCAATGACGCCAGGATCGTGGGCATGTCGAGGGGGGAGAGGCTTTCCCGATAGCTGGGAAAAATCCAGTCATCCGACTCGAGCGCCGCGACGGCTCCCACGTGAATCGCTTCCTGGCCCAGGTACTGTCCCCACAGGCCGAGCTCACCCTGCCGCTGCAGATTCAAGGCCTCCGCGTCGGCGCGCCGGATCAGAACCATCTGTTGATACAGACCGCGAAGCGCCGCGGCATCAAGGTTGAGGCCGCTCCTGGCGTCAGCCTTGAGCTCGCCAGTCGCGGAGAACAAGGGGCGAACCGGGTCGTCAGTCCCGACGACTTGGACAACGTCCGCCATTGGGAAACTATCGTATACCGGCGTTATACTGCCGACCGATTGTCAACGCGCGAAACTCGGCCAACGACGACCTATTCGGTTGCTCCTATCGACCGCGAACCACTCCATGAACGGTTGCATGGCCTGGGCGCCGTCGACGAGCAACCAGGTTCATACGAGGCGTGGCGGACCAAACTGTCGGACGGCGCCAGCCAGGCGCGGGCCATCCTCTATGAGTCGGGAAAGCTGGTGATCTCCGGCCACGCGCCGGCCTTCGACACGGCGATCGCTGTGGTTGAGGCGGTGGGGAAGAAGGTCGCGCCAAAGAGACGTGCCGGCAGCCCGACCGCCGCGACGGAGACAGCGAGGCCTCCGGAGACCGAGCCGCACATCGGGACGGACGAAGCCGGAAAGGGCGATTTCTTCGGGCCGATGGTGACCAGCGGCGTGTACGTCGATGCCAGGACCGCCCAGATCCTGCGGACACTCGGCGTCCGCGACAGCAAGACCGTGAGCGACCGCGACCTGCGTGGCCTGGCATCCAATATCCGTCAGGTCGTCCCGGAAGGGCAGCGGGCCGTGCTCGTGCTGGCGCCGAAACGCTACAACGAGCTCTACAAGCAGATGCGCGGCGAGGGAAAAAACCTCAATACCTTGCTGGCCTGGACCCACACGCGCGTGATCGAAGATCTGATCAAGTCAGGGCTGCGGCCGAGTTTCATCCTGAGCGACCAGTTCGGTGACAAGCGCTATATCGAGAGCCGGCTGTTGATGGATACGCGGCTCAGCGGAGTTCCCGTGGTTCAGGTGCATCGTGCCGAAGCCGACGTCGGCGTCGCCGCGGCATCCATCCTCGCGCGCGACGCTTTCCTGCGATGGCTGGACCAGGCGTCGACAACGCTCGGCGTCACGCTGCCGAAGGGCGCCTCGCCGAAAGTCATAGAGACCGCGAGGTCGCTTAAGACCCGGGCCGGCTCCGACATCCTGAAGGAATACGCGAAAGTCTCCTTCAAGACGATGCAGAAAGTCCTGGCTCCGTAAATTTAGAGTCGTGCCCGTGGAAAGCACGACCTACCCCGACCTGTTCCGAATCCCCACGTTCCCTCGGCTGGCGAGCAGCGTAGTCCTGGCGCGAACCGCCAACGCAATGATGCAGCTCGCCCTGGTGCTCTTCGTGTTGCATCGCTTTCGGTCACCAGGGCTGGCCGGGGTCACGATCTTCCTGGCAATTGCCCCCGGGATCCTCGTCAGCCCGGTCTCCGGCGCCTTGCTCGACCGGCACGGACGGGTTCGGTTCATCATCCTCGACTACGCCGTCGGCGCGCTGAGCCTGTTCCTGATCGTCAGTCTCGATGTGGCCGGTCGGATCGCGCCGGTGGCCCTGCTGACGGTCGTGACGCTGGGATCGCTGACCTATTCCCTGAGCAACAGCGGGGCCCGGTCCTTGCTGCCATTGATCGTCCCCAAGCGGTTGTGGGATCGCGCGAACGCTCTGGACAGCATGGCGTACGCGGTGACGGGGGCGGCCGGCCCGGCGCTGGCCGGTGGATTCACCGCATGGCTGGGACCACAGTTCGCCCTGGGCATCACCGCGGCGTTGTACGTCGCGGCCGCCCTGCCCATGGTCGGGCTGGCGGAACCGATGGTCCGCGGTGGCTCGGGCTCGGTGCTGCAGGACGCCACGGACGGCCTGCTTTACGTGGTCCTGCGCAACGCCTCCCTGCGTGGGTTGGCCATCGTCATTTCGCTGGTTAACGTCGGCTTCGGGATCCTGATCGTCGCTCTCCCCGTCATGGTCTTCCAGCGACTCCACGCTGATGCGGCCGTGGTCGGTGGGCTTTGGGCGCTGCTCGGAATCGGGTCGGCGGCCTCCGTCCTGTTTTTCGGGCGCCTCAACAGCGAGGGCCGAGAGCGGCTGATGATCGGACTCGCCACGCTCGGGGGCTGCCTGGGCATCGCGGTGTTGGCCATGACGGGGAACGTGTGGCTGGCCGCCGCCGCGGCCGTCTTCGTCGGCGTCTGCAACGGTCCCGCCGACATCGCGCTCTTTTCGATGCGCCAGCGCCGCACCGACCCGGCCTGGTACGGGCGCGCCTTCGCCGTGTCGATGTCCCTCAACTTCGCGGGCACGCCGCTGGGCTCGGCGATCTCCGGTCCGCTGATCCAGGTCGGCCTCACCTTCGCCATTGCCGTCTCCGCTGGCTTCCTCCTGATCGCCGCCGTCCTGGTCCCGCTGGTTATTCCCGGGGAGCACGCGGGTACAATGGTGCCCGAGTCCGCCAGGCAGTCGCGCCGGGATCGTCCCGTCGAGGAAAGTCCGAGCTCCGCAGAGCAGGGTGCCGGGTAACGCCCGGTCGGGGTGACCCGAAGGAGAGTGCCACAGAAAAGACACAGCCGCCGCGCAAGCGACGGCGAAGGTGAAATGGTGCGGGTAAGAGCCCACCAGCAGCCGGGAGACCGGCTGGCTCGGTAAACCCCACCCGGAGCAAGACCGAATAGGAGGACGACACGGCTGGCTCGGCCGGTCCTCGGGTAAGGTCGCTAGAGTCGCCGGGTAACCGGCGACCGAGACGGATGACTGCCGCCCCACGACGCGCCGGCTTCGCCGGCTGAAGCGGGGAACAGAACTCGGCTTACGGCGGACTCACTTCTTTAGCCTCACAATCGGACGTTGGCGCTCGGCCAACCGTAACGAGATCGTCGCATCCGGCGTAAACCAGGCGGCGTCGTGCCGACTCAATGGTTACGTGATCATGGCGCTGACTGAGGCGATCAGCGAAGCGGACGGGTTCGAGTCTGCGATTCGCATGGAGAGCGGCCGCCTCTTCGCCGTGGCCTATTCGATCCTCCGGGATGTCCAGGAAGCTGAGGACGCGGTGCAGGAAACGATGGAACTGGCCTGGCGGTCCTGGTCGACCCTGCGCGATCCGCTTAAGCGTGCCGCGTGGCTCCGTCAGATTTGCGTACGGCGAGCACTTCGGCTGCGCCGACGGGTTCTCCCACGGCTCTGGCTGGCGGACCGCCACGATGCGGATCGGGCCGAGCCGCAGCAGTCCGATCCCGACCTGGATCGAAGCTACCGCAGCCTGACGCGCCAGCAGCGAGCCGTCATCGCTCTGCACTACGAGTACGGCTACACCATTGACGAGTGCGCTCATCTGATCGGTTGCGCACCGGGCACGGCGCGCAGCCACCTGGCTCGCGCCCTGACCACCATGCGAAAGGACCTGCACGATGAATAACCGGCCCGATCTCGAATCGCGCCTGCGCGCATACCTCTCGTCCGGCGCGCGCACCCAAACTCCTTCCGGCATGGAGGAGCGAATCGTCCGCCGGGTTGTTGGGCGGCGCTACTCGTGGACTTTTCAGCTGATGGCGGCGGCCGCCGTGCTCGTGCTCGCGATTGGTCTCGGCATCGGCTTGAGCAAGGTGCGACAGTGGACTGCGGCCGTGAAGCCGAGCCCGAGCGCTTCTGCGATTGTCAGCCCCTCCGCCTCGGCGTCGCCGAGTGTCACGCCCACGCCGGAGGTCACGGGGCTCTATCCGCTCCTGCCTCCTTCCACGTTCAAGATGATCAACGCCAGTGCCGGCTGGGCGGCAGGCTCCACCACCGATCGGATTCTGCGAACAACGGATGGTGGATCGCACTGGAACGATGTGACGCCGCGCGGCGCCCGCCTCGGTACCTGGACCACCTTCTTCCTGGATGCGGACAACGCCTGGCTGGCGTCGTCCCTCCAACCCGGTTCCCCAACGAACGACTTCAGTGTCGAGATCTACCGAACCTTAGACGGCGGCCGTAACTGGTCGCAGGTCGGGATGTCCGTGGCCGGTTGGGGCTTCCCGGGCGCGATCGACTTCGTCGACCGGCAACACGGCTGGCTCCTCATGAAGCAAGACGGCACTCTGCAGACGCCCGGCGCGGACATGATGGCCGTCTACGGGACGGCCGATGGCGGCGCGAGCTGGAACAAGCGCTCCGAGACAGACACGAGCGGGATCGCGGGCCATCTGCCTCAGGCTTGCTCGAAAACTCAGCTCGTCTTCCTGAATGCCACTACAGGTTGGATCCAGGGTGGCTGCGGGGCGGGCGGCGGATACTTCCTGTACGTGACCCGTGACGGAGGCCGGAAGTGGGTCGCGGTTGCCCTGAGAGTCCCACAGCTGGGTACTCCCACCTGCGATTGCTCGATCGAGAGCTTGCGCTTCTGGGACAAGCAGCACGGGGCGTTGGTATTGAACGACGCCTACCAGGATGCGCGCGGCTACGCGCAGAATTTCCTCTACACGACCACCGACGGCGGCCGGTCCTGGCAGCTCGGACCCCTCTTGCCGGGCAACGCGTTTTCGGTTTTCTTCCTCGACGCCACCCACGGCTGGACTCTGGACGCCAAAGCCAACACCATCCTCTTTAGCGGGGACGGTGGCCAGCACTGGTCAATCGCCGGAACGATTCCATCGAATTCGAATGGCGTTGTTAGGGATTTTCAGTTCGTGACCGCGCAGGTGGGTTGGGTGCTGGGCGCGGATTCGAGAGGTCTGCCGATTCTCAAGACGGTCGACGGCGGTCAGACCTGGACGACCCAGCTCGCACCCTGAACTGCAAGCCAAACACAATATCTGGGGGCCGATGATTTAGGCGGCCACAAGCCCACAACATTTAGGTCAGATTTGTTGACAGCCACCTGTCGCGGTGCTAGCGTTCGGCGTGTCGGTGGCACAAAGTGGGGAAAAGTGGGGACTATGAGACGGTCGGTGGCTACATCTGATGTTCCTGGGCACGTACCGGCACTCGGTCGATGCCAAGGGACGGGTCGCCATCCCCGCCCGGTTTCGCGAACAGCTGCCGACCGGCACCGTGATCTCCAAGGGCGCCGAGGGCTGCCTGCAGGTTTATCCGCCCCAGGAATGGGCGCAGGAGCAAGGCTTGCGCCTGGGTTCCATGACGCCCGCCGAGGAGCGGCGCCTCGCCCGCATGATGTTCGGCGCCGCCCGGGAGTGCGAATTCGACGGCCAGGGACGAATCGTCCTGTCCGCCGACCAGCGGCAGTATGCCGCTATCACGAACGTCGCCTGGATCGTTGGCGTGAACAACTTGATCGAGATCTGGAACGACGAGCAGTGGCGGCGCATCGGCGAGGCGACGCCGGAAGAGTACACGCGAATTCAGGACCAGGTGGCCGAGCGGCGACGTGCCCACAACACGTGACCGAAGCGGCCATTCTCGCGACGATCGACCGTCCGGGTCGTCCGGACACCGACCCGTACTTTTACAAGACGTCATAACGAGCCTTCAACCAGCCCCGGGGCAGGCGTTCATCGACGCCACGCTCGGTGGTGGTGGCTACGCGCGGGCGCTGATGGAGCGCCTGCGGCCGGGCGGCATCCTGCTCGGCCTCGATCGCGACGCTTCCGCCCTCGAGCGGTTCGCCCAGGAACCGGTGCCTCCAGATGTCACGGTAATGCTGGAGCACACCAACTTCGCCCAGCTCGACCGGGCCGCCGAGCGCATCGGACGTCCGGTCAGCGGCGTCGTTTTCGACCTCGGCCTCTCCTCGCTGCAACTCGACGACCCCGAGCGCGGCTTCAGCTTCCAGGCGGACGGACCACTCGACATGCGCCTGGATCGCAGTGAACCCTGGACCGCCGCCAACCTGCTCAACCGAGAACCGGAGAGCGAGCTGCGGCGCATCCTCAGGGAGTACGGCCAGGAGCGGTGGGGGACCAGGATCGCGCAGCGAATCGTCGAGCGGCGGCGCCGGGCACCGCTGAAGACCACACGGGATCTCGTCGACGTCGTCGCCGGCGCCATCCCACGGGGCGCCTGGCCCCGCGACATTCACGTCGCGACCCGCACCTTTATGGCCGTCCGAATCGCGGTCAACCGCGAGTTGGAAGCAATCGAGAAAGGGTTGAAGGCTGCTATAGAAGTGCTCGCAAGCGGTGGGCGCGTAGGGGTCGTCTCCTTCCACTCCCTCGAGGACAAGATTGCAAAGAATCTCTTCAACGTCGAAGCAAAAGACTGTATCTGTCCGCCCCAAGCGCCCGTCTGCCTCTGCGGGCACCAGCGTTCGGTGCGCGTGGTGACGCGCAAGCCGATCACTCCCTCAGAAACCGAGGTTCGGGACAACCCCCGGGCCCGGTCGGCGAAATTGCGAGTCGCGGAGAAGCTATGAAACCCGTCCATGTCATTCCACAAGTCAATACCTGAGCGGCCGCATGGTGGAAACCCTCCCTCCTGGGCATCTACTAGTATTGCGGCCCCGCCGGCCCGATCCGACCCCTCCGGCGCGCGCGTTTCCCCCTTCGCGCGCGCGCCGGAGTCGCGGCCGGCCTTCCATCTCGCCACTCGTGGCCGCGGTATCGCTGATCGCCGCAGCCCTGTTGCTGGTTGCGCAGTCGGCCGCAGCCACCCAAGCGAGCTATCAGATCGCGACGCTGAAGCAGGAGCAGGCCCACCTCACCGCCGAGCACGATCAGCTTCTGGCCCAGCTCGCTGGCGATCGCGCCGCCAACCGCGTCGCCACCGCCGCCCAGCAGCTCGGCCTCTCCCACCCCGGCCGGTGGCAGTATCTGCATGCGACCGGTTCGCCGATCGCGCTCGGACCGCACGCTTCGGATTCCGGGCACCCGCCGATGTGGGACGGTGTGATGGCCGTGGTCGGCGCGATTACCGGACGGCCCCTCGAAGCGAACTCCACGTCCCGCTGACGGCGGTGACCCGATGAACCAGGGGGTGCACGGCCTTGAGCCGCGATCCCGCATCCTTACGCTGATGGCGCTGGTCCTCAGCGCCTATCTCGTGCTGCTCGGCCGGCTGGTCTACTGGCAGGTGTGGCGGCACGGCGACATGGCCCAGCTGGCCGCCGCTTACCACGACGACACCATCACGCTACCCGCCGTTCGCGGCAACATCCTGGATCGCAACGGGGCGTTGCTGGTGACCAACACGCCGGTCTTTTCGATCTTCGCGTCGCCCGATCTGATTTCGGCGGCGGAGCGTCAGGTCATCGCCAATCGGCTCGCACCAGTGTTGGGACTCAGCCAGGATGACATCCAGGCCAAGCTCGCCACCACCCGCAAGTTCGTCTATCTGGCGCGCCGCGTTCCGGCGTCGATCGCCGGCCAGCTGGACCAGCTCCGACTGCCCGGCATCGGAAAGATCGCCGAGACCCAGCGTGCCTATGTGGACGGAGGCGTCACCGGCACCAGCCTCGCCGCGAACCTGCTCGGATTCGCCAACGATGAAGGCACCGGGAACTACGGGATTGAGGGCTACTACAACAAAGCCCTGGCGGGTCAGCCGGGTTTCGAGGCGACGGTGCGCGACCTGGCGAATCAGCCGATCGTCCTCAGCGATCGCCAGCGCCGGGAACCCGTCGATGGGATGACCCTGCAGCTATCCCTTGATGACACCATCCAGGTGGTCGCCGAGCGCGCCCTCGCCGAAGGCGTGCAGAAGTACCAGGCGGAGAGTGGCTCGCTGATCATCATGGAGCCGCAGACCGGCCGGATCGTGGCCTGGGCCGACGTGCCCAGCTATAACGCCAATGCGTTTGCCACCATCCCGACCTCGCAGTTCATCGATCCCATCGTTTCCAACGTCTACGAGCCGGGCTCGGTGATGAAGGTCGTGACCCTGTCCGGTGCGCTCAATGTGCATGCCATCACCCCCGACTATCGCTTCAATGAGACCGGCACCGCCGTGGTTGGCGGCTACGCCATCCACAACTGGGACGGGCGGGCACACGGCATGGTCACCATGACGCAGGTCCTCGAGAATTCGCTCAACGTGGGCGCCATCAAGGCGGAGCAGCTCGAAGGTCCGGCCAATTTCTACCAATCCTTGCAGCGATTCGGCATCGGGGCGCCGACCGGCGTCGATGTCGCGGCCGAGACCTCGGCGCCGCTAGCCGAGCTGGCGAAATGGAAAGCCTCGCAACTGGCGACGGCCTCCTTCGGACAGGGTGTCGATGCGACCCCCATCGAGATGCTGGCGGCGGTCAATGTCGTCGCGGCCGGCGGAAACTTGGTCTGGCCCCACGTGGTTGACGACATGATCGACAGCAAAGGAGTCCACCATCCAGTTCGTCCGCGCATCATCCGTCAGGTTGTCAGCGGGAAGGCTGCCCAGCAGATGCAGCAAATGATGGTCGGCGTCGTCGAGCATGGGTCCGGGTTCGCGGCTCGCATCGACGGCTTCAAGAACCGGATCGCCGGCAAGACGGGGACGGCGAGTATCCCCGAGAACGGCGGATATGCGAAGGACCAGACGATCGGGTCGTTCGTCGGCTTTCTCCCCGTCGATCATCCCCAGTTCATCATGCTCGTGATCACCCGGAAGCCGAAGGTCCTCTTCGAGGGCGCCTATGTCGCGGCCCCTATCTGGAAAACCGTCGCTAGTGCGCTGATCACTCAGTGGCAGATCGCGCCGTGACGCCGGTTGGAAGGGGGGCGCGAGAATAGTGATGCTGTGGGGATGTCGGTGAAGGAGATCGTGGAGGCGACGGGTGGGCGCGTGCTGAGCGGCGCTCAGGATGTCACGTTCGCTGAGCTATTTACCGACTCGCGGGAGGTAAAACCAGGCGGGCTGTTTGTCGCGCTCCGGGGCGAGCAGCATGACGGCCACGTCTTCATCCCGCAGGCCGTTGAGCGCGGCGCCGCCGGCGTTCTCTGTGAGCGGCCACCCCAGGGGATCGATGGTGCGGCCGTCATCGTGGTCGAGGACACCCGCCAGGCGTTGCTCGACATGACGGCCGAGCGCCTTCGCCGCCGCCCCCTTCCTATCGTGGCGGTCACGGGGAGTGCTGGAAAGACCACGACCAAGGAACTGATCGCCCATCTCCTGGGGCGCCGTCAACGGGTACACAAGAGCGAAGGCAACCTCAACACCTACACCGGCATTCCGATGACGATCTTCGAGATGGATCCTCGTGACCGCGTGCTGGTGGTGGAGTACGCCATGTCGCGGGCCGGGGAAATCCGTGAGCTGGCGAACGCGGCGCCGCCCACCATCGGCGTCGTGCTCAACGTGGGCCTGGCGCACGTTGGCTTCCTTGGCTCGATCGAGGCGGTCGCGGCGGCCAAGCGCGAGCTGGTGGAAGGGCTGGCTCCCGGCGGCCTGGCGGTGCTCAACGCTGATGACCGCCGAGTGCGCGCCATGTCGGCGGTGGCGCGTCGCTTCATCCTCTACGGTTTCTCGGCCGAGGCCACCATCCGGGCGGACCGGGTGCGGCTCCATGGGCTGGATGGCAGCAGCTTTACATTGCTGACCCCTCGCGGCAAAGCCGAGGTCTACCTCCGGTTGCCCGGCCACCACAGCATTTCGAACGCCCTCGCGGCTGCCGCCGTCGCCCTCGAATTCGAGTTCGATGCGCCGGCCATCGCCTCCGCCCTGCACGGCTTCATCCCACCGTCGCGCCGGATGAATATCGTGACCGGACGCAACGGTGCCACCGTCATCGACGACTCGTACAACGCAAGCCCAGGTTCGATGCAGGCCGCGCTGGAAGTGCTTCGACTGGCTCCCAGGGGATCGCTGCGGGTTGCGGTGCTGGGAGACATGCTGGAGCTGGGGGACCATGCGGAGCGGGCGCATGACGAGATCGGATCGCTCGCCGGCAAAACCGCCGACATGCTGATTGCGGTTGGCGAGTATGCCCCCCGGATGGTCCAGTCGGCCCGCCGCGCGGGGCTGGCCGCCGACCGTGCCCTCGTGGTGGAGGATGCCGACGAGGCCGTGGCGGCGTTGACACCGTGGCTCAACGCGCAGACGCAGGTCCTGGTCAAGGGTTCGCGCGGTATGCGGCTGGAGCGCGTGGTCGAGCAAATCCGCGAACCCGCGTGACGCCGCTCATCCTGTTCGCGGTCGCGTTGCTGCTCAGTGTGCTGATCTACCCGGTGGCGATCGGCTGGCTCGCTCGGGCGCGCATGGGTCAGCAGATCCGTGAGGAAGGCCCATCCGCGCACCATGCCAAAGCCGGCACCCCGACCGCGGGTGGCATCGTTTTCCTGCTGCTCGCGTTCATCCTCTATCTCGTCGCTGACCGTTCGATCGCCGGCGCGTTCGTGCTGATCGCGCTCTTCCTGGGCGGCGCGCTCGGCTTTTTCGACGACGTTGCCGCCATCCGGGGCGGGCGCAATCTCGGGCTGAAAGCCAGGCAGAAGATTGTCGTCCAGCTCCTGACGGGCGCCTTGCTCGGCTGGCTCGCCCTGCGTTGGGGCCTGACCAACCAGCTGGTTCCATTCGATGGACGGCACGCAATCGGCGGCTGGATCATCCTCGTCGCCGCGCTGGCCGTCGCCGCCGGCTCCAACGCCTTCAACTTGACCGACGGCAGCGATGGGCTCGCCGCCGGC
This sequence comes from Chloroflexota bacterium, assembly GCA_005881175.1. GTDB lineage: Bacteria > Chloroflexota > Dormibacteria > CF-121 > CF-121 > CF-13. Next base: position 11,696 of record VBEN01000095.1, read on the forward strand.
ACCGGAGCCGTGACCTTCGGCGCCCTGGCATTGATCGCCGTGCTCCAGCACCACCCGGGCGTCGGGCTGATGCCGGCGGTTCTCGCCGGCGTCCTGGTCGGCTTCCTCTTCTACAACCTGTTCCCCGCTCGACTGTTCATGGGCGACACGGGGAGCCTGGCGCTGGGCACGGCCATGGTCGCCGCGGCCATCGCCACCGGCTTCCTCTGGTATCTGCCGCTGCTGGCCCTGGTCTTTACCATCGAAACCGTCTCCGTGATCGCGCAGGTGGCGAGCTTCAAGTTGACCGGGAAGCGGATCATCCGGATGTCGCCGCTACATAACCATTTCATCGTCGCCGGCTGGCGCGAGACACCGCTCGCGCTCTGGTTCTGGACCGGCTCTTTAGTGGCGGCCGTGCTGGCCCTGGCGCTGGCGCGGCCGGGATCAGGCGCGTGATCGAAACCGGTCGACACGCGCTCGTCATCGGCTACGGTCGCAGCGGGCGCGCCGCCGCCGCCTTCATCAGGCGTCGGGGCGGCACCGTCCGAGTCGTCGACCGCGCTGATACACCGGAACTGCGCGCGGAGCTGGAGCGCGCCGGGATCGCCGCCGGCCTCGGTGGCTACGGCGCGCAGGACCTCGACGGGACCGACCTCGTGGTGGTCAGCCCGGGTGTGCCCTGGGACGAGCCGCTGGTTGAAACCGCACGTCAACGGGGCATCGAGGTCACCAGTGAGATCGACCTTTTCTTCCGATCCTGTCCCTCTCGGATCGCCGGCATCACGGGCACCAACGGCAAAACGACGACCACCGCGCTCACGGCTGAGGTGCTTCGTGCGGGTGACCTGCGAGTGATGCGGGGAGGCAATATCGGCGAACCGGTGCTCGACCGCCTCGACCAGCTCGGTCCGGAGGACTGGGTTGTTCTGGAGCTCAGCAGTTTTCAACTGGAATCCATCAGCCGGCCTCACCTTCGAATCGGTGCGATCCTCAATATCACGCCCGATCACCTCGACCGGCACAAGTCCTTCGAACGATACGTGGAGATCAAGACTCGAGCGGTCGCCTTCATGGAGCCCGGCGATCACGCCGTCCTCAACCTCGACGATCCTGCGTGTGCGGCCATGCGGTCGCATACTCCGGGCAAGGTGATCGGGTTTGGCATTCATGTCCCGGTCGACCACGGCATTCGCCTGAGCGAGGGCTGGGTCACCATCGCGGACACCGGATCGCCGCGTCCGGTGTTACCGGCCGCCGACGTCCCCCTGCCTGGCGAGCACAACTTGAGCAACGTGATGGCGGCTATTGGTGCCGGGCACGCCGCCGGCGTCGATGTCGAGCGGATGGCGGACGCGGTGCGCCGATTCAAGGCCGTTGAGCACCGGCTCGAACTGGTTGGCAGTTTCAATGGGGCGCGCTGGTACAACGATTCGAAGGCCACCAACCCCGATTCGACGTACAAGGCGCTTGCGGCATTTCGTGAGCCGATCATCTTGATCGCCGGCGGCCGCAACAAAGGGATCGACGTCGAGCCACTGGCACAGATCATCGCCAGTCGGGTGACGGCGCTGGTGACGATGGGGGAGATGGGCGAGGAGCTGGCGCGGCGGGTTCGCGACGCGGGTCTCGATCGGGTGGAGCGCGCGGCGGACCTCAACGATGCGGTGCGAAAGGCGGCGGCGCTGGCCCGGCCGGGCTCCGTGGTCCTGCTATCCCCGGCCTTCACCAGCTACGACATGTTTTCGGACTATGAGGATCGTGGCCGCCGCTTCAAGGCGACGGTGCTCGCCGAGCTGGGTCAGTGAGAGCGCGAGCCACGCTCGAGATGCCCACGGCGCGTCGGGCGCTAGCCACCAGCCTCGTATGGCGGCGCGGAGACCGTGCCCTGATGCTTGCGGTGGGCACGCTGACCGCGTTCGGGCTCGTCATGGTGTTCTCCGCCTCCGAGGTGCAGGGCTGGCTGTGGTTTCACAACGCGGCCTACTACTTCGAGCGTCAGCTGCTCTGGCTGTTGCTCGGGGTCATCCTGCTGTGGGCCGGCGCACACATCGATTACCATCGGCTGCGACCGCTCGCCCTGCCGCTTGGGCTGCTGAGCGTGGGCCTGCTCGTCCTGGTGCTCCTTCCGCACTTCGGCGTCGAGGTCAATGGCGCCCGACGCTGGCTGCGGCTCGGACCGTTGCAGATGCAACCCGCGGAGTTGGCGAAGGTCGCGGCCATCATCTTCATGGCCCTCTGGCTGGAGCGCCACCGCGCCCGCCTGAGCTCGCTGGAAAACGGCGTGGTTCCCTTCCTGGCGCTGCTCGGGCTCGTTGCCGTGCTCATCATCCTCGAACGCGACCTGGGCACCACCCTGATCGTGGCTGCGATTCTTCTTGCCCAGTTCCTGGTTGCCGGCGGGCGCAAGCGGCATGTTCTTTTGCTGGCGCTCATCATCGGACTCTGCGTCTACGTTTTCATTCGCATGGAACCGTATCGCTTGCATCGCATCCTGGCCTTCGTTGACCCATGGTCGGATCCGCTCAACACCGGCTTTCAAGCCATCCAGTCGGTGGTAGCCCTGGGCTCTGGCGGCTTTGCCGGCGTGGGCCTGGGGCAGAGCATTCAGAAATATCAGTGGCTGCCCTTTGCCCATACCGACTTCATCTTTGCCATCGTCGGTGAGGAGACCGGGTTGATCGGCACAACCCTTGTCCTCTCGCTGTTTGCGCTCTTCACCTATCGTGGTTACCGGGTGGCGCTCAAAGCGCCTGACGCGTTCGGCTCCCTGCTCGCCTGCGGGGTGACGACCTGGGTCGCCTTCCAGGCGCTGATCAACATCGCGGCGGTCACGGTGACCCTGCCGACAACCGGTATCCCGCTGCCGTTCATCAGCTACGGAGGCTCCTCCCTGGCGATCACGCTGGGGGCGGTCGGCATACTGGTGAACGTTTCGACCCAGAACGAGAAGGTGGGATGGATACGGCATGCGAGTGTTGATCTCGGGCGGCGGAACGGGCGGACACTTGTTCCCAGCGATCGCCGTCGCGCAGGCGCTGTCGCAGAGCGAACCTGACAGCACGCTGCTCTACGTGGGACGGCACGGTGGCATCGAGGAGCAGGTCGTGCCGCGCTCGGGTCTTGCGTTCAAGACCATCGTGGCGGCCAAGCTGGACATGGAACAGCTCTGGCGCAACTGGTCAGTACCCTTCATCGTTCCCTGGGCGCTGCTCCAGTCAGCGCGGATCGTGCGCGCATTCCAGCCGGACGTCGTGCTCGGCACCGGTGGCTACGTCAGTGCGCCCCTTGTCCTCAGCGCCGCGGCATTTCGCGTGCCGGTCGTGCTGCAGGAACAGAATGCGCTGCCCGGCCGAACGACGAGGCTGCTCTCTCATGTGGCGCGCGTCGTCGCCACCGCCTACCCCGAGTCGGCTCGCTACCTCCACGCGACGTCGGTCGTAACGGGAACGCCGGTTCGGAAAGAGTTCTGGCAGCGGCGAACGGATTTCCCCACCCATCCCGGCCGCCTGCTCATCCTCGGTGGGAGCCAGGGTGCCCACCGCATCAACGAGGCGGTCGCCGCGGCGCTGCCGGAACTCGTCGGACGGCTCGGTCTCGACGTGTCGCATCAGACCGGCCAGCGCGACTTCAACCAGATGGAAGCTCTCAAGGTGAATCTCGGGCCGCCGGGCTCGCGCTATCATCCGTTCGCCTTCGACGAGGATCTCGGCCCCAGGGTCCACAACGCGGACCTGGTCCTGAGCCGGGCCGGTGCCGGCGCGATCAGCGAGGTCAGCGCGGTTGGAATTCCCATGCTGCTCGTGCCCGGTCCCTTTGCCGGAGGCCACCAGCGGCTCAATGTCGAGCCATATGAGGCGGCAGGAGCTGCGGTGACCATCCCGGATGCCGAATGCGATGGCCCACGGCTCGTCCGCGAAGTGTCGGAGATCGTCCACGACCCCGTCCGGTATAGCAAGATGGTGGGCGCCATGGGCTCCCTGGGCCGTCCCCACGCCGCGGAGCAGGTGGCCGCCCTGATCACGAGAATCACTAGGCACTGATGCGCATCCATTTCATCGGCATCTGCGGCTATGCGGTCTCCGGCCTCGCGCTAATTGCCAAACAGCTGGGCAACGACGTCACCGGGTCTGATGAAGATGCCTACCCACCAACGACGGAGATCTTGACCAGGGCGGGAATCCCCTGGGTCGATGGCCATGATGCCGGCAACGTGACTCGCTGGGGGAAGCCCGACCTGGTCGTTCAGGGAAACCAGGTGCGCGAGGGCAATCCGGAAACGGACGCGGCGCGGCGGTTGCATCTCCGTCTCATCAGCGAGGCCGAGTACTGGGGTGAGCTCACGGCCGATCGCTTTCGCATCGTCGTCGCCGGGTCTGCCGGGAAGACGACGACCGCCAGCCTGGTTGCATGGATCCTGCGTGCCGCCGGCCGCAACCCGGGTTTCCGCCTGGGCATGGCAGTCAAAGACCTCGGCTCGGCGGCGGCCTGGGGCAGCGGCCGCGACTTCGTCTTCGAGGGGGATGAATACACCTCGGCCGTCTTCGATCCGCGGCCCAAGTTCCTGCATTTCGCACCTCAGCTCGCCGTTTTGACAAACATCGATTGGGACCATCCCGACGTCTTTCCTGATCCAGCGGCCTACGAAGCGGTCTTTCGCGAGCTGCTCGAAGATCTCGGACCCGAGGACCGCCTGATCGCCTGCTCCGATGACGCGACCGTGCGGCGGCTCCTCAGCCGCACTCGCGCCAGCGTGGAGACCTACGGCCTTCGGGGTGGCGCCGACTGGCACGGCCGTGACGTGCAGATCGAGGGCGACGGAATGCGCTTCACGGCGTGGCATGAGCGGAAGGTGCTGGCGGTCGTGACCACCCGGCTGCCTGGCGAACACAACGCCGCGAATGCCCTGGCCGCGCTGGCGACCGCTGTCCGGATCGGCGTGCCGGTCCCAACGGTAGTCGATGCCATCGGTCGGTTCCATGGCGTATCACGACGGTTCGAAATCCGCGGCCAGGTGCGCGGCGTGACGCTTGTCGATGATTACGCCCATCACCCCGCGAAGGTGCGTGCCACCCTGGAAGCCGCGCGCGACCGCTTTCATCCAGGCCGCCTGCTGGCGTGCTTTGTGCCGCACACCTACACGCGCACGCTAAGCCTGATGGATGCCTACGCCGATGCCTTCCAGGGTTGCGCGCTGGTCGTCATCGGTCCCATCGAACCGGCCCGGGAGCGACATCTCGCCCACACGGTGACATCACAGGACCTGGCCAGCCGCTTGCGAGGCGTCGGCGAGGTGTTTACCGCGGACTCCGCCAGGTCGGCCGCCTATCGACTCGCCTCGGCCGCGCGGCCGGGTGATGTCATCATCTTCATGTCGGTGCGCGACTTCGACGATGTCATCGGCAAGACCGCCGAGGTGCTGGAGCGCTCGCCGGTTGCCTGATGCCTGGCTGGCCTCGTACCCCGGCGTTCGGGAGCACGAGCCGCTGGCGCCGCACAGCTGGTACCGGATCGGCGGTCGCGCCCGCTATTTTCTCGAGCTGGCCGACGACGCGGCCCTGCCGAGGCTGCTCGCCCGGCTCGATCACGACCAGCAGCCGTACCTCGTGATCGGCGCCGGGACGAATACCCTGTTCGCCGCGACGGAGCTGCCCGGGCTGACCATCAAGCTCATCACCCGCCGCCTCTCGATGGCCGGCGATGTCGTGTCGGTCTCGGCCGGGTACCCGATGCCGAAGCTCGCGGCCGAAACGGCGAAGGCGGGGCGCGCGGGACTCGAGTTTGCCGCCGGCGTCCCGGGAACGGTGGGCGGCTCCGTCTTCGGCAATGCCGGCGCCTTCGGCGGCGAGGTCAAGAGCGGCCTGCTCAGCGCCGAGGTGATCGACCGGCAGGGGCGGCGGCAAACGATGGCTGCCGCCGACTGCGCCTTTGGCTATCGCGACTCGGTCTTCAAGACGGTGCGTGACGGTTGGGCAATCGTTTCCGCGCGATTCCGGACGACGAGCGAGTCGCCCAAGGTCGTGCGAGCCCGCCTGCTGGAGGTGCAGACGCACCGGCGGTCGACCCAACCGATCGAGCAGCGCAGCCTGGGCAGCACCTTCAAGAATCCGCCGGGTGAGGCCGCCGGACGACTGATCGACGCTTGCGGGCTGAAGGGGACGCGGATCGGCGGCGCACAGATTTCGCAGAAGCACGCGAACTTCATCGTCAACATGGGCGGGGCTACGGCGGATGACGTGCTAGCCTTAATGGCCGAGATGCGGCATCGCGTCTTCGAGCGGTTCGGCATCGAGCTCGAACCGGAGATCCGCGTCATCGGCCGGGCGCCGGGCGGATGAGGCGGCTGCGGATCGGGGTCCTGTTCGGCGGACGATCAACCGAGCACGAGGTCTCCATCCTGTCGGCGCAGTCGATCATCGCGGCCATGGACCCGGATCGCTTCGAGCCCGTGCCGCTCTATATCGACAAGGCCGGTCGGTGGTTGATCGGTGGCTCGCTGAAGCGACTCAGCGATGACACTGCTCGCAAGTACGTCTACCTGCCGCCCGACCCGACGCAGCGGTCGCTCGTGCCGGCACAGGATGGCATCGGTGGCAACGCGTCGCTGCCGCCCCTCGACGCCGTCTTTCCGGTGTTTCACGGGCTGAACGGCGAGGATGGGACGATCCAGGGGGTGCTCGAGCTGGCCAACATCCCCTACGTTGGGGCGGGCGTGCTGGGCTCGGCGCTTGGTCTCGACAAGATTTACATGAAGCGGGCCTTTGCTGCCGTCGGCCTGCCGATCGTGGACTATCTGTCCATCACCCGGCGCCAGTACGAGCAGGATCCGGGCGCCTTTGTCGCCCTGATCGAAGCCAGGCTCGGTTATCCGTGCTTTACCAAGTTCGCAAACTCCGGCTCGAGTGTCGGCACCACCAAGGCTCACGACCGGGCAGAACTGATCGAAGGACTCCGGCTCGCCGGCACGTTCGATCGCAAGCTGCTGGTCGAACGCGCGGTCGATGCTCGCGAACTCGAGGTCAGTGTGCTGGGCAACGACGAGCCGCAGGCCTCGGTGGTCGGCGAGGTGGTCCCGGCGCACGAGTTTTATGACTACGAAGCCAAATACTTGGATGAGGGATCCCGGCTCCTTATTCCCGCGCCGATCGATGCCGCGGCGGCCGAAGGCGTCCGTTCGATGGCGATCAAGGCGTTTGTGGCGGTCGACGCCGCAGGAATGGCGCGCGTCGACTTCTTCATGGAGCGCAGCAGCGGCCGGATCATCGTCAATGAGCTGAATACGATCCCGGGCTTTACTCGGATCAGCATGTATCCAAAGCTGTGGGAAGCGTCGGGGCTTTCCTATGCCAGGCTGATCGAGCGCCTGGTCGACCTGGCCATCGAGCGCTTCAACGATAAGCAACGCTCGCAGACGGCAATCGATTCGCGCCTCCTCGAACCGGATACCAAGGAATGACGGTTAGCACCCTCCCGAAGCGTGGACGCCGTACGACCGCGGTGCCGGCCAAACGGGTGGCGTCCTCACGTGGCTGGATCTGGGCCGTGCTGCAGATCGCGGCGCTGGTCACCGAAGTCTTCGCCATCCTCTTCTTGCTGGCCCAGCCAGCCTTTCGACCGCAGCAGGTCCAGGTCAGCGGCCTGCGCCACCTCACCGCGGCGCAGGTCCGGAGCGCGCTCAGCCTGCCTGGCGACCGCAACATCTTCTTCTTGAGCCAGGCCGAGCTGGGACAACGCGTGCAGGCGCTCCCCTGGGTGCGCGCGGCCACCGTCAGCCTGGCGCTACCAGACCGGGTTTCCGTCGCCGTCACGGAGTGGAAGCCGGCGGCGGTCCTCCAGGTCGGCGAAGCCACCTACTACATGAATGACGTGGGCGTCGTGCTCGATCCGGCAACGGAGGCCGGCGGCCTCCCGGTTGTTAACCGGCCCGACATCGGCCGGGTTCGCGCGGGGCAACACGCGGTCGGCGCGGATCTGCTCCCCATGCTGCTGCAGCTGCGCTCGGGTTTTCCGGCCGCCTACAAGATCTCCCTGATGTCCTTCCAGCTGGACCGCCGTGAGGTGCTGAGCGCCCAAACGGACCGGGGATGGAGCATCATCTTCGGCCAGATGGTGACGAGCGGCGATCGGGCGACGCTGGAGCCGAAGCTCGCCGCGCTGCGAGCCCTCAACGGCAGGCTCGACCTGACGTCGTTGCCGATCCAGTACGTCAATCTCGAGAACCCGGGGGCGCCGGCCGTTCAGATGCGAGGCCATAAGTGAGACTCCCGGCGGGGGGCTCTCGTGAAGCGTTGTGGCTGGTCTCGGCCGCCGTCTTCTTCGGGATCGTCGGGATTGTCCTCGGGCTCAACACCCCGGTCCAGATTCCCGCGGGATACGCCCGCTACACCGCGGTCGCGATCCTCGCCGCCCTTGATTCGATCCTTGGTGCGGTCAAGGCATGGCTCAATGGCAACTTCGAGAACAAGGTCTTCCTATCCGGCCTTCTGCTGAACTCCCTCGCGGCGGGCGCGCTGACCTATCTGGGAGACCGGCTTGGAGTGGATCTCTACCTCGCGGCGATCGTGGCCTTCGGCGTGCGCATCTTCGACAACATCGCCGTCATTCGCCGGCATTTGCTCTAAGCTTCTGCGCGACGTCGCGCGTGGTCCCGATGGGGCTGTGGATAAGTCGACAGCTTGTGTTGTCACGGGAGCAATGGCCCACTATAATGGGCTCGCCGGTTCCAGCCAACGTTCCAGGAAAGGTTTTTGTCACGTTCTAAATACGTCACAGCACTCGATATCGGCACAACCAAGATCTGCTGCGTGGTCGGTGAGCCGACCGAGCGCGGACTCAACATCGTCGGGGTCGGCGAGGCTCCCTCCGAAGGTCTACGTCGCGGCGTGGTCGTGAACATGGAGAAAACCGTGCGTGGCATCACGCACGCGGTCGATGCGGCCCAGCGCATGTGCGGCCACAAGTTGGAGTCGGCCTATGTCGGAATGGCGGGCACCCACGTCCTCAGTCAGAACAGCCATGGCGTGATCGCGGTGGCGCGCTCTGACCGGGAGATCGGACATGAAGACGTGACCCGGGTCATCGACGCCGCTCGCGCCGTCTCGGTACCGAACGACCGCGAGATCATCCACGTCGTGCCTCGCGGCTATGTGGTCGATGGCCAGGAGGGCGTGAAGGATGCGGTCGGCATGTCGGGCGCGCGGCTCGAGGTGGAGACGCACATCATCACCGGCTCCCTGACTGCCGTCCAGAACGTTGTCAAGTGCGTTCACCAGGCCGGCATGAGCGTCGAGGACCTGGTCGTCCAGGTGCTGGCATCGGCGGAAGCGGTGCTCAACGACAACGAGCTGGACCTGGGGGTGGCGCTGGTCGACGTCGGCGGCGGGACGACCGACGTGGCGCTCTTCGCTGACGGCAGCGTCGTCCACACCGCGGTGCTGCCGGTGGGTGCCACCCATATCACCAACGACGTTGCCATCGGCCTGCGCACCACCCTCGGTGAGGCCGAGATGTTGAAGGTCAACTACGGCCATGCCATCCCGGCGAACATCCCCCGCGAGGAGATGGTCGAGCTGCACCAGATCGGGCAGGACCGCGTGCAGGTTGTGCCGCGGCGCCACCTCGCCGAAATCATCGCGCCCCGTGCCCGCGAGATCCTCGAGATGGTGCGCATCGAGATGCGTCGGGGTGGCCACAACGGCTTTCTCCCCGGAGGGATCGTCTTCACCGGCGGCGGTTGTCGTCTGCTCGGCTTCACCGAGGCCGCCCAGTCGCTGCTCGACCTTCCGGTCAGGATCGGTGCGCCGGCGCAGACCATCGGGATGAGTGACCAGGTCGCTGGACCGGCGTACGCCACGGCCGTGGGCCTGCTTCGTTGGGGGACAAAACTTCGGCACCACGCCAACGGGCACGCCCCTGTCGGCGCGGGCGCCTCAGCTCTGTACACCCGAACCGTTCGCTGGATCAAGGATTTCTTCTAGAGGAAGGAGGCCGACATGAACATGGACGACCAGCTCCGAATGAAGGGCCTCGCCTCACGGCCCGTGATCCCCGGGGATTACGGCGGGGGACAGGGGCCGCGAGTGTCTGCCGAACGGTTCGTGAGGGCGCGCCTGGAGCGCGATAAGGAGGAAGCAATGCGCGACGTCGATCGGACACTGGAAGGAAACGCCCGAATCAAAGTCGTCGGCATCGGCGGCGGCGGCAGCAATGCTGTCAACCGCATGATCCGATCGAAGTTGCGCGGCGTCGAGTTCATCGCTATCAATACCGATCTGCAGGCGCTCGCGCACTCAGAGGCCCAGACCAAGATGAACATCGGCAAGAAGCTCACGCGCGGCCTCGGTGCCGGTGGCAATCCGACCATCGGTCGCGAGGCGGCCGAAGAAAGCCAGCAGGAGCTCTCCGAGCTGTTGAGTGGCGCCGACATGGTCTTCCTGACCGCCGGCATGGGTGGCGGAACCGGTTCCGGTGCTGCCCCGGTTGTGGCGGAGATCGCGCGCAACAACGGCGCTCTCACCATCGGCGTCGTCACCAAGCCGTTCACATTCGAAGGCACTCGCCGGCGGGCCATCGCGGAGGAAGCGGCGACGACCCTCAAAGAGAAGGTCGATACGCTGATCATCATTCCGAATCAGCGCTTGCTGGACGTCACCGACAAGAAGGTGCCGTTCACGGAGGCGCTGAAGATCGCGGATGACGTCCTGCGCCAGGGGGTGCAGGGCATTTCCGACCTGATCGTGCAGCCAGGCCTGATCAACCTCGACTTTGCCGACGTCAAGGCCGTGATGTCGGGGCAGGGTGCGGCCCTAATGGGGATCGGCTTCGGCAGCGGCGACCAGCGCGCCGCCGACGCAGCCCGCGACGCCGTCGCCAGCCCCTTGCTCGAGACCTCCATCGATGGGGCGCGCGGCATCCTTTTCAACATCACCGGCGGCACCGATCTGACGCTCCACGAAGTCAACGAGGCCGCGGAGATCGTGCGCAGCTCCGCCGACAAGGACGCCAACATCATCTTCGGCACGGTGATCGACGAGAAGATGTCCGGCGAGGTGAAGATCACCGTGGTAGCCACCGGCTTCGTCACCGGGACCGAGACCAGCCGCGAAATCGACGAGCAATACAGCCGCCCGGCGCCGGTGGAGGAAGTACCTCCTCGCGTTCTTTTCACGCTTCGCAATACAGCGGACCAGCCCTCTCGTCCCTGGACACAATATATGGGATACTGACCTGGCATGAAGTGCCCATATTGTGGTCATATCGACCTCAAGGTGGTCGACTCGCGGGATTCGGATACCGGAGAGTCGATCCGGCGGCGCCGTGAATGTCTGCAGTGCACCAAGCGCTTCACCACCTACGAGCGGATCGAGGCGGTGCCGCTGTATGTCATGAAGAAGGATGGCCGGCGCGAAGACTTCGACCGCCAGAAACTCTTCAGCGGCCTGATGAAGGCCACCACCAAACGAGAGATCTCGCCCAGCACCGTGGAGCGGGTGGTGGACGAGATCGAGGCGGAGCTTCGAACCCGCGGAAAGGTGGAGATTCCCTCGCGCGAGGTGGGCGAGCTGGTGATGGACAAGCTGCGCGGCCTCGACGAGGTCGCCTACATCCGGTTTGCCTCCGTCTACCGGTCGTTCATGGACCTGCAGGAGGTCAAACACGAGATCGACCAGCTGCTGAGTCGCGAAAAGCGAGGCTGACCGGTCGCCACCGTCGAGCTCGACTCCGTCGTCAGCGTCGCGGGTTTTCCGGCGCGCCACGGCTTCAGCACCAGAACGCTCGGCTCGATGGGGCTCACCAGCTCGGCTGAGCCGGAGGCCGTCATGCACCGCCGCCGGCAGCTCGCCGCACAACTGGGCTTCGACCTGGAGCGAGCATTGATGACCGTGCAGGAGCACGGCGCCAACGTGGTGACCTTCCACCGGCGGCAGCCCGAGGGAGGACAGTGCGTGTTTTCGACCGATGCGCTGGCCACGGACGTGCCCGGCCAGGCGGTCGTGACCTACCACGCGGACTGTTTCCCGCTGCTCTTTTTGGACGCAGGCCGAGGCGTGGTTGCCGGCGCCCATGCTGGATGGCGCGGCGCCCTCGCCGGGGTGGCGACCCAGACGGTGCAGGCCATGCACCTGGCCTATGGGACATCACCGGACGAGCTCGATGTGCTGATCGGTCCGGGTATCTGCCGGCAGTGCTATCCGGTCGGGCGTGACATCGCCGAACAATTCGCGAGCCGCTTCGGACGGGAGGCCCACTACCTCGAGGTCGATGGCAGAGATGTCCGGCTCGACCTGGCGGGCGTGGTCCGCCTGCAGCTGGAGGACCAGGGTGTCGCGCCAGACCGGATCCGGTCAGCGGGCTGGTGTACCAGAGAGGAAGATCGCTGGTTTTCGCATCGAGGCGGTCGCCCTGGCCGCTTTCTCTCGATCGTCATCGCACCCTGACTCATGCCCGCATCGCTCCAGGCAAACCTCGAGGCGGTGCGCCAGGCGATCACCAGCAGTGCCCAGCGCGCAAGCCGTGATCCCAGCGCGGTGACGCTCGTGGCGGTGACGAAGACCGTAGCCGTCGAGCGCATTCGCGAGGCGGTCATGCTGGGCCTGCGCATCTTTGGCGAAAACCGGGTGCAGGAAGCGCTGCCGAAGATGGACGAGATCGGCCCGGCCAACATCGACTGGCATCTGGTCGGCCATTTGCAGACGAACAAGATCAAGTTCCTCGAGGGTCGCTTTCAGATGGTGCAGTCGGTTGACAGCGCTGGCCTGGCCGAGGCGCTCGACCGCCGCCTTCAGTCAGCCCTCGACGTCCTGGTCGAGGTCAATGTGGCGGAGGAGTCCCAGAAGACCGGTGCCCTACCCGCGGATCTGCCGGCGATCGCGCGGACCGTCGCCGCGGCGAGTCATTTACGGCTGCGAGGTTTGATGACGGTCGCGCCGATGGTGTCCGATGCCGAGCAGGTGCGGCCGATTTTTCGACGGTTGCGCTCGCTTCGCGACCAGACGAGTCACGAGCTGGGGATGCCGCTGCCGGTGCTGTCGATGGGAATGACCGACGACTACCCGGTTGCGGTGGAAGAAGGCGCCACCATGCTACGATTGGGCCGCGCGCTTTTCGGACCGCGCTGAGCTTTTCGTGCAGACCGCCCTGAATTACCTGCACACCTTCGCCCAGGTCCTGATCTACCTATTCATCGCGGCCATCATCCTGCGCGCGCTGGCGTCCTGGTTCATCCGCGATTATCGCGGCCTGCTCATGGGTTTTCTGTTCGACGTGACCGAGCCGGTCCTGTCACCGCTTCGCCGGATTGTTCCCGGCGCGCTGGGCGTCGATTTTTCACCCATGATCGCCGTGCTGCTGCTCTACGTCCTGGGCCAGTTCCTCGGCTGATACTCATCTAGAATTGCCCACCATGTTCCAGGAAGTCTCCACCCGCGCCAACTTCCCTGAGATGGAAAAGGAAGTGCGCCGCTTCTGGAAAGAAAAGGACATCTTCGCCCGAAGCGTCAGGCAACGGGAGGGGAAGCCCTTCTTTGTTTTCTACGAGGGCCCCCCCACGGCCAACGGCCGTCCCGGCATTCATCACGTCCTCGCCCGGGCGATGAAGGACCTCTTTCCCCGCTACAAGACCATGCGCGGATTCCAGTCCGAGCGCAAGGGTGGGTGGGACACGCACGGCCTGCCGGTCGAGATCGAGGTCGAGAAGCAGCTGAAGCTGAACGGCAAGCAGGATATCGAGCGATACGGCATCGAGGCGTTCAACAAGCTCTGCCGGCAAAGTGTTTTCGACTACATCGACGACTGGGCCGAGATGACCGAACAGATGGGGTTCTGGGTCGACCTCGAACACGCCTATCGCACCTACGACTCGTCGTACATCGAAACGGTGTGGTGGATCCTCAAGCAACTATGGGACAAGCAGCTGCTTTACGAAGGCTTCAAGGTGGTCCCGTACTGTCCCCACGACATGACGCCACTGTCCAGCCATGAGCTCGCCCTCGGATACGAGGACAACATCGAAGACCCGTCGGTCTACGTTAAATTCGAACTCGAAGACGAGCCCAGGACCTACTTCCTGGCGTGGACAACGACCCCATGGACGCTCCCGGGCAACGTCGCCCTGGCGGTCGGCCTCGACATCCCGTACGTGCGGGTGCGGCAGGGCGACGAACGCTACATCCTGGCGAAGGCCCGCCTCTCCATCCTGCAGGGCGACTACGAGGTGGAGGCCGAGCTCGATCCGCAGAGCCTGCTCGGCAAGCGCTACAAACCCCTCTATCGATACCTGATCCCGGACGAGCCGGCGTTCTTCGTCGTGGACGCCGATTTCGTCTCGGTCGAGGACGGCACGGGCATCGTGCACACGGCCGCCGCCTACGGCGTCGATGACCTGGAACTCTGCCTGAGGAAAGGCATCCCGGTGCGTCACGTCGTCGACCTGCAGGGCCGGTTCAAGTCGGAAGTCGAGCCGTTCGCCGGAATGTTCGTCAAGAAGGCGGACCCCAAAATCATCGACGACCTGCAAAAACGCGGCCTGATGTACCGGGCGGAGACCATCCGGCATACCTATCCCTTCTGCTGGCGCTGCGGCACGCCGCTGCTCTACTACGCGGTGACGTCCTGGTTCATCAAGACCACGGCGGTGAAGGAGCAGCTGCTCCGCAATAACAACGCCGTCAACTGGGTGCCGTCGTACATCAAGGCCGGTCGGATGGGGAACTGGCTGGAAACGCTGGTCGATTGGTCGCTCTCACGCTGGCGCTACTGGGGCACGCCGTTACCGGTCTGGGTCTGCGAGACGTGTGACGAGCGGCGCTGTGTCGGGTCCGTCGCGGAGCTCGGGCTGACCTTGCAGGACGATCTTCACCGGCCATATATCGACCGGGTGACGCTGCCCTGCACGAAGTGCGACGGCGTGATGCGCCGAGTGGCAGACCTGATCGACGTGTGGTTCGACTCCGGCTCGATG
>VBEN01000096.1 GCA_005881175.1 Chloroflexota bacterium
GACGGGCGTTCCAACGGGGGCCCAATTGAAGAGGACTCTGACCGCGGAGAGCGGAACGTGGATGCAGCCGTGACTCGCGTACGGACCGTTTTGCGAGCCGGGGCCGAGCGTGGCGTCGGGTTGCCAGCTGGCATCGTGTAGGCCTTCGCCGTTCTTCGTGAACCAGACGACCATCTGGACCGGTGTGTCCGGATACCAGTCGGCTGAACCCCTGGGCCATGGCGACTTCATGGTCCAGGGGGCATCCTTCCTCAGGACCTGCATGGCGCCGACGTCGGTCGGCAGCGCGGGCCGGCCGGTCGTCACCAGCGTATCGACGATCACGCGACCCTGCTCGAAAGCGATCAACTGCTGTCCCTGCAGCGAGACGGTGATCAGCCGGCCGGAGCCGGCATGGATTAGGCGATTGTGGATCTGCGAGGCAAAGTACCGAATGCCGGCCACCGCCGGCACCAGCTGCGGCTCGTGCACTGCGCCGAGCATCGCGCCATATCGCTCGAGCGCCGCGTTCTGGCGGCGGGCCCACCCGAGCTGCAAGAACGCGGCGACCGTCGCGTCGTTTCGGCCCGCCACCAGCCCGGCGCGTCCCGCCTCGCGCAGCCCCTGCGGGTTGCCTCGATACTGCAGGGCCAGCCGGTTTGCCTCGGCTTTGATGGCCGCCGCCTCGGCGATCTGAGCCCGGACCGCGTCGCTCGCGCCCGCAGCGTGCGGCACGCTGACGCCCGGACCGCCGAGCCCCAGGCCGGCCATCACGATCACGACCAGCAGGGCGCGACGGCCCGGCCATCGAAAACGGGTCGCGGTGAGGGAAGGCGGCGGCCAGAAGGCACGCCAGGACCGGGGTGAACGCTTCGATCCGGCGCTTGCGGTAGCAGACATGATGGTAGTTCCATTGTAACGTTCGAAGTTCGAGGGAGCCGCCCTTACCATTGATCCGATGGCGGTTCGCTCTTTTACGGGCATGGCCCAGGCGCCCGATTTCCCGGCGGGCCTCGACTGGCTCAACGTCGCCCGACCGCTTCACATCGCCGATCTGCGCGGCCGGCTGGCGATCATCGATTTCTGGACCTTCTGCTGAATCAACTGCATGCACACCTTTCCGCAGTTGCGGAAGATCGAGCGGAAGTATGGGGACAAGGTGGCGGTCGTCGGGGTCCACTCGCCGAAGTTCCCCGCCGAGCGCGACACGGCAAACTTGCGCGAAGCCGTGCTGCGCTACCGGATCGAGCACCCGGTCGTCAACGACCGTGACTTCGAGGTCTGGCGGCGCTTCGGCGGCCGTGCCTGGCCAACCCTGGTCTTCGTCGACCCGGAAGGGCGCCTCATCGGCAAGCACGAGGGGGAGTTGCCCTTCGCCCAATTCGATCCGCTGGTCCAGGGGATGCTGCAGGGCTTTGAAGCGCGCGGCGTGCTCAACCCCCCGGCATCCCCCCTGGCCGTGGAGGGGATTGCCGAGCCCGCGCACACGCTCAACTTTCCGGGGAAGGTGCTGGCCTGCGACGACGCGCTGTACATCGCGGACAGCAATCACCATCGGATTGTCGAGACGGCGCTCGATGGATCGATCCGTCGCGCGTTCGGCAGTGGCGAGCCGGCGCTGGTCGACGGTCCGGCGCAACACGCGGCGTTCCAGCAACCACAGGGAATGGCCCGCGCCGGGACGGCGCTCTACGTCGCCGACACCGAGAACCACGCGATTCGCGCGATCGACCTTGAGTCCGGCCAGGTCTCGACCGTGGCGGGCACCGGAACGCAGGGCCCGCAGGTCAGCGCGGGCGGTCCGGCTCGCGCGACACCGTTGAGCTCACCATGGGACCTGGCGCTCTCGAACCGCGTGTGCTATGTCGCCATGGCCGGCACGCACCAGATCTGGGCGCTCGACCTCGATCGGCAGTGGATTGCCGGGTTCGCCGGCACCGGCCGAGAAGGCCTGCTCGATGGACCCATCGACCGGTCATGGTTCGCGCAGTCCAGCGGCCTGGCGCTGGTCGACGGGCACCTCTATGTGGCCGACTCCGAGGTCAGCGCGGTCCGCGACGTGGACACGGGCGCGGGTACGGTGTCGACACTCGTTGGAGAGGACCTCTTCGTGTTTGGAGACCAGGACGGGGAGGGGAACGTCGTCCGTCTCCAGCACCCGCTCGGGATCACCGCACGGAACGGACTGCTCTACCTGGCGGACAGCTACAACAACAAGATCAAACGCCTGGACCCGCGACGCCGTGCCGTAACCACCTGGCTCGGAAGCGGGGCCGCCGGTCGGGCTGACGGCCCGTCCGCTTTCGCATCGTTTCGGGAGCCGGGCGGAGTTTGCGCGGGCGTTCGAGGCCTGTATATCGCCGACACGAACAACCACCGCATCGCCCTGGCCGACTGGGAATCCGGCGAGGTGCGAACCGTGATTGGCGACTAGAAGTATTCCCTGAGCTGGCGGAATGATTGCAGCACCAGGAGGCGCCGATCATCCCGCACGTCAGCATGCTCCAGTCGCCAGGTGTGCGGGTGGGGGATGAAAACGGCGCGCAGGCCGGCATCCAGCGCCGGGTTGATATCCGAACGCGGCGAATTGCCAACCATCCATGCCTCGCCGGCGTCGAGATCCTGCTCGCGGATGAGCCGTCGGTAGGCCGCGACATCTTTTTCTTTTGTGACCACGACCTGGTCGAAGTGCGGCGCGAGTCCGGATCGCTGCACCTTGAGCCGCTGCTCCTCTTCCTCGCCCTTGGTGAAGAGCAGCAATCGGTGCCGCGCCGCCAGGTAGTCCAGCGTATCGGCAACGTCGGGCAGCAGGTCGAGCTCGACTTGCACGATTCGCCGGCCCAGGTTCATCACGTGCTCGATATCGGGAGTCTCGATGGCTCGCTCCGCCAGTCGCTCATAGGTTTCACGCAGGTTGCGAGCAAAGGCGGCGGTTCCATAGCCATGGATGCCGCTGTTGAGCCGCTCGATTTCGTCGAGGGTGGCACGCACTTGCTCCCGGCTGAGCGTCGAGTGCGCGAGAAAGTCGATGAAGTCCTCGATGGCCTGCTCGAAGTAGACGTTGTTTTCCCACAAGGTGTCGTCGCCGTCGATGATCAAGACCTTCCTGCGCCCCATCGTTGTTCTGAGGATAGTCAGCTCGGATGATCTCCAGGTGGCCGCGCTGGACGGGATGGTGGACCGCCAGTAGAATGGGGCCACCCTGCGGGGGGCAGGGCGGAGGTCGGGGAATGCGGACGCTTTCGTTCCTGGGACTCGATGCCGCCGAGCGTCCCCGCTTGAACGCGACCTCGATCCGTCAGCTCGCCAAGCTCGGCACGGTGGTGCGCTGGCCCGGTCTGCTCTTCGCCGCCGTGCTGTCGCTGGCCGTGCCGCCGAAACTCCCCCTGGGCCTGGCTCTGTTGCTCGTCTGGGTGGCGGTCTATAACGCCTGGGGCATGATCGCGATCTCGAAAGCGGACGACACCTCGATTCTGCGGGTGGGACGGGCGCTGACGCTGATCGACACGCTGAGCTACTTCCTGGTGTTGTTCGTGTTCGGGGGCGTCGGCGCCAGCACCAGCATCTACGCGGCCTACATTCTGCTGATCGTCTGGATGGTCGCCTACGACGGCGCGGAGGGCGCCATGCTGTGCGTCGCCATCTTCGTCCTGGGGATGCTCGGCTTGCATGCCGCCCTGGGGGCCGTCTTCAACCAGGATTTCGATGCTCGGGACGTCCTGCTCTGGAGCTTGATCATGGTGGTGGCCGGGGCTATCCTGGCCGCGTACGACCGGATCGTCGTGGGCGGCGTGCAGGGATCCACTGTGCAAGGCGCCGGCAGGTCCAGCGCGCCAGCCGCCCCGGTGTCGACCAGCGTCAGCAGCGAAACACCGCTCAGCAGCGCAATTCCCGCCGTGCGGCTCTCGCGCCGCGAGCAGGAGGTGCTGCAGCTGGTGTCCGAGGGCTATTCGAACTCCATGATCGCCGGCCGCCTCCATCTCAGCGAAAACACCATCAAGACCTACGTCGAGAACCTGCTCAGCCGGCTCAACGCGCGGAATCGGGCTGAGGCCGTGGCCGCGGCGTCGCGTCAGAACCTGATCTAAAGCGCGCTGCTCTCCCCCATTCGGCCTCCCCCGATTGGAACCGAGGCCAGCCGCATTTTCATCACCACGGGGGATACCGCCCGCCGTTCGACGCGGCTACGCTGTTCAGCAGTGGGGGCGCCGATCGACCTGGGGGGCGCTCCAATGGCGACCAGGATGGTGGGGGGTTTCATCCTGGTCGCCTTCCTATTGTGCATCCTGCTGGCCCGGCCGGGACGCCTGCGCGGTCCCCTCTTTTAGAGCGGGTCCCTCTCTCTGGCGCTGGCCAGGCGGCATCATAAACTGCCCGCCTTGACCTGGCAATCGGCTGTCAGGTAACGTGATATTTGCATTGTCCGTAATACCGTGGAGGGATTGCCCATGATCCTGTTCCTGCTACTCCTGATCGTTGCCGGGGTGGGGGTCGCGATGTATGCCGCCCAGAACACCGCCAGCCATGACGTCACGCTCCTGCAATGGCACTGGTCCGCCGTTCCGGACTGGGTGCCGGTGATAGTGACGGCCGCCGTGATTGGCGGGCTCTTCCTGCTCTACATGATTTACTCCGGCATGGTCCATGGCGTCCGTGTCGGATCCATGCGCCGCCGGGTGTCAACGCGGGAGGCCGCGATCAATGACATGCGGGCGGAAAACCAGCGGTTGCGCGAAGAAAACGCCCGGGTCCGCAGCGAGCTTCGCGGCATGGATCGCGGGGTGGCCGCGACCCGTGACGAGACGCGCCGCGAACCGGTTCCGGCATCCGAGGCGTCCGATGCGCCACGCACGGCAGCGCCGTACCGCTCGCGACCGACGTTTGGCGAGCGGGTCCGCGCCTTCTTTTCGGGCCGAGAGCCGGCCGGATACTAGGCCGCGTCGCGGCTTTTCGCGGGACAGGGTCTCATCCGAGACCCTGTTTTTATGCGACTCGCAAGCCGCACGCTTGACAGGCGGCCAATCGTGTCAGCTAGATTGATACCGGCGTTAGCAACTGGCGGCTCGCGGGCCTGACGTTCCTTCTCGCAGACTCCCGCGCAACGTGGTTGAAAGGAGGCGACAAATGCCAGCAAGCGGCAAGCGGGGCTTCGGTTCCATGGATGAAGCAAAGCAGCGGGAGATCGCCAGCAAAGGCGGTCAGGCGGCCCACTTAAAAGGATCGGCCCACGAATTCAGCCCGGAGGAAGCTCGCCAGGCCGGGAGCAAGGGTGGCAAAGCGGCCCACGAGAAAGGCTCGGCCCACGAGTTCTCATCCGAGGAGGCACGGGCAGCCGGTCGGAAAGGCGGCGAGGCCTCGAGCCAGGACCGCAATCGGATGGCCGCCATCGGCCGCGAGGGCGGCAAACACTGAAGCGATGGGAAGGAACCTGCGGGTTCCTTCCCTTTGTTCTTAGAGAGCGCCGACCAGTTCCTGGATGCGCGCCTCCGAGAGCGTGACATCGCTCATCGTCCCGGCGAAATAGCTGTCGTAGGCCGCCAGGTCAAGCAGACCGTGGCCACTGAAGTTGAACAGGATAACCGGCGACTCGCCCCGCTCGCGCGCCTTGACCGCCTCATCGATCACCGCCCGAATCGCGTGGGCCGTCTCCGGCGCGGGAATGGTGCCTTCAGTCCGGGCGAACTGGACCGCGGCGTCGAAGACCGCCTTCTGTGGGTACGCCACCGGCTCGATGAACCCATGCTTTGCCAGCGCCGAGACCAGCGGCGCCATGCCGTGGTAGCGCAGGCCTCCGGCGTGAATCCCTTCGGGGATGAACGTATGCCCCAGCGTGTACATCTCCAGTAACGGCGTCATTCCCACCGTGTCCCCGAAGTCGTACGCGAACTTGCCGCGCGTCATCGACGGACAGGCAGCCGGCTCCACCGCCAGGAAACGCGTCTTGCTGTGACCGGTCAGACGGTCGCGCAGGAACGGAAAGGCCAGGCCGGAGAAGTTACTACCGCCACCAACGCAGCCCACCACCAGGTCGGGCATCGCACCGGCGCGTTCCATCTGTGTCAGCGCTTCCTGGCCGATGATGGTCTGGTGCATCAGCACGTGGTTGAGGACACTGCCCAGCGAGTATTTGGTGTCGTCTTTGCCGGCGGCATCCTCGATCGCTTCCGAGATGGCGATGCCCAGACTGCCGGTGGATTCCGGGTTTTCCGCTCGAATCCGTTGCCCGGCCTGGGTCCGGTCAGAGGGACTGGGCACAACCTCGGCGCCCCAGACGTGCATCATGCTCTTTCGATATGGCTTCTGCTCGTAGCTGATCCGCACCATGTACACCATGCACTCGAGATCGAAGAGCTTGGTGGCGAAGGCGAGGGCGCTTCCCCATTGGCCGGCGCCGGTCTCCGTCGTCAACCGCCGGGTGCCCTCCGCCTTGTTGTAGAAGGCCTGGGCCACGGCGGTGTTCGGTTTGTGCGACCCGGGCGGACTGCCACCTTCGTACTTGTAATAGATCTTCGCGGTCGTTTTCAGCTCTCGTTCCAACCTGGTGGCTCGCATCAGCGGCGTCGGACGCCACAGACGAAGAGCATCCTGGATCGGCTGCGGGATGTCGATGAAGCGCTCCTGGGAGACCTCTTGCTTGATCAGCTCCATGGGGAACAAGGGCGCCAGGTCTTGGGGGCCGACCGGCTGCCGGGTTGCCGGATGAAGCGGAGGGCTTCCGGGAAACGGAAGGTCCGCCTGGATGTTGTACCAGCGAGTCGGCATCTCCTTCTCGTCGAGCACGATCCGATTGGCGACTTCGGGCGCGTGAACGCTCATTGCTACCTCCCTCCTGTGGTCCCTAGGTTTTAGCATGGACGGCACCCAGGTGCAATTGCCCGATCGGACCGCCATGCTCGCGGCCCTCGAACGCCTCGTCGTCGCCGAGTCGCCGTCACCGGACAAGGCGCGCTGCGACGCGTGCGCCGACGAGGTGGCGGCGCTGTTTGCGCAGCGCACCGGTGCCCGCGCGACTCGCCACCGTCGTTCCGACCGCGGTGATCACCTCGAGCTTCGGGTTGGAGCCGGCGCCAAGCCGCTCCTGCTCCTCTGCCACCATGACACGGTCTGGCCGGCAGGCACGATCGCCCGGCTGCCTTTTCGCGTTGACGGCGATCGAGTGACGGGTCCCGGAGGCTACGACATGAAGGCCGGCATCGTCGAAGCGGCCTTCGCGCTCGAGGCCGCAAAGGCGGCGCGGCCGGTGATCGTGCTGTCGACCTCCGACGAAGAGATCGGAAGTACCAGTTCGCGGGCCTTGATCGAGGAGCGGGCGCGGGAAGCCGAGGCGGTCCTCGTGCTCGAGCCGGCGGCCAGCGGGGGCGCGCTGAAGACAGCCCGGAAGGGCATCGCGGACTTCGTCCTCGAGGTCGACGGTCGCGCCGCCCACGCGGGCGTCGAGCCCGAGAAGGGCGTCAGCGCCATCGCGGAGATCGCACACCAGGTGCTCGCGCTCAACGCCCTGGCCGATCCGCCCCTGGGCACGACGATCAACGTTGGCGTGCTGACCGGTGGGACTCGGCCGAACGTCGTACCCGCCCACGCCCGGGCTGAGATCGACGTCCGATTTTCCAGCGCCGCGGAGGCGGAGCGCGTTGTCGAGGCTGTCCGCGCGCTGCGACCGGTGGCTGAGGGCGCGCGCCTGCGGATCGACGGCGGCCTCGACCGTCCGCCGATGGAGCGCGGCCCTGGTACCGTCCGCCTGGCCGCGCTGGCCCAGCGGCTGGCGCGAGATCTCGGCTTTCAGCTCGAGGAGACCAGCACGGGAGGAGGCAGTGACGGCAACTTCACCGCCGCCATCGGCATCCCTACCCTCGATGGCCTGGGCCCCGACGGTGGTGGCGCCCACGCCGACTCGGAGCATCTTCTGATCCCGAGCTGGCTGCAACGGACGGAGTTGCTGAGGCGGCTGGTGGAGGCCCTGTAGCCGGCTTGACGGCTCGCCTACCGGCTGTGGTAGGGTGGACGACGGTCCGTTACGGCTCGTCGTAGCTCATCGCCTTCCTCTCGTCTTCACCGGACCAGAAGCCGATTGACGTTCGCCTACTGACGGAGGGAAGGCTCCTTGAACGTTAGAACGATCATTGCTATCCTGTCGAAGGCTCATGCCCATATCTTGCGGTTGACTAGCGCCCGAATCCACGATCTTGTGGTTTCCGACTGGGCCGCTCGAACGGTCCTTCGGTATCGTCGACTCCGAAGCCGGTGGCCGCATCTCCTGACCCGAATTCGACCCACTCGAGTGCGGCCGTCCTTGACGCTGATGGGCCATGCCATGGTGCTGACACTGGGATTCATCCTGGTAGTCCCTCTCGCCACTGGCCGGTCGGCGGCGCCAACTCCCAGCCTCGCGGTCCAGTATCCCGGCCAGCTCTTCTCGACCGGGTCCTTGCACAGCCACGGTGCCCCGGATATGCGGGAGGTCGTCAAGGCGTCCACGCTGGAAGAACGGCCGGCGCCTCCCGTTCCAGAGCCGGCCGTCGCGCGCGCCACACCCCGGGCCCCCGTCGGGACCTTCACGCCGCCGCCCGGCTCGGGCGGGGATGGGCTGGCCGCCATCTACGCCGTGTTCGGCAACAGTCCGGGGCTGAGCTGGGCGCTGCGGGTAGCGAACTGCGAAAGCCACTACAACCCGCTGGCCATCAACCGCTCCAGCGGCGCCAGCGGCCTGTTCCAGTTCATGCCCGCCACCTGGAACGCGAACTTTCCCGGGCAGAACATCTGGGATCCATATGCGCAAGCGCGGGCGGCGCTGGTGTTCTATAACGCTGGCCGGCAGAGCGCCTGGACCTGTAAGTAACGCATAGCGGCCCGGCTCGATGATCGCGCTACCATGTGGCGCGTGCCGCCGGACGTGTCAGCTTCGCCGGATTTCGCGCGTGTCGAGATCCGGCTCGTTCGCTCGCAGGAGGAGTTTGCTGCCTGCGAGGTGATGAGTCGCGAGATCTGGGGCGCCGCCGAGCGGAACGTGGTGCCGCGCGAGCTGCTGCTGACGATGCAGCTCAACGGCGGCCTCGTGCATGGAGCGTTTGCGCCTGACGGCCGGCTGGTCGGATTCTGCTTTGCCTTTCTAGGCCGGCGCGACGGACAGCTCCGCTTATGTTCCCATCAGCTGGGCGTGATCCCGGAGCTTCGGGGCGGCGGCATCGGGATCGCATTGAAGGAGGCGCAGCGGGACGATGCCCTCCGGTTGGGCTATGAGCTGGTCACCTGGACCTTCGACCCGCTGGAGGCGCGTAATGCCTACATCAACCTCCACCGGCTCGGCTGCATTGCCCGCCTCTATGATCGCAACCACTATGGGGCGATGGAAGACGAGCTCAATCGTGGCTTGCCCTCGGATCGATTCGAGGTCGAGTGGTGGCTTCGCCGACCGAAGGCCACACCGACCACGCATGACCCGGTCGTGATCCTGGAAGTGGGGCGTCACGGTGAGCCGCGGCGGGTCGGCACCAACGTGAGCCCGGGGAGGACCGCGCTAATCTGGATTCCGGCCGACATCCAGGTGGTCAAGCGGCAGAGCCTGGAGCTGGCGCTGGCGTGGCGAATGGAGAGCCGGGCGGCCTTCGAGGCGGCCCTCGCCGCCGGGCTGGTCGCCGTGGATTTCCAGCGCCAGGGTGTGTACGTGATGGCACCGGCCTCATGAAGATCGACGGATCGTGAAGATTGATTGTGTCGAGCTGCGCGTACTCAAGATGCGGCTGCTCAAGCCGTTTCGTACCAGCTTCGGCGTGCAGCAGGACCGCTATCCGCTGCTCGTCCGCCTCGAGATCGACGGCCGTTCGTACTGGGGTGAGTGCGTTGCGGGTGAGGGTCCCTGGTACTCCTACGAGACGGTCGAAACCGCCTGGCAAATCCTCAAGGGCTACCTGCTGCCGGCGGTGATCGGCCGCGAGCTGGCCGACGTCGACGCGCTGGAAACGTTATTCGCGCCGGTGCGCGGCCACCACATGGCGAAAGCCTGCCTCGAGATGGCCTTTACCGCCGCGCTGGCCGAGCGCGCCCGCAAACCGCTCGCGACATTCCTGGGCGGCGTTCGGGATCGGGTGGAGACCGGCGTCAGCATCGGCATCCAGGCAACCACGGACGAGCTCCTGGAGACGATCGGGGCGCGCCTCGCCGAGGGTTACCGCCGGATCAAGGTGAAGATCGAACCCGGTTGGGATGTGACGGCGATCGGCGCGATCCGCGATCGCTATCCGGAAATCACGCTGATGGCGGACGCAAACTGCGCGTACGAGTTGGACGATGCCGCCCACCTGGCACAGCTCGACCGCTTCCGGCTCTTGATGCTGGAGCAGCCGCTCGCCGCCGGGGACCTTGTCGACCACGCAGCCCTGCAGCAGCAGCTGCGCACCCCCATCTGCCTCGACGAAAGCATCGAGTCGGCGCGCGATGCGCGCCACGCGCTGCAACTGGGCGCCTGCCAGGTGATCAACATCAAACCCGGCCGGGTCGGCGGGTTCGCCGAGTCGCGCCGGATCCACGACATCGCCGCGAACGGCGGCATCCCGGTGTGGTGCGGTGGCATGCTCGAAACCGGGATCGGGCGCGCCTGCAATGTTGCCCTGGCGACCCTACCGAACTTCCGGCTACCGGGCGACATCTCGGCCAGCGACCGATACTGGGCGGAGGACATCGTGGACCCGCCGTTTGTGCTCCAGAAGGGCGGGACGATGGCGGTCCCGACCCGCTGGGGTCTCGGAGTTCGGGTCAGGGTAGAGCTGGTCGATCGCTTGACCGTGCGACGCGAAATGGTTCGCTGATCGACCGCTAAAGGAAGAACGCCGCCAGCGCGATGATCGTAAAGACGCTGATCAGCTGCAGCCCTTCGAGCCAGTTGCTCCGCCCATCCAGCGAGATGACGGCCAGCACAACAGTGGCGATCGCGACCGCGCCGATCTCGAAGCCGGTGAAGATGAAGTCCATCGGTCGGCCGAGCGCCAGGCTGATGAAGACCACTGCCGGCGCCACGAAAAGGGCCACCTGGGTCGAGGAGCCCACCGCGATCTCGAGCGTAACGTCGAGCTTGTTGCGGATCGCGAAGAACACCGCTGACGAGTGCTCGGCGGCATTACCGATGATCGGAATCAGGATGAGGCCAACGAAGAGGGGCGAAAGCCCCAGCGTCTTCAGCGCCGGATCTAGCGCCGAAACAAGGAGTTCCGACTCCAGGCCCACGAGCAACGCGGCGCCGAGCAGGACACCAAGGGCAAGCCTTCTCGACCAGTCTGGCTGCTCATCGGATTCCGGCGTCCGAAACAGGTGCTCATGGGTGTATTGCATGAAGATTAGCGCCGCAACGTAGAGAAGCATTAGCGTCGCGGCCACGCCGACGGAGACGACCTCCTTGTGGTCGGAGGCCAGGTGCGAGTTGCTGCCGGCCAATAGCGCCGGCACGCCGAGCCCGGTCACGGCCAGGAGAAGGGACGCCGCATGCACGCCCGCGGCTTTGGGGTTGAACTCCTGCTCTTTCCGGGTCAAGCCGCCGGCCACGAACGATACTCCCAAAACTAGCAGCAGGTTCCCGATGATCGAGCCTATCAACGACGCCTTGACGACCTCGAAATTGCCCGCCAGCACCAGCAGCACCGCAACAATCAGCTCGGTGACGTTGCCGAACGTGGCGTTGAGCAGGCCGCCGAGCCGGGGACCGACGCGGATGGCCAGCTGGTCGGTGGCGCGCCCGATCAAGCCCGCCAGCGGCACGATGGCCAGCCCCGACGTGATGAAGATCAGTAATGACTGATGCGCGAGTTCGAAGGCCAGGGAAAGGGGGACGAACACGAGCAGCCAGTTCAAAGATGGACGAAGCATGCTCGAGAAAAAGCGCATTGGGTTCCATTATCCGGGCAGCGATCAACATCCAGGAGAGATCAACGCTCAGCCTGCTGGATTTCGGGCAAAAGAAAAAGACC